>CAMBQP010000079.1 GCA_945869955.1 Schlesneria paludicola DSM 18645
TGTCGAGATACACTCGACCAGTCTCCGCCGAAAGCAGCGATGTCATCTGTGGATGATACCGATTACGCTCGCCGTCGTATTCCTCGGGCCCCACCGAGAAATGGCAGTCCGTGCGGCGAAACATGTTCTCTTCCTGAGCCGGGGCCCCCTCGACATAAGCCCCGCCGGGAACATAAGCGTTCGCCATGTTCAACGCAGCGAAGCAGCATCCATGCAATTTTGTCATCGCGTGGGTCACCTCACCCCAATCGCCGGCGATGATTGAGATACCATCTCCCGCATCGAACGGTGTGGTACGCGAATCGTGCCAGCGTTTGAGGTTCGCCTGAGCGAGCAGTTGGTACTTGTTTGCGGGATCTGCCGTGCTGACCCGCTGTAGCGTTTCTCGCAATACGGCTCGTCGACGAACCCAGTCGGGGCGACTCGCACCGTAACGGGGATCAAGATAATCCCCTTCTGATAACAACCGGCGGCCAGGCATCAATCTCTCCGGTCGTTAACATGTTGGATAGGGAAGCAGAGTTCAGCGACGGCTCGATTCGCGGTGTTGACGCAATCGCGGATTTGGCTTCGCGATCAACGATCCTGCACCCGCAGCAGACTGGCGACGTCCAGCATTTGAAAGACGCGAGCGGTGCGAGTGAACTCGTGGCTTAACGCGGCCAAATCGAGCTTTATTCCCGCCCCCGACGTGCCACCACGAATCGTTACTGGACGGGGTGCGATCAGCGACGCGATGTCAGCGATATCCCCCACTTCCTTGATCACTCCCGGAACCATCAGGCCAAGTCGCGTGCCACGGTAAGGCTCGTCGGTCACATAACTCGCCAGCGAATCGACCGATTGTACGCGGGTGATCCGTTCATCAAGAGCTGCTGCGGTTAACGCTACGACTCCTGCTGAACCGCGGCCAATCGCAAGAATATCATGCGGCAGCGATCCATCCTGTTCGGCAATCGCATCCAGGATCCGGCGAACATCCCAGACCCATTGCCCCAGCAGCGGACGACCGATCCACAATGACCATTCTGCGGTATTGTGGTCAGGAGCGTTGCCGATCTTATCACGCGGGTCGGCGTAGCGGCCCGTCGCTCGCAGCTCGAGCGCGGCAACCGCCCACCCCTCATCACGCAGTTGACGAGCCAGCTCGCTGGACCATGCCGCTTCGGCACCCTGTTCGAGGTCGACCAGAATCGCCAGCCGACCCGGTTTCTCGGGAAGATCCCGTCGAGCGGCAAGACGTAACGCCGGCTCCGAGTCAAACTCGATCGATTGGCTGGTTCCCTCGGGACTGGTCTCGACCTTGAGCTGCATCGGTGCCGACTTAGGCCAGCCACCGAGGACCTCGACGAGCTTTTGCCGCTGAACGGTCCGTGACGCTTCCCAGCTCGCGCGGTCAACCGGGGCCGATCGTTGTCCGATCAATCGCCGTGCTTCGCTTGCGGCAAATCGGGGAATTGTCACAAAATCGTCCGGTCGCGATTCACCAGGAAAGCATCGCAGTGTTTCCGGAATTTCGGGCTGAATCAGCGGATCCGGAATCGGTGTCCCATCTCCTTCTCGCTTCAGATGCCGCGTCATCCAGCCGTACATCGCTTCGCGCATTGGCTGATTGTAGGCGTGTGGCGATTCGATAATCGTATGCTTGATTCCCCCCTCAGAAAACAAATGGGAAATCGCTTCGGCCCGGGCGAACGATTTGCGTGCTTCCCCCACCGAAAACTGAAACGCATCCTGTGTCGCGCTCGTCACCATCAAACCCCGTTGTGCGGCCAGACCGAGAATGTCCCCTTCTTCTGTGAAGCGGAGTGCTCCTGGTACGACTTCACACATGCAGCAGGCTGCACTCAGGTACGCCTGATAGGTTCCGACCGAGCAGGTCGGGACAACACATTGGAGTCGTTCGTCAAAGGCCCCGGCGTACATGGTCTGGTTCCCGCCACCACTGGCACCGGTGACCCCAATCCGATCGGGATCGACTTCCGGTCGCGATCGCAAATAATCGACCGCTCGTTGATTCTCGTAGACCTGCAGTCCGGAAAGGGGGAGCCCGACGGGGAGCAGCGTGGCCGCAGTCAGTTCACCGTGGTACTCGCCCAGTGGCTTGCCCACACCCCGTTCCCCCGCACCGAAGGCATCGACGCTGAGTACAAAAAAACCGAGTTTTGCCGAGCCAATACAGCGTGACTGGACGACGGGATCCTGTTTGGCTCCGGACCAGTGCCCGTGAACATGCAGAATAGCAGGAAGTCGTCCCTTTGGCTGATCAGGAATGTAGGCATTGGCCGTCATCCAGACCCCTGGGCGGGTTTGAAACAGAATTTTTTCGACCCGATAGCCATCCCGCTGGAATCCGCCGAGCTGACGAGGTTCCAAATCGCAGTCCACTTCCGGAAAGGGACCCCAAGCCTTGATCAGGTGTTCTCGGAGCGACTGTCGTCGCCGAGCCCACTCGTCGGCGGTCGCGGCGGGTTGGTCGTTAGCCCGCAACTGCAGCGCCTGCTGCTTGACGAAATCTTGAAACGGGAGATGTGCCTGTTGCGACGAGGCTGACCTTTGTCCGACAAGCACCAGCACGAAGAGACTGACAATAACTCGACCCGACATAACCGCCCCTTTGTTCTGTGGAGGGTGTATTGAGGAAATCACCGCCGAAGTGCCCAAAGACTAGTCTTTTGGGGTGGCGAAAAACAGGATCTCTCGTCAGGACGATGGGGGCTCTGCGGAAAAACGAGGCGGACGAAGTGCCGTGATCCGATTTTCTGCCAGTCTTTTCAGCTGAACTTTATTGGCGTAGCCACTATCATGCCCGCCATATTTGATTGCAGCGCATCGGGCGTCTGAATCGTGGTCGTTAACCATTCTGCATCCCAAGGAAACAACATGCTTAAGATTTCCCCTTCCGGCTCATTGGATTTACTCTCGCTGGGGGCTTTGGTTCATCGGCTGGATCCGGGAATTATCCCCTTCCGCAAGGCACATGAATGTCAAATTCATGTCAGTGGGGGCGAATTCAATGTGGCCGCCAACCTGGCAGACTGTTTTCGCATGAAAACCGGTGTCGCCTCGGCCATGGTCAACTATCCCATTGGCGACTTGATTGCCGAACGTGTGCGTGCCATGGGGGTTAAGCCGTTTTACAAACAGTTCGAACACGATGGCGTGACCGGTCCCAATATGGCGACTGTCTACAGCGATCGCGGATTGGGTGTCCGGGCACCGGTCGTGTTCTACAACCGCAGCAACGAAGCCGCAGCCCGGCTGAAGGTTGGCGATTTTGACTGGAAAACGATCATGGCGGGTGGGGTTCGCTGGTTCCATAGCGGCGGCATCTTTTCCGCACTCTCGTCAACCACCCCAGATCTGATCATCGAGGGGATGAAGGCGGCGAAGGCGGCAGGGGCCATCGTCTCGTTCGACTTGAATTTCCGAGCGAAGTTGTGGCAAATCTCGGGTGGTCTGGCGACCGCCCAACAGACGTTGCGTCGCATCGTCGAAAATGTGGATGTGCTCGTCGGCAACGAAGAAGACCTGCAGAAGGGACTCGGCCTGAAGGGGCCTGATGTCGAATCGAAATCGAAGATCGATCCTGCGGCATTCGTCGGGATGATGGATGATGTGGCCAAGCAATTGCCCAACATCAAGGTCGTGGCCACCACGCTGCGAGAAGTCCATACAACCAATCGGCACGACTGGAGTGCGGTCTGCTGGATCGAAGGAAAGACCTATACGGCCCCAACCTGCGAACTCGACGTCTACGACCGCGTCGGTGGTGGGGACGGCTTTGCCGCAGGATTCATTTATTCGTTGCTGAGCGGGAAAACCCCTGACGAAGCGATCCGCATCGGCTGGGCCCATGGTGCCCTGTTGACCACCTTCCCCGGCGATACCACGATGTCGACGTTGGAACAGGTCGAATCCTTCGCCAAGGGGGGGTCAGCCCGCATCCAGCGTTAAGCCCGGAAGATGTACCCAAAGGCCTGTCGAGCCGACCTTTTGTCACTCCATATACGGGTGTTCGTCATTGGCAAACTTCGTCACTGACAAATCACATGCCGATGACGTGGGACACACGCAATTCGCACAATGATCGGCCCTACAGACCTTTGTGGTTTTTTTATCTCGACCGGACCCAGCCCGTTGGGGCTGGGCTATTTGAACGGCTGGCCCTTTGGGCCGCCAGACGGGTGCCCCGTTGCGACGCCTGAGGGTTCCCTTGTTCGGATGGATTGCGGTTGCCCGTTTGGGATACCTTACGGATCCCTCGTTGGGGCGGATGATGGTTCCCTTGCTGGGACGGTTGATCGTTGGTTTTTGGGTTCTTGAAAAATCCTTGGCGTTTGAATGTTCGAAGAGCCCCTCATCCTAACCCTAACCCTCTCCCCGGCGTACCGGGGCGAGGGGACAGACCACTTCTTGTTCCATCCCGTCTGACAAAGTCACCACCATCGGGCTACGGCAATTCCGGTCGCTGCGCCGCGGTTGCCCCCTCCGTCACTGCGCCCAAAGGTTCCCTCGCTTACCCTGTGTCGCCTCCGGCGTTGAGGCCCCGGGTTGTCACGGATTCAGATGTGGTGTGATCAAGCGGGTGCGCAACTGATACCCCGCCTCGCTGGGATGCAGTTGATCTTCTACGTAGAGTTCTGGTCGTGGCTTACCGTCGGGACCGAGCATCGCGTCGAACTGATCGATGAATCCCAGGTTGGTCCCTTGTTGGCAAAATTCCTTGATCAGCCGATTGGCTGCTTTTTGTTTTTCCGCCTGTCCCCATCGTGCCGGGCTCGGATTGATCCCCATATACAGGATACGCGTTTCGGGAAGTTTGCCCCGAACTTTTGCTACGTAAGCCTTGAAGTCGACTAAAACTTGTTCCGGCGATTTGCCATTGTTGATGTCATTGCCACCCGCCTGAATCAGGATCAATTTCGGCTTGTAGGGAATCACGATCTGATCCGCAAAGAAGGTATTGTCGGACAGCATCGAGCCACCGAAACCCCGATTGAAGAGGGTTCGCTGCGGGAAATCCTGGGCCAGAGTTGACCAGAGCCGGATACTGGACGCTCCTGCAAACAGGATGGCTCCTGTGGGGGGTGTTTTAAGCTGATCGGCTGCTTCAAAGGCTTTGATCTCATCGTCAAATTTGTAAGGGGCTTCTTCCGCGCGCCAGAGCCAGCGCAGTGAATCGGGTAGGGTCGCACCGCCGTGGCTTCCACTGTGTCCGCCGTGTCCCCAAACCGTTTTGACATCGTATTTGGCAAATTGCAGCGAGGATTCCATTTCGAGGTTGGCCAACCACCAGTTTCCGTGCTCGTTGTTCAGGTCCCGGTCACCATCCTGCAGCAAGACCCGAATCGGTTTCCGAGCGGTCTTGCGGATCATCGCCTGGTAGTTGTGCCCGCCACGAATATTGGTGAAGCTGCCGATATGACTGAGGACCTTACGAAACGCGTCGGGACGCTCCCAGGCGACAGTCCAGGCACAGATTCCCCCCGAGGACGCACCGCCGATGGCCCGCTGTTTGGGATCGTTCGTCAAATGAAAAGACCGAGCCACTTCCGGGAGGATCTCGTCCAGAATCAGTTTTGAATATTGATCGCTGAGTGTGTCGTATTCGAAACTTCGATTGTTCGCCCGCCAGCGACTTTCGGGGAGCGGATCACCACGATGTCCGGGATCAACAAAAATCCCGATGATCGGGGGAATTTCCTGCTTGTGGATCAGATTGTCGAAGACCACGGGAACACGGTATTCGCCGGTCTTGTTGACATAAGCATGGCCATCCTGAAAGACCATCACGGCGGTCGGCTTCGTGGCATCATACTGTGCCGGAACATAGAGGTAATAATCTCGAACCGTCCCCTCGAAGACCTGACTTTTCCAAGTATGCCGGGTCACTTTTCCCTCGGGGACACCGGCGACAGGATTGGAATCAGGTCCCAATTCATATTTTTGCGGCTCGATCGGTTTTTCGGACTGAGCCGAGAGTACGGAAGCGATTATGAACGGAAACAGGAAACAGGCGAGGTGGCGCACGGGAAAGTCTCCATCGGGTCTGAGTGGTTGAACACAGGATCCGCTAAGATAAGGTTCCCGCGTACGTCGCGAAAGTCTCTGGCGTGACAACGAAGGAACCGCGCCACGCGGGAAAATATTCTGGCCAAAAAATTCCACTTTCGACTAGCCAGAAAAGAATCCATCGGCTACTGTCGCATCATGCGCATCTCAATGATTGAGAGGTGCCCGGCCCCAGCAATCAGAAGGACAAGGAGGTCCGCATGACCACCGGGAATACACCAAAAATTGGTCCGTACCGATCGCAATGCGATGTTCAAGTACGGTGGATGATCCGTCGGGATATGCCCGAGGTTTTGGAAATCGAGCGTCAAAGCTTCGAATTCGCCTGGACAGAGGAAGATTTTCTCTGTTGTTTACGGCAGCGGAATTGCATCGGCATGGTCGCTGAACGCCAGGAACGGATAGTGGGCTTCATGATTTATGAGCTGCTCAAGTCCCAACTGCATGTATTAAACTTTGCCGTCGCCCCCTGGTCGCGACGTCAGGGAATCGGCAGTCAAATGGTCAAACGACTGGTCAACAAGCTGTCGCAGCAACGTCGTGAAGAGATCGCGCTGGAAGTGCGAGAGACGAATCTGACGGCTCAGCTCTTCTTCAAAAAGCAGGGCTTGGTGGCAAACTCGGTCCTGCGTGGACACTACGAAGATACCGAAGAAGATGCGTATGTGATGCGATACAATCTTTATTCGTTTGACGAACAGATTTTGCCATTCACGCGCCATCAACCGCTGCAGGAACTCGATGCTGATGCCGATGCCGAAGCGGCGTGAGGTCCCCGTTCGGCTTGAATCTGGACGCTCTTGAATCTGGACGCTGTTGTGTCCGGCGATGATCGTGCGTGGGGATTATTCTCCCTGTTTGTCAGGGAATAACATGCTGATACTGGTTCGGTCGTGAATCGACCTGATGGCAGCGGCCATCAGGTGCGACATCGAGACCACTTCGATATTGTGCGGCAGCGGATCAAACGAATTTTCGATGGTGTCGGTGATGAACATCTTTTTGATTTCGCTGCCGGCGATCCGCGCTGCGGCCCCTTCGGATAAGACGCCGTGGGTCACCCCGACATAGATTTCTTTGGCACCCCGTAATTTCAGGGTCTTGGCCATCTCGACCAATGAGCGTCCTGTGATCGTGAGGTCGTCGACCAGAAACACATTTTTGTCCTGCACATTGCCGATCACTTCCAGAATCTGGACGGTTTCCGTGTGGTCGGCCCGGTGTTTATTTCCAATCACCACCGGGGCATTTAACAGGCTGGCATACGCTGCGGCCCCCTTGGCGAAGCCGACATCGGGGCTGCAAACGACAATGTCCTGAACCTTCAGTTTTTTAAAGTGTTCCACCAGTACGATTCGGCCGTAGAGGTGATCGACGGGAATCCGGAAAAAGCCCTGAATTTGCGGACTGTGCAGATCCATCGTCAGGACGCGATCGGCCCCTGCCGCTTCGATGGCATCGGCACAGACGCGGGCCCTGATGGAAACTCGCGGCTCATCTTTCTTGTCACCCTGAGCATAACTGAAGAACGGAATGACCGCCGTGACGGTCTGGGCACTCGCCCGTCGGGCTGCGTCAATCCAGAACAGTAGCTGCATGAAGTTGTCGTTGACCGGATAATGGCACCCCTGAATGATAAAGACATCTTTGCCACGGACATTTTCCTTGATCCGAACAAAAACATTCCCTTCACTGAACAAATGAGCCCGTGCAGGGGTGAGTGTGACACCGAGATGATTGGCGATGGTCTGTGCCAGAATCGGGTTACCCGTCCCGGCGATAATCGCCAGATCCCCTTGTGGTGCCTGAAAAGGTGCGAGTCTCGGACCGGCAAGATTGGGCCGCATGTCGTCCATCTGCCAAGTCTCCTCGATGTGGGTGAATCAAATCGGACGCCGCGATATTATCAGCCGCAGCCAGAGGACACAAACCGAACCGACCCCAGCGATTCAAATCGCGAAATCGGGCGATTCAGGCGATTCGGCAGAATCGGTCTGATGCTTTGCGAGTCTTCCTGGCAAGGAGTATCATACGGTCGACGCGGCTGGCTGATTGTTTGAGGCCGCTTTCGACTCTTTCAATAGTTCAAAACGCAAATGGCCGACTACACAAAGTACGATGCTCGCGTCGATTCGCTCGTCATTGAATCCCGTACCAGCTGGGATCCTTCGGTCGGAAAGTTGACTGACGAAGACAAATCGTTCCTGGCAAAAATGGTACATCGGAACCCTGCCCAGGCGCAGAAGGTTTCGTATTCCCGATCACACACGGGATTTACGCGAGAAATCACGGTGACGGATCAGGACATCAGCCGCATTTTCAACGAACAAATGCAGCAGTCTTGAGGTTGTGACCCAAGTTCAGGTCCACGATCAACGCGCCGCGCCTCACGCTCTTGGGTCCATTACTCAAGTCGCGTGTGGCACTCGTGGGGAAACTCGAAGAACCTGCGGATCGTCACCACAAAAGTGGTCACCGCAAAAAAACGGAACCGGCCCCAATGACGAGGCCGGCCCGGCGATAAACGTGTTGCAGAAAGACGGATCTCGTCAATCAGTGTAGGCTCGGGTCACTTCTTCGAGCTGGATCGGTTCCGCCAAGCCACCACCGGTCAACCGAGCTCGCAGGCGGTGGCTCCCTTCGCGTCCGACTTTCATCGCGATGCGAATCGTCGCCTGATCTCCGGCTGCGATCTGTCCGATCGGTTTGAAAATCAGCTGGCGACCTTCCAGCACCTGATCAACCGGTGCTTCGGCAGACAGGAATTCCATCCCAACCGGAAGATCGCAAGTCACGATCACACCCGCAGCCGATTTGGATCCGTCGTTCTTGACACGGATTTCATAGGCGGTTTCGGCACCGACTTCGACCGGGTCATCACGATCGACGACCTCCATGGTGAGTGACGCGATCCCGTCAACTCGTGTCTCGATTTCGGCTTCAGCCTGAACTCCCGCATCGGAAACGACGTTCACGACCTGCGAAAACTGACCGATCTGCTTCGAGTTCATTTCACAAATCAACTGGGCCGATTCTCCCGGCGCCAGGCGATCGATGAACCACTGGACGTTGTTGGCCGACGAGTCAAACTTGCCGCCGTGGTCTGCCGAGACGAATTTGAATCCTTCAGCAACGGTCTGTGAAACCCGCACATTGTTGTTGACGAGGCTACCATCGTTGGTCACCGTCACCGTGTATTTGGCATTACGCCCCTTGTATCGCAACGCAGGCCCGTCGACGGCGATTTTCAAGCTGGGGGCGATCACGTTGAATTCCACGCTATCGGTGCTCGAAGCATCCGAGCTGGAGGTGGCAACAACGGTGACACCCTGCAGACCTCCGAGTGCGGCGGTCAAGCCCAGGCGGTAACTGCGGGTTTCGCCGGGGCCGACCGTGCCGACATCAATCAGCAGCTGATCTTCTCGAGTCGGATGTTCCAGACCAGCCGACAGTTTGGCTTCAATTTTGACATCATGCACGCTCCCCGTACCGGGATTGGTGACAGTGATCATCTGTGACGCCGGGTCACCCAGCATGACTTCTCTCGAAGGGGACTTGACCGCCACCTTCAGCATCGGTTCATGGACCGCAAATGCGGCGCTGCTGGTCCCGGTAAAGCGGACTTGGGCCGAAGCTCCGATCTCACCACGCTTGCTGGGAATCAGTTTGACGGTGAAGGATTTCTCGCTTCCCGCCGTCAATTGATCCACGCTCCAAGTCAAGCGATCTGTAGCAGACTCGGGGGTGGGAACGGCAGCAATCAGACGAATGTTGCTGGGGAAAAAGGCATCAATCGCCAGTTGATTCACGGTCGTGGAACCAGCATTCTTGACGACCAGATCGACCTGACATTCTTGTCCCACATTGAATTCGCCACGCTTGACCCATTCCAGTGTCACTTGAGAAGTCACTGGACCGGTCGACGGTGCGACCGCGACAGGGGCCGCCGAGACCGCAGCGGCTTTGGAAGCCACGGAAGTCCGGACAGTCGGCAGCATGGGGGAAGTCTCTTCCGCGCTGACGGGTTTCACTCGGGTGGTCGCACCGGGATTTTTGCCAAGTTTGGTTCGCGGCACTTTGGCTGCGGAGTCGTCAAATTCGGGAAGCGAAGGGGCGCTCTTGGGACGTCCGTCCGCACGCATTGGCTGCAAATCCTGCGTTTTCCCTGCAGGTTGATCATAGCCCACTTGAGAGACGCTCCCGGATGATCGGGCTCCCTGAACCGGGGTAATACTCGCCTTACCCGTCACGACGGGGAGATCATCGAACGAGGGTTCTGCGCTGGGAACCTTCTCCGCACGACTTTTGGCAATCGGAGGCTGAGCGGGGGTGGGGGTCGAGACGGATTCGTGGTCATCCGCCCAGTCTGCGGTATTGTCGGCCGGGTTTGTGGCGGCGGAAACCGGCTTGGTCACCGCTTTAGGAGCCACTTTAGGAACCGGGGTCTGGGGTTGTGCCTGCGGTGCTGCTGGCGGCGTTTCGTCACCAAACAGTTCTTTGTAATAGTTTTTCGGGCGGGCATTCGACTGGGCCTCGACCCCTTTGACCGTACGCTTCCCTGTCGCCGGGGTCCGCGGGGTTCCAATCGCCGTTCGACCCGACGACTGGTCCGCGACGGAATCGGCGGCAAAGCTGTTTTGATGAAGTGCCATCATTCCCGAGATGGCAAGAATCCAACTCCCGCGTCGCATGATCCGCTCCTGTCCCGACGATTCATTTTAAAAGCAACAACTGGAAACAGGGCCGCTCGCTCACTTCCACAATCCACGGTGCGCTACCAACCGGATGTGTCCACAGGCCACGGCCTATCGTTTTTATCGGCTGCGGGGACTGTAGCGGTTAAGCTGAACTGAACGCCTGAAGCGATTTTCCGGAATATTGCCCCTTTTCTCGTGAATCACCACCGACAATCGGCAGGAGACCAGCAGTTTTTGCCGCTGGGAATGGGGTAGGATCACATTTGCTGCCAAGCTGATCTTCCGTGATGGTCGATCTGTTTGGTATGAGTCACGGAGAAACGGGGAACGAGTTTAGTCCTCAGGATGAAATCGCCGCCATGCCACCACGTAAACGTCCTGTTCAGGCAGTTGCCGGACCTGTTGCGGCCCCTGCGGATCCTTCACAGCACCTGAGTGGATTTATCCATTATCTGAAGGCCGAATGCGGGCTATCGGAAAATACGCTGCTGGCGTATCGACGAGACCTCACCCGATTCGATGCGTGGTATCGCGAGCATGGACCCGCTCGTTTGCAGCTGGTGGATCTCGGATTGCTCTCGCAGTATTTGCAGGATTTGCACGATCATCAATTTGCGGCCACTTCGATGGCACGGCACCTGGTGTCACTGAAGATGTTCTTTCGCTATCTGGTTCTGGAAGGGATCCTGCCGGAAAGTGTGGTGGAACTGGTCAACTCTCCCAAACTCTGGCAGCATCTTCCCAAGGTTCTCAGCCCGGAAAAAGTGGATGAACTGATTGCGGCTCCGTCACGTCATGACCGACTTCGTTTGCGTGATCGTGCGTTGTTGGCTTTGATGTATGCGACCGGCTGCCGTGCCTCGGAAGTTTGTGGCATCACATTACGCGACATCCAGCTGGAAGCGGGTTATTGCCGCTGTGTGGGGAAGGGGAACAAGGAACGGATCGTCTCGCTGAACCCGGTGGCACGCGCTGCGGTCGAGGCTTACCTCGAAGCAGAACGGCCCCTGCTGGTTCATGATGAGGATGCGACAACGCCACTCCTCTTGTCGCGCAGCGGGAAATCATTGTCGCGCATCACGGTCTGGAAGCTGGTGAAGCGGTATGCGGCACGAATCGGAGTCAGTCGAGAGGTGAGTCCGCACACGTTGCGTCACAGTTTTGCGACACACATGCTGGCAGGAGGTGCCGAAATTCGTGCGCTGCAGGAACTTCTCGGTCATGCCAGCATTCGGACCACCCAGATTTATACGCAGGTCGATCACAGCCGACTCAAGTCGATTCACGAAAAGTGCCATCCACGCGGATAACCCCCAAACCCATGGGGGGTCAATGATTCTCGACCGGCACAGTGGGTGGGGCGCCCGCTGCAGCCGCAACCGGAGGGGGCGCCACCGTCGGGACCAGTCGCATCCGCATGTTATACGATTTGAGGTCGATGTAAGGCTCTTGGGAATTCAGGCTGATGGCATGGAATCCACTGTATTGCGACAGGATTTTGACATCCATCTGCAGTTGCCCCGTCTGCTTGTGGATGACCGTGAGATTCAGTGTGCCGACATTGAAGTTCCCGACTCCACGTTGTTTCCAGGACCGAGAGACGCACAGCAGTACGGGCAGTGTCGAGAACCGATCGACCACCAGGTTTTGGTGTTTGACTTCTTGCTGCCATTGCAGCCGATTATCCTTTCGACCCCAGGCAAAGACTGTCCCGTTCATTCGAATCGACGGCAGGCTTTCACCGTAAGACTGCGGACCATTGTCTGACGCATTGATAATCAGATAAATCCGATCCTCATCCGCCAGCAGATACCGTTCGCGATATTGTCCTATTTTGCGGATTTTGATGGATTCCATCGAAATCGTTCGCCCGGTAGCCACCTCGATCCGCTGTAACTGACCATCGGTTTGGAACGCGACAATTTCCTCGGTTCCCAGCGGACTGACGACTGTTCCTGGGGGAAGCTCGAGCTGCCAGGTCGTGGACTTGGCGATCGGGTCATGCAAGCGCAAAACGACTTTGGCTCGTCGAATGCCGATCGCCTTGAGCGGATTTTGATCGTTGGTTTCCAGTAACAGGAACGAGGATTCCCTGACCAGCAAGGCATGATTCAGCAAGTTGCCAACCCCCGGAATTTCCAGTGGTTTTCCATCAAGAGCCCGATAGACCGAGGCTTCTTCTTTTCCGGGATGCGTGACGAACAGCGCTTCGTGATTTCCGACGACCAGTGAATTCATCGGCAAGGATTCGAGTCCCCAAAGTTCTTCGCCCGTTTGCGGATCCAACACCGACAGCGATCGCCGCCCATAAATGCAGAGATAATTCGGCTGCACAATCGCCAGGCTGCCGGTGAGATGTGCTCGTTGTAATAGCAGGGATTGCGCACCGTCATTCGGTACTGGTGCCAGCATCGTCGTGACCACGGGGCGAGCCGAGTGCCGTACAGACCCTTCCCCTTGATCCCCGAGTGACTTTGTCCAGAGATTCCGTTTTTCGAGCGGCGAGATCGCATGCAGCACGCCGCGATTGATGAAGAATAACTGGTGACCAATCGATTTGATGCACATCTGATTTTCGTCTGTCCCACGCACTGCGCTCCGCAGGGGGACCATCCAATCCAGCTCGCCACTCTCGATCATTTCCATCGTCAAACGTTGTTCATTCGGCGAGGCATCAATACTGCGTCGCTGGAAAAACGGGAGAGAAGTCTCGATCGGGATATTCTGGGGTGGTTGCAGATAATTCATCGTCGATTGAACCAGCTTCAAGGGGGTTGTCGGCCAGAGGGACGGTTGTTCGGTCAGCGTGAAATCAAGTTCGTTTGCCTGGCGCAAATCGGCGACCAGTTTTGCACCGGTTATACCCTCGCGAATCGCCACATCGGCATAACGGGAGGCGAGTTGCTCATAGTAATAGACAGCATCCGCAGGTCGCTGGCTACTGATCATCAGCCGTGCCAGTCGTTCGATCGCGTGCGCTGCGGTGTTGCGGTCGGGCTGTTCAATTAATTGCTGCAGCACCAGACGGGCTCGACCGGGATCCCCCGCTTCCACCAGCCATTCGACGAGCCGAACGCGAGCCTGGTTGGCAGCAGGATGAAAGGAAAAGAGCCGAATGATTCGCTGGCAGGCCTCAAGACTTTTGCCGGAGGCTTCTCGGGTCATCTCCGTGATTCGCGCATCGAGCGCTGGCCGCTCGGTGGCGGGCGTTGCGGTCCAGAGATCACGTATCCGCCCACTTAACCAGACAATCGGCCGGGTCTGGATGATGCGGTTTTCGGGTCTGGCAAACGGGGTCTCATTCACCTCATCGGCCAGAGCACACAAGGCCTCAAAAGCAGCGAGCGGTTTTTGTTCGGCGAGCAATTTTTCGGCCGCCAGCTCGTGATAGAGCATCTTTTCGGCTGGCGAGGTGGCCAAACGTTGTAATTCGTCCAGTTCGGCAGCATGCTGCGCGACATCCGTCCGGATCAGTGTCGACAGCGATTCGATCAGCGCCGCATGGAGTCGTATTTGTTCCTCGGGGGTCAGCTGATCCCCAGGGATCTTCCTTAATAAGGGCAACGCCTCGGCATACTGATGATTCAGCAGTTGAATTTCACTCGATCTGAGCAGCCCCCAGGGATCCAGCGGGTTGACCGCCAGTCGCTTCTGAATCTCGACCAGCAACGCATCCCGTTGCCCAAAGACCGTCATTCCTTGAGGGCTCAGTGAGACCAGCTTGCCACGATGCATGGCCAGGTTCCCCAGTGCCGACTGCTGTGGAGCCACAAATGTCTGAGCCAGTCGCTTTCCAGTTTCCAGATCGATCGATTGCAATTCGCCATTGCTGAGCGGCAAATAGTAACACGAGCCAACCATGACACCTCGACCTGACGGTCGTACCCCCTCTTCCAGTGCATTGACCCAGATCATTTCGCCGTCCGACAGTCGATAGGAAGTGACGTTGTTTTCGCCCACAACCAGGACGCGTTGCTCAAACACCCCGGCCAGATACAGCCCCCGCTCTTTGGGTTGTGACCAGATCCGATGACCATCAATCGCACTCAGGCACAAGAGCAAGGGTTCTTCTTGTGGGGTAAACACAATCGAATTCCCGGCGATCACTGGTGCTGACGGACTCCACACACTGCTCAACTCGCGTTGTGGCACCAATAAGGATCCCGCTTCGCGACCCGGTTGAGGCTCGCTGGCCACTGCGGAATAGCGGTGTGCCCACACAACCGACTGCCGCAGTCGATCGATCGCCACCAGCCAGCCGACCGTGGTCGGACAGACGACGAGTCCGTTTCCGACCGCGACCTGCGATGTCAGCCAGCGGCGACCAATATCCGCCTCAATTTTGGTATCGGCATAGGCAATCAGCTGTGACCAGCGGGGAGCTCCCGTGAGGCGATCGAGTGACCACAGCCGAATGTCATCTCCCTTGCCCGCCACCAGAAAGAGCTCGTTCCCTTCGATCGCCGGGGTGCCGTAGAAATAGGACCCGGCTAACGGGAGATCGAATGACTCACGCGATTCGCCTCCCCCCAAACTCCATGCGGGCCGGCCGGTTTTCAAGTCGTAAGAGACCAGTCGATTCGTTCGCCACGGCATCCCGAAGGGGTCTTGTCCCTCGGGATTCCCGTCCCAGCCCCAGTTCTGTCCCGGTTGATTTGCTGAGAGAATCCCATGGTCCTCGATCACGAAGACTTGTTTGCCATCACTGCTGATTAAACCATATTCACCATCCCGAAATAACAGGCTGGCCAACGGACTGTATTCGGCCGAGAGACCCTGATATTCACCTCCGTTCTGCACCCGGATGTTCCGGAATTGAAAAGGATTCATGGGGGCAAACTGCTGAGCCGGCAGCCCACCGAGAATTCGTTCGGGTGACACCCCCTCGATCCCTTCCCAGAGGGGCGATCCCCGTTCGATATCGACGCTACGAATCCCCCGCAGATCACGATAAATCACCTTGCCATCCACGACGAGCGGGACCGAGGCCATAATCAATGACCGCTGCTGGTCGTGTAAATCCTGGATCAACCATTTGAGTGCGTTGCGGACGGTGTTGCTGGAAGTGAGTGGCAAAAACCAATTAGGAATCAGGATCGGATCGCCACCCAAGGCGGTCCCCACGCGTGCTGCCGACCCATAGAGCTGAGTCCAGTCGGACAGGCCGATGGCTCGGACCGAGGGTTCCCCGGCGGATTGACTGAGCCATTCCGAGGCTTTCACTGGCCCGGTCCCCAGCATGACTACGGTCTGTTGCCCCTGCGAAAGCCGGTCCAGTAAACGAGTCCCCTGTTTCATGTCGCCAGATCGAGCTGATGCCAGAGCCGCTTGCATCAACCAGGCATCCTGACGCGTGATCGCTGCGGGGGATGCGGCTAATTCGTCAAACCAGCGGGCGGCCAACCCAAACTCGGATCGATCAAAATGCATCAACCCCACATAGTTGGCCGCTTCATAGCCGGCAGGGGTATGAAAAAAACGAGTCGCCACGTTGACGAAATCCGCCGTCTGTCCGCTCCGACGCGCCACCAGCAGTTGCTGCTGAGCCAAGCCGCCATACTGCGATCGATACTCGGCCAGAATCGCTTCGGGAAGCTGCCCCAGCTGCTGATTCGCAATCCGCCGAATCGATTGCCAAGTCCCGTCTGCCGAGCGATGCAACGAATCTTCAGGCTGATCGAGCAAACGTTGGAACAGCTCGAGTGCCAGCTTTCCATTTTTCCGCTTGACGGCCGACTCGGCAGCAGAGAGGAGTTGCTCGATTTTCACATCATGGGGTGCCCGGCTGTCAATCGGGTCACGGGTCGTACTCGATTCTGCCGAGGGTTCGCCGTCACCCGGTTTTCCGGGTGCCAGCGGATTGGCAGGATTCGGCCGCCGACCATTCCCCTTGGGCGCGAACCAATCACGCAACAACCCCTGTAACAATTTCACATCCGGCACCGCAGGATTCGGAACAAGGGGGTCACTCGGCTCTGCTGCGGGGACTTCTTTTTGCGGTTCTTCACCACTTGCCAGCGGCAGGCTCAACAGCCCGGCGGATAAAAACAACAGCAACAAAGTGACTCCCCGGAAGGAAATCAATCGAAGCCGGACGGATCTTTGCTGAATCATTCTCGAATCCCTCGTTGAATCGAGCAGGACCGAATCCATGTCAGTGATGATCCCCAAGCAATCACTGAGCAATCACTGAGATCGGCTCGAGGGTCGTACTGTTGAGAGTATACCGAGGTGGTTCAGCTGAGGGAACTGCGGGAAAATCAGTTTTCAGTCCTTTTTCGACCTCTTCCCCCTCAGTCGACTCACAGTGACGATCACCATCCCGAACCCGGCAATCGCCAGTGTCGAAGGCTCGGGAACCACCGTAAGCACTTCCGAAATCCCATACATCTGGTAAAAATCGGTTGTCGGAAGGACGCCCCCCAATCCGCCAACCTGAACCCAGTCATAACCAGTCGTCCCCCCAATCAGCCCTACTTCGGTCCGAAACTCCGGAAAATATCCACCCCCATTGCTGGTCGACCCGAGCCCGAATTTCCCCCCCGCGACGGTTTCGTAGACAGTTCCAATCCCGTTCGTACCGGTCCAGACAGAGTTGCCAGCATAAGAATTACCGAATTGATCCTTGGTGATCGGTGCGAGTAATGGGACCGCTTCCCAAAGCCCCCCCACAGAAGCATCGGTCGATGATGCGACCTTAATACCATCAACCGTATAGAGACCTAAAATCGGTGCGGTACCAAGATGGTCATGCGCATTAATGCTGCTGGTTGATCCCAACGCCTGCCAACTAATCAGGTTGCCACCGTATGTCGTATTGCCAGCCTGTAAATTGACAAAACGATCATAAGTCTGCATGCTTGCTGATGTCGCCTGGATTGTTCCTGGCGTAACAAACACAATGCGAAACTTGTCACCCATCACGAGCCCTGCGGGAGTCTGTATCGAGCCAGCCTGGGCCGATCCACCAATCGCAACCAATGTCGCCAATACCCCACAAAAACGAGCTAATCCCGCACTGATACTCATCATCACCTCCCCCTTCCGTAAAAAACCAATAGACTACTAACGCGAACGGAAACGAATTTGGTTCAGTTCGCGCGCTCACGTGGTCTCGCTGATGTTCGCTGACGCAGAGAGCCCTATTATCAATCCGACCGTAAAGCCGATGTCGACGCGACAAAATCTTTCAGGCATGTAGGCCATAAGGGGCCGATTTCATGCAGACCTCATCAGTATTCTGATCACTGGGGTTCTCTCATAAGAACCGAGGCTAAAACATCGAGCGTCCTGAGAGTCATCATCGATATCTGACGAGTCCAAGGCAATATGCGTTTACGGAATCCCAGGTAAATCGGGTCGATTGCAGGGGCTTCCTGATACGGAAGTCAGGATTTCCCTGAGCGTGAGGAAGCGATGGCCGGGGGATTACTCTGGTTTCAATGCAGCAGATTTTCCTGTGGCTTTTCGAACACATTCTTTGGCCGTCAAAATGCCGTCCGCATTGAGATCGTAAGCCGCGAATTCTGCCAACTCGGCGGCGAGCCCCATCGGACTGAATTCTGCCGCAGTCAATTGACCATCTCCGTCGAGATCTCGAGTCAGAAACCAATCCGGTAACCCCGCAGGGAGTCGTTTTGCCGGAACAAAATATTGGAGGTCTCGGCGACGCGGCCCCGCATTGACCGCCCCACTGTCGGACTCGGAGTTCACTCGAGCCACATCCGCGTGTTCGTCCGGTTCCGATTTCTTTCCGGACTCGGTCATTCCGTCTGCACTGTGGATCGCAGGAACGCCAATACTTTGATTTTTGCGACGACCATAGTCCGCAATCCAATCGATTAATTCGTCGCGGGTTACCACGTCATCTCTGTTAAGGTCGATCAACTCGGGATGCCCCTGGAATCGCTCCCATTCCTTTTTTTGCAGCTTGCCATCCTGGTTTTGATCATATTTCGCGAACAGAGACTGCGCGTAGCGGGCCACCTTCGGGGTGGCTGCGGGATTGGGGTGCTGCCCCACAGACTTCACCCGCTTTGAGGAGGGGATTGCCATTTCCCCTGTGGGATCGGATTGGGGAATCGCATGGGTCTCTTTGCCGACCGGGGGTTCCTCACCCCAAATCGGCACGGCGATCAGGCACAGACACAACCCCAGCACAAAAACTCCGTTCGAGAATGCGATGGCGCTCCGGAGCGTCTTACTGACGTGAAAAGAAAGCGGGTGGGGGGCGTTGATGTCGATCGTTCTGCTCCTCTGTTCCCAACTCAAGTGTTCCCAACTCAAGTGGTCCCAACTCAAGTGTTCCCAACTCAAATGGTCCCCAGTCAAATGGTCCCCAGTCAAAATGGTCCCCAGTCAAACACTCAGACAGGGGTTCGAATTGATCGGCACACCGATCGGCGCTGCCAAGCTTTCCAGACACCAGCTTCGTTCGTTCCCGCGAATCCGGTTCCCGCGAAATTCGGATCTGACGGATCTCAAAACCATCCTGCATCGAGCATCCAGAAACATCCAATCCGTTCCGGCCAAAGGGATCCTACTTGCCTGGCCACCAGTAGCCAATGGGGAAATGAGATTTGATGGGGATTTTCAACCCAAAGCATGATCTGCAGAGACTCCGGTACTGGGCCAGAAGGGGACAATAAACCAACCGATGCAGGGGTGGGCCGGTTGAAGAAATCCGCAATTGTGCGAGTGACTCTTGACTTCATCGTGGACCATGAAAGAATGGACGGAAAAAAGCGGCAATTTCAAACATCCCGCCAGCGTTCCAGGGTCATTTCATCGCTGGAAAGTGTTTGAAAAAACGATTGAAAACAAAAATGTCTCCCACACTCCCGGCGAATCGGGCGTAAGAATGGCCCGAGGAAACCTCCCTTCAAGGAAAACTTTGTGGGAAACGGGATGAGGTTGTTTTTGATTGCGAGAATATCTCGACCGAGGCGATACAGTCAGTACGAATCGCTCAACCCCGCCTAACCCAAATGGCTTACCAAAAATAACTAAACCACCCAGAGTGTGATGGATGTTCGGATGCGGATTGTGCTATGATGTGAGCGTTGGTAGTTCAATTCGCAGGATTCCGGAACTGGCGTGGCAACCGACGTGACATTGAAATCAAAGTTGGAAAATGACGATGCAGAACATTTGGAAAGAAATGCTGACTTCCTGGTTTCGGACTCGATCCAGCCGTACGCGGACCTCTGCACGTCGTTCCCGTCGATGCAGCTATTTTGATCAGAATCGGCGAGGGGCGTTGATTTCCCAGCTGGAGCCACTGGAATCTCGGCGGCTGCTCACCAGTCTGTTGGCTGTCGAGGTCCGTCAGGACTCCATTTCATTGCGGGATCTTGGTGGTCTGCGGTCCAGTTCTGGCGATTCGTTTGACATTGCCTATACCGCAACGCAGTTCGTGCTGACGGGGCGCAACGGAACGGAATTCCGTGTCGGGGGCCAAGATCTTTCGACCTACACCGTGCCGCTCACCAGCCCCGCTTCGGTCACCATGTTTTTGGGGTCTCAGGCAAACGAGATCAACCTCACCGGTGACGGTACAGCCAAGATGGGGAATCTGACTGTGTTTGCAGGTCGCGGCAAAGGGGGTAGCGATTTGACGTTGACCAATGTCAAGTTGGATTCGATGACGTTCCATGGTGGGCGAGGCAACGATCGCGTCACCCTCGAACAATCCACCGTGGACCGCAACTTGCGCGCGGATTTAGGGCGACAAGAGGGGGACAGGCTGGACCTAGAAGATTCGACGATCGGGGGCGATCTGTCGAACTCGTCTCACGACTTGATCATGAACAAATCGACGATCACGGGATCGCTCAAAGCTGTTCAGCATGGTTCCGAGAGCACCTTCAGCTCAACCTCGTCAACCTATTCCGGCGATGCCCTGATTCGGATGGGCCGAGACGGCGTGATCAATCTGAATGGTTCGGCAACCGGAGGTCCCAATCATTTTCATGGCCGCCAACAAATTTTCGGCTTGCGACGCCACCAAACCACCTTGAACCAGACGCCCAATGCGGTGGTGAATGATGTGACGCCCAAACTGCGGAACGTGAATGTCAATAATCAGTCCAGCACTGTGGCAAACCCGACTGTGGTCTCATTGGCGGGAGTGAAGAACACCCCAATCGTTTCGGGGACGTTTGACCCGACAGCGGGAACCGCTCTTTCTGTTGCCGCAAACGGTAAGACTTACGTTTTGGGTACCGATACCAACCTGACTTCACCGTCGGCAGGAAATTGGAAGCTCGATTTGAAAGACGCCCCGCTCCCTGCAGGCTCAACCACATTTACGGCAACCAACACCAATAGCGATGGAACTTCGGCCAGCGCTACCGGAACCGTCGCGACCGATGCACAAGTGAATACCGATCTCCCAATCATTCGTAAGTATCTGACGACAAACAACCTCACCGCGAAAGAGACCAATTCCGGGTTGAACTATGTGACCACCACGTTGGGAACTGGAGCCATTCCGACGAGCGGTCAGACCATCACGGCATTCTACACCGGTTACCTGCTGAATGCGGATGGAACGCAAGGGACGAGATTTGATTCGAATACGACCTCGCCAGGATTCTCATTCAAATTGGGAGCCGGTCAAGTCATCAAGGGTTGGGATGAAGCCTTTGCCCTCTTGCCAGTCGGCACCGTCGCCAAGCTGCTGATTCCTTCTTCCAGCGCCTATGGGGCTGCGGGAAGTCCTCCCAACATTCCTGCGAACACGCCGTTGATCTTTGATGTGACGGTTGTCTCCGCATCGACAGCCAATCCTGTGGCAACCCCGACTGTGGCCTCCTTGACAGGAGTGAAGAATACCCCAATCGTCACGGGAACGTTTGACTCGAAATCTGGAACCGCTCTTTCTGTTGCAGCCAACGGTAAGACTTATGTTTTGGGTACCGATACCAACCTGACTTCACCGTCGGCAGGAAATTGGCAGCTCGATCTGAAAGACGCACCGCTCCCAGCAGGCTCAACCACAATCACGGCTACCAACACCAACAGCGCGGGCACTTCGGCCAGCGGTACAGGAACCGTCGCGACCGATGCCCAAGTGAATGCCGAACTCCCCAATATTCGCAAGTATCTGACGACGAATAGTCTCACGGCGAAAGAGACCAATTCTGGGTTGAACTATGTGATCACCACACCGGCGACCGGTGCCATTCCGACCAGCGGGCAGACCGTTACGGCAAACTACACCGGATACGTGCTGAATGCGGATGGTACGCAAGGGGCACAATTTGATTCGAATACGGCGGGTACATTCTCGTTCAAATTGGGAGTCGGTCAGGTCATCAAGGGTTGGGATGAAGCCTTTGCCCTCTTGCCAGTCGGCACCGTTGCCAAGCTGCTGATTCCTTCCCCAAGCGCTTACGGGGTTACCGGAAGTGGTTTAAAGATTCCCCCGAACACAACGCTGATCTTCGATGTGACGGCTGTTTCCGCAAAGTAGTCGGATCATCCTGATCGCATCTTCCAGCCAAACAACGACGCTCGAGCCCTGCTCGAGCGTCGTTGTTTTTTGCCTACTCACCAAAAATCGTCAATGATCATTCGCGTTCAATTCATCGCGGCGGAAACGCGGGGAAGTGAAATTTAACGCAAAGACGCCAAGAAAGAGCGACGCATAGAAGACAGTGAGGCAAAATCGACTCTGCTTTTTGTATTCCTCGCGCCTCTGCGTCCCCGCGGCTTTGCGTTAAATTTCCTGATCATTTCATGCGGCGATCGGATTGGCCTCAATATCGGTCGGAATTTCCAATCGCAGCCGGCATTCACCCGTGACCAGCCCGTGATTGCCACCCCCCTGAAATGGGACTTACGTCATCACGTCGCTAATCGGGACTCCCCCTTGGGAAATCTCGACCGGACGGTTGGTATGATCAGGAACCCGCAGCTCCGGATCAATTCCGAGGGTCTGGTAGATCGTGGCCACCAAATCCGCCGGTCGTACCGGTTTGTCTTTCACATACCCCGCCTGGGCATCGGAAGAACCATAAACAGTCCCCCCTTTGATTCCTGCCCCTGCCAACAGTGATCCATAACAATTCGTCCAATGATCGCGTCCCGCATTGGCATTAATCCGTGGCGTTCGCCCCATCTCACTGGTGACAACAATCAGCGTTTCCTCGAGCAATCCCCGGGCGTCCAGATCCTCCATCAAGGCGGACATCGTCTGATCGAAACCGGGGAGCTTGTTCTGTTTCAGAATCTTGAAGTTCTGTGTATGGGTGTCCCAGGCATCGTAATCGACATTCACGGGCCCCCAAAACAGGTCCCATGTGACATTGACGAAACGGACCCCCGCTTCAATCAACCGCCGGGCAATCAGGGTCGAGTTTCCAAACAGGGTCTGACCATAGCGGTCAATCGTTTTGGGATTCTCTTGCGTCAAATCAAACGCCGTCCGCATCTTGGACGAAGTCAGAATATCAAACGCCTGTTGCTGATTGCGTTGAAAGGGAGAGGCGGGGAGCAGAATCTCGGATCGCCGACGTTCTTCGTCAATCTGTTCCAGCAGCGAACGCCGGGAATTCAAGCGGTCGACCGTCATCCCATCCTGTAACGAGGTGCTGGGCAATAATGGTGCACCTCGGACAATCTGGGGATTTCCCGCCGCAGGAGCAAACGAATCCTTGTCATAATAGGGCTGACACTCGGTGGTGAGTGCATCGAAACGTTTACCCAAAAACCCCCCGTAGGGCCCCGCTCGACGAAAGGCCTGACCCCAGCCGAGCCAGTTCGGCATATACACATACTGAGGTAACTCGACCCGAGCACCACTCAGGTACTGCAGAACCGATCCCACGCTGGGGGGATCGGTATCGCGCGGATGCTGATCGGGAGGTGTCAGGTCGTAACCGGTGTAACACGGAAGGCAATTGTGACAACCTGCCTTGTGATTCACCGAGCGAATAAAGGCGAACCGATGAGCCCACTGGGCAAACTGCGGTAAGTGTTCGCAAACCTCGATTCCCGGAACCGAGGTCGCGATCGTTTTGAATTCGCCGCGAACCTCGACAGGAGCTTCGGGCTTCATGTCGTACATGTCCTGCGTCGCCGCTCCACCCAGCAGAAAGACAAAAATCACATTTTTGGCTTTGGCCTTCTGCACTAACCCCGCTTCTTCCGCCGCCAGCATCTGCGGCAGACCGAAGCCACCCAAAGCCGACAGCGCACCCGCCTTGAGTGTTTCTCGCCGTGTAATTCCATCACAACAACGCCTCGGACTGCCAAGCATCGTGAGCATGTAAATCACCCTGCTGATCTGAGTTGGTCGATACGCATCAATAAACGCCGATCATACTCAGCTATTTGTTACTTCAGGTCAATGGTGACACCGTGAATGGTCCCCGAAAACCGAAACGGTACGTCATACGACGTGTTGACCGGAGTCCCACAGTCTTCTCCGATATCGAGTGACTCGTCGAGCGTGATCCGAATCGGAATGGTTTTTTCGATTCGTCCGGTCGCCACTTCGTTGTCCCCCACACTTATCGAGACCATTCCCCCCGTGCCCATCCCCCCACCATCATAGTTGAAGTCCATCTTGATCGTTTGTTTTCCCGGACGCAGGGGCTCTTTCCCGACAATCCGATATTGGTCGACACCCACAAAATTGTAGTGAAAGACCGGTTTCCCCTGATCTAGATAAAGGCCCCAACCGCCAAACAGACCGCCGTGGGTCGCGATCAGTCCGGTGGCGTTGGCGGGAATATCGATCTCGGCCGTAATCGACCAGGACTTGTTCTTGATGTCGGGCGAGGCTCCCTCGGGGATCCGCGTCATCCCCTCGGCATAGCGAAACGAATTCCGCCCTCGGGTCAGGCTGGGGCGAATGGCCGGATCAAGACGGGCGACTTTGCTGTTGTCAAACGGCAAGACGTTGTAGCGGGCCGCTTCGGTGTAGAACAACAGCTGCAAGTCCTGAAGTCGCTTGGGCTCGGCTTTTGCCAGATTTTTTGCTTGGGAAAAATCCTTGGTCGTGTCGTACAGTTCCCATTGATAACCGGTGATTTCATCCACACCGGCAGCCCCAGAATCCCAGGGGGGATTGGGGGGAGTCGTACTGGCGACCCAGCCGTCTGCATACAGGGCGCGGTGTCCCATCAATTCAAAATATTGCTTTTTCCGCTGGCCTTCTGCTTTCGCGTGCTCAAACGAATAGACCATGCTGACCCCCTCGAT
>CAMBQP010000080.1 GCA_945869955.1 Schlesneria paludicola DSM 18645
TAATAAACAAATTCTTTGACAAATTCAATCATTTTCAACATCGCAGGAGAGTGCATTAAATCTTCGCTGCGGGGCGGTTCGATTGCTCCCTGAGCGATCGCTGCGAGCGTATCATCTAACGTTGTTGCCAGATCGGCGGGAGACTCTGCGACCAAAACCCCCTTGTATCGCTTGAAATGCTGAACCGTCGCGAGCTGGTGTTCGTTACGCGTTTCTCCTAAGCTCGCCCGTCGCGGCATCACCACAATCCATTTATTGTGATTGATGGAAGTAATAATTGTCCCCATTCCCGCATGAGAAACAACCAGAGCTGATCGTGAAAAAAGGCGGGCATATTCCGGTGGCTTAAGAAATTCGACGAACGAACAGTGCTTCGGCTGAAATTCCGTTTTTGAAATTTGTGCGACCACTTCAAACTGTTCATTCGCTCCCGCGGCCCATGCATCAAACGCTTTTACCAAGCGGTCGCAAGGCTCGTTTCCCACAGTGAGAAACACCAATGGTTTTCCCAGGTTTTGAGTGATCATCGTTTGCGGCGTGGTGTTGCCAGCCGAGTTCGTTGAGGAGGTTCGGACGAAACCCTGAACAAACTGAATCAAAGCGGGTTCACACGGATGACGCTGCTTGAGGATTCCACTTCCAGGAGCCAAGGCGATACTGTTCGCACGAAAAATTGCCTCGGAAAGATCCTCATCCTGTTCTGCCACAATCACCAAAGGGGATTTGTGAAAGTGATGAGCGGTGGCAAGCTGGTGCTCATTTCGTTGCTCATTTAAACTCGCCCGCTTGGGCAAGATGACGATCGGCTTGTTGAGTTCGATCGCGGTGATAATTGTTCCCATCCCCGCATGCGAAACAACTAACGAGCATTTTTCAGCACGAGCTTGGTACTCTTCCGGGTTCAGGAACTCGCAGTAGGGAAAATTCTTGGGCCGATATTTCCCTCTCCCGATCTGTGCGTAAAACTTCCGCTGCAGATGATTTGCCTCAACAAATTCATCGACGAGTTTGATCAGCCGATCAAATGGGTCCATATTCCCAACCGTGACGAAAATCAAATCACAGACCCTTGATAATCAACATGCCCCGGAACTTGTAAGTGTGACCACTGAGTGAGAACGACATCCGCATACTTCATTGCCATTTTTCCGGATAACGATAACTCTTCCGCATTGGCGATACTGTCGATCCAAAGCGTACGAATTCCCAGCAATTTACCAATCCGAATCGCGAGATAACCAGGAGCGGCACCGGTTGAAACAATCGAAGTCGGTCGCTCGCGAACGATGATCCACAACAGTTGGAAACACAACCAGATCAGTCGCAGCTTACTCTTTCGGGTCGCTTCAGTCACTGCACGAAAGGGAGCCCCTTCGACCATGGTTTTGTACTCAGGATCAGTTGTCACATAGACGATGTCGATCCCCGCAAATGCAGGACGGAGCCTCAATAACTGAATCCAATGCCCTCCGCGTGAAGCAACAGCAAGAATCTTGACTCGATTCACTTTATCTTTCATTTTCTGACCAGTCCTGTTTTCGAGGATTACTCAATCACCACAGAACCGTTGGGATCGGAAACTCTCGGTATC
This sequence comes from Schlesneria paludicola DSM 18645, assembly GCA_945869955.1. Taxonomy (GTDB): domain Bacteria; phylum Planctomycetota; class Planctomycetia; order Planctomycetales; family Planctomycetaceae; genus Schlesneria; species Schlesneria paludicola_B. The sequence goes on from CAMBQP010000080.1 coordinate 1,592, forward strand.
GGAACACTTGATCGACATCCCTCAATTTATACTGTTCAGGATGAATGAATGACAAGCCTTTGATCGTAGTAACAGGATTCAACAAAAAGTCCTATCGAATTCTTAACAATTCTCGCTGTGTCATCACCTTCCAACCCCGAGATTCTGCCAAATCAAGTAATCGAGCCGTCAATTCCAGCACGTAGAAAAAGCGTTCTTCACTTCGATCGAAATCATGCATTAAGACCACTCCTCCCCCATCCCTTTCCGCCATGGCAACAATCGATGCCACATCAGGCAGATTCGCACAAGTATCCCCAGAAACGATCGTCCACCAACCGAGATGAATTCGCTGACGGGCTGCCGCCAACCAGGTCAACAGATTGATTTTTCCATAGGGTGGGCGAAACAGCGCAAAGTCGATGTTCGTTCGCTTCAACGTCGAGAAACCCTGCAATACGTCCTTCAGACTACGCCAAGGTGTCACTTTCCATCCGTTCAGGTGATTCTGAGAATGGCTGGCCAAATCGTGTCCCGCTCGCTGCATTCGAGGCAAAATCGAACCTTTGATCTGAACATTCTTCCCAACGAGATAGAAGGTCGCTTTGGCTTGGTGTTGGTCCAGAAGATCCAACAGCTTAGGCGTTGTTTCCTCGCCTGGACCATCATCGTAGGTTAAAACCAGCACGCGTTCCTTCCGGCACCGTCTGCGGAGATCCATTTCGCTGAAAAGCCTGACGGTGTAGGGAATCGCACAGTAGAGAACGACAAATAAAATCGGGAGTACGAAGAGAATCATCCAAATCATTCGAATTTCCACCTGATTTCGTCAAACCTCATCAACCTGAAGGATGGTGTTTCACTTGATGTTTCGCAGGAAAGAAGGATCGCCTGTGAGTGGAGGTCGGTTTCAGGTTAAATTATACCAACTTTTCGCTGAAAACAACTCCCGGTAGGAAATGGTTGATTCGGAATCGCTGTTAGCAGTTCCAGTGAGTGAAACTCGTCCCACAGAGATTCGCAGAAACGAATTCTCTGTTTCGACAGTTTCAGCCTACGATCTTGATTTTGATTCAGCCTTGATTGAGTTTGGTTGACAGTCCAGAGTGACGAAGAAGTGCGTCGGACTTGGGTTCACGACCTCGAAATGATCGGAAAACTTGCAGAGGGTGACGACTTCCCCCTAGTGCCAATACCGTATCACGGAAACGCTGGCCTGTGAGCCGCATCGCCTCTGGATCATCCAATCCCGCCTCTTCGAATGCGCTGAATGCATCCGCACTCAGAATCTCGGCCCATTTGTAGCTGTAATACCCTGCCGCATAACCCCCACTGAAGATATGTTGGAACGAACAGAGCGAACGGTCTTCTGAGAGCAATGGAAGCACCGCAGTCTGCTCGCTCAGGCGCCGATTCAATTCATGGACCGATTCCGATCCGCTGGGGTCAAAGTCAAAATGGAGGGCAATATCCGTCATGCCGAATAAGATTTGCCGGAGCGTCATCGATCCAGCACGATAATTCTTCGCGGCACGAATTTTTTCAAAAAGCGATTCCGGAAGAGCAGCACCACTCTGATAATGACCGGTCAGTCCCATCAAAGTTGGTCGGTGATAGCACCAGTTTTCCATAAACTGACTCGGCAATTCCACCGCATCCCATTCAATTCCATTGATTCCTGCACAATCCGCTTCATCGACTTTCGTCAGCATGTGTTGAAGTCCATGCCCCATTTCATGGAATAGCGTCTCAACTTCACGAAAGGACATCAGGCTCGGGGTATCGCCGTGTGGTGGTGTCTGATTGCAGACGAGATGTGCGATGGGAAGCTGGATTATGCCATGAATGCTCCGCCTCCCCAAGCAGTCATCCATCCAGGCTCCCCCTCGTTTATTTTCCGGACGGGAATAAGGGTCAAGGTAAAACCCGGCGATCTGGGTACCTGTCGAATCGTGCACTCGATAGAAACGGACATCAGGATGCCAGAGGCTGACATCAGATTGATGCTGGATTGTCACTTCGAACAATCGTTCGACCAACTCGAACAAACCCTTGAGAACTTTCTCGAAAGGGAAATAAGGCCGAAGCTCTTCATCGGTATACGCATATCGTTCTTCGCGGAGTCTCTCAGCCCAAAATCCCACGTCCCAGACTTGAAGCGGGGTCGAGTCTCCCCGAGCCGTTTTGAGTTGCTGAATGTCCTCGAGGTCGCGTACTGCTGCGTCCCAGGCTGCTGATCGCAACTCACCAAACATCTGCTGAATCGCAGCCACACTGGGGGCCATTTTGCGTGACAGGCTGACTTCTGCATAGTTTTGATAGCCAAGCAACCGAGCCTTTTCCTGTCGCAACGCCAAGATCCTGGTAATCAGGGAATCGTTGTTGATTTCGCCCGAGGATGCCCGCGTGACAAATGCGCGGTAAAGTTGTTCGCGCAGGGTTTGGTTGCGACAATGTTCCATGAACGGGGTAAACAGCGGCGGTTCAAGCGTAATCCGCCAGGGGCCCTCTGCGGGGGTTGCCGCGACAGAGGCGGCTTTGTGAGCTTGATTCCAGGAATTTGCCGCAAGGTTACGCAGCGTCGCTGGCCAACCCGTGGAATCAACCGGATCCGTAATCTCAAGCGAAAACGCTTTTGTCGCGTCGAGGACATGGTTCGAAAAGTCGGTGGAAAGCTGGGAAAGCTCTTGTTCCATCGCATTGAACCTTGCTCGGTTCGCTTCGCTTAAGGCAATCCCTGTCAGTTCGGCCCCCTTAATCCGATCGGTCACAATTCGTTGCTGGGCTTCACTTAACCGCGACCATTCCTCACCGTCACGCAATTGTTTGAGTATCCGATAAATCGGCTCGCTTTGACTGACGCGCAAGCCGAACTGGACAACGTCTGGCAAAACTGCCTCATAAGCCGCTCGAAGTTCATCCGAATTCAAAACACCGAAAAGATGCCCCACCGGTTTCCAGCCATACTCGAAAGGGGGATCGAGTTGTTCGAGCCTTCCCAAAGAGCCTTCCCAGGTTGGCACCAAGTCTTTTTCGATCGCCGCGAGATCCGTCGTCGCCTGATCGATGATCTGCTTGACCGCTGGCACGATATGTTCCGGTCGGATCGCAGCGAAATCCGGCAGGCCCGTCTTGGCCAGAAGCGGATTGCTGGCAGAAAAAATCGAGTCACCCATGACGAAAAATCCTCGAGTCTCAACATTTAAAAATAAAAGAATCAGAGCTTGCAGCAGATGCCGGGAAAAGAGACCACGACCAACCCCATGCGGTGGCACCGCAATCAACCGAAATTTCACCACACTGTGTCAGCCGAAATACTGTGTCAGCAGGAATGTTCCTGCTGAAAAACCAAGTTCTGATCGGTGATTCGGCTTCGCTTCCGCGAATGATACTCAGAATTTCGTGATGAAACAGTCCTGTGAGACCCAGTCTATCGAGTTTGTCTGCAGAAAACGACGAACCGAATTGGTATTTGAAGGTTATGGATCCTTGCCAGAACGTCACTTTTGACAGAAAAATTGACGTTCTGGCAGGGACCGACTTGGAGCACAGGTTCGTTTCGGTAAGAATCTACCGGACCGGGCAGGTTCAAGTCACTGATTCGGACCAGTGCGTAGGCCTGCTGCATGGAATTTGTGGGGTTTGGTTCCACAACCCCTTGTCAGCTTATTGAAAAATGTCAGTCCATTGAAATTTGATCCGAGACTTTATGCAACGAATTCTGCTCAAATCCAAAATCCATCGTGCGACAGTGACGGATGCTCAATTGCATTACGAGGGAAGCGTCACGATCGACTATGACCTCATGCTTGCCGCAAATATCGCCGAGCACGAGCAGGTCCACATTTATGATGTCAACAATGGGAATCGGTTGATCACTTACGCCATTCGAGGACCGTCCGGAAGCGGAACGATCTGCATCAATGGGGCCGCAGCCCATCTCGTCTCACCGGGAAATCTCGTCATTATTTGTGCCTATGCACAGTTCGACGAAGCCGAAATCGAGCGACATCGGCCAAAGGTCGTGCATGTCGACACCCAAAATTGCCAAACACGATCCCACTGAAAAAGGGGCTGATTTTCCGTCCATTGAGGGGGATGTTGATCGGCGGTAAAAAACAAACTTGGTTGACTTTCGGTTGATCGATGTCTACTTTCGTGCTGGAAATCAAGTCGATTCTTGTTTTGTATCCTACTGATGAAAGGCAATTCTGATGGGTCGTCCCGTTACCCTGTTTACCGGCCAATGGGCCGACCTGAAGCTGGAAGATCTCTGCAAAAAAGCCAAAGATTTTGGCTATGACGGTTTGGAACTGGCGTGCTGGGGTGATCACTTTGAAGTGGATAAGGCACTTTCCGACGACACCTATTGTGCCCGAAAACGAGAATTGCTCGAAAAATACGATCTGCAAGTTTTCGCGATCTCCAACCATCTTGTGGGACAAGCGGTTCTTGACAATATCGACGCCCGGCACAAAAGCATTCTTCCCCCTCATGTCTGGGGTGATGGGAAACCTGAAGGGGTGACTCATCGAGCGATTGAAGAGATGAAGAACACCGCTCGGGCGGCACAGAAACTGGGAATCGGAATCGTCAATGGTTTCACCGGATCGAGTGTCTGGCACTTGATTTATGATTTTCCCCCCACACCGAAATCGATGTACGATGACGGATTCAAGCTGCTCGCCGAACGCTGGAACCCGATCCTGGATGTCTTCCAGGAGTGCGGCGTCAAGTTTGCACTGGAAGTGCATCCTACGGAAATTGCCTTCGATCTCTACTCGGCTGAGCGTGCGATTGCCGCGTTGGGGGGCCGGGAAGAATTCGGCTTCAACTTTGACCCAAGCCATCTGATCTGGCAAGGAGTTGATCCGGCCGAGTTCATCCGCTATTTCCCGAATCGGATCTTCCATGTTCATATGAAGGACGCCAAAGTCACACTGAACGGGCGTTCAGGAATTCTCTCGAGCCATCTCTCTTTCGGTGATCAACGCCGCGGTTGGGATTTCCGGAGTATGGGACGCGGCGGAGTCAACTTTGAAGAAGTGATCCGGGCGCTGAACGCAGCAAAATACCAAGGCCCACTTTCGGTGGAATGGGAAGATAGTGGGATGGATCGTGAGCATGGTGCGCGTGAGTCTTGCCAATACGTCAAGAATATCGATTTCGCCCCCTCTGCGCGTGCCTTTGACGCGGCATTTGCCGAATAGCATCCCGTTCAAGGGATGCTGTGACACACGAGCATGATTTTAAGGCCGACACGAGAACTCGTGTCGGCCTTTTCGATTTCACCGTAAGCGTTACAGCTCACACGCCATCCATCGTTCGCGGAATCACAACGAGATTCCTCGTGTTCGTGAGACGGCAATTTCTGTCACCGACTTTTGAGGTACGCCAACAGGTCAAGCACATCCTCTTGCGTGAGCGTGTTCAGCAAACCCTCCGGCATGAATGAGACGCGCGAAGGGGTGGTACTTTCCAGGTCCGTCATACGGAATCGAATTTCACTCCCGCCGGGATCATTTGGGTTGGTGGCCACCATCATGGTGTCTCCTGCTCGATTGACGGTTCGGCCAAATTGTGTGGTCCCATCCTTCATGCTGTAAATCATCAGACCATACTGCTCGTTGATCACTTTATTGGGATTCAGGATGTTGTCGAGCAGGTCACGCGAGCTGTAACGTGCGCTGGCACTGCTGAGGTCAGGTCCACCGAAGCCCCCTTCCCCCTGAAAACTGTGGCACACGATACACGCGGTTGCGGTAAACAGCTTGCGACCATTATCCACGTTGCGCGGTTCAGCCAATCCTGTCTCGAGCGTCGAGGTAAAATCGTTCATCGTCCATTTTTTGACAAAGCTGCGATTTGTCTGCGGAATGATTTTAGACGGCTTTTGAGCAAGCGAAATCCGTCCCGCATACTTTTGCCGTTCTGTTTCCGTAAGCATGCTGATCACCGCATGCAGTGAGCGATCGCGGACGGCTCTCGCCGTGGCCCCCCCTTTCCAAAAGGGGACTCGCTCGAAGGCCAGCTTCAAGAAACGCTCACGGAGTTCAGGGGTCCAGGGGGCCGTCTGACTGGATCCGGTCAATGCCTGGAGGTAGAGAATCTGCTCTTCCTGGGTTCGGCTTTGTTCCAGCAAATCCAGAATCGGTACGATCAATGTCTTACTTTGTAACGCCGCCACCAGAGCGACCAGTTCTTCGTTGACCCGACGATCTGTTGAGGGAATCGAGGGTTCCAGTTGTGCCACAAGTTTGGCAGCGATCTCATGCGGATATTTGCCATGTCGCATGGCAGAAATCGTGAGAATCCTCAAGTACCAGCACTGTTCATCAGGACTCAATTTTCCGAACTCGAAACGATCGAGCGCGACAAGCAACGAGGATTGAATGGTTGTCTCACCGTCGGTCGAACGCGCGAGTGCCAATAAGGCTTGAAGTGCTGTCCGGGGATCGGGCTCGCTGAGTGCCTGATCTTTCCACTCGGAAACCGGTTGCCATTCCAGTGCTGCACGGGCAGCACCACGGATCGCTCGATCGGGATGCCCCAAATGCGGCCAGACTTCCCCGAGCGTTTTCGGGCTGGCAGCCCCATGAAATGATTCTAACCGGCGACGCAATTGGTGCGCGGCGGTTGTCTCTTGATCCCAGGGGATGGGTTGCGCCAGGTGGGTACTTTCCTGACCCGTGTACGTCACGCGGTATAAACCACATTGTGTGCCACGTCCACCGATCAGAAAATAGAGGGCGGCATCATTTGGTGAGACCGCCACATCGGCAATCGGCAATCCCTGGGCACTGAGAAAGGGTTCTGCCTCTGCCGTGTAGGAGGCTCCCGTGGGCGTCAGATGGACGGCGAACATTCGTCCGTAACTCCAGTCACACGCAAATAAAGCCTGCTGATAGCGAGCAGGAAACTTGGTTCCATATCCAAAGGCAATTCCGGTTGGTGAACCTGGTCCAATGTTCTTGATCGGAGGCTGGATCTCTTCCCATTTCGGTGTCCAGCTCCAAAGCATTTCCCCCGCTCGTCCCCCCCAACCACTGTCGGTTCCACTGAGAATCTGACGAATCGCGGTAGGACGATAGTTCGGCAGCCCAAAGTCATTTTCCAGATCACTGTCGAAGGTGAAGAGGTCGCCGTCGCGATTGAAGGCCAGATCATAACTGTTTCGCAATCCCATACAGAGATATTCCCGATTCTCACCGTCGAGATCCGCTCGCATCACCCAACCACCAGAATGGGGCTGTTTTTCATAAGCAAAATCCCAGCTGTCACGGTTCCAGTGTTTTGGCGTGCGCCCTTTTTCGCAGGGCAATCCGTTGCGATCGCCACTGACAATGTAGATCGACTTGCCATCGGGACCCGGTATCACCGCATGCAAGCTGTGTTCGTACCAGTTGGCGGCATCCCCGGTCACTCGAGGAAATTCAAACAGTCTGTCAGCCGTATCAAGTTTATCGTCACCATCGGTGTCCCGAAGACGCAACAGGACTTCCGGACGGTAGTTTTCTTCTGAGTGATTTCCGTGTTGGACAACATAGAGGGCACCATGAATAAACGCCATTCCCTGAGAATAGCCCCATTTGTCAGAGACTACTTCCACAAGGACTTCGGTCGTTTGCCCCGGACGGGGAAGGGTGAGTCGAAATAATCGTGGCCCCTGATCCGACGCGTAGAGACGTCCCTGGTCGTCAAAACAGATGGCAACCCAGGAACCTTGCTCGCGGGGGACCGAGTAGACTCGTTCGACCTGAAAATCGGGCTGAATCGTAATTGCCTCAGCAGAAATTGCATCATCCGCCAGCAGCCATCCGGCTGAACCAAGCCCGATGGCAAAACAGACGAAAAGAAGCTTGTGTTTCATAAAGAATTCCGTGAATTTGATTTTCGTCGAGGCCAAGACAGACGCTGGCAGCGGTCAAGTCCGTTGGAAACCGGTAGGTTTTGTGGGAAAACCATCGCTGGAAAACCGTAACAGATTTGCTGGTCATCCGCATCTCTACACCAGCTTTTCTGAAAGCCCTGCGGAGGGATTGCAAACAGGTAATCAATTCGCGGAATCACCAGATTTCCTCGCTGCCCTGTGATCGCTGCCCTGTAATCGATGCCCTGTGATCGATGCTCTGTGATCGCGTGTACCTCCCTGAATCTCGCCGATTCCAGAATGGTTGGAATCAAACTCGCCGAATGTCGACTGTCATCAGACCTGGTCCCGACCCTTCGGCTCGATGCGGCCTGTCGCGACAGAGAATGCCGATCATCCTTTCTGAGTGTGCCAGATCACATTGGGACGTTAAGATCGCTTTCGCGTTCCATAACCAAACATCGAGCCTCACCCTTTTTCCGTGGTGATTATGATTCAATCGCCGGATGCATCGTTGAACAAAACCGATTTCGTGACGAATATTCGCGAAAAAATTTATCGTTACGTCCCCGCGATCGAATCATTGCGACATTATTCGCTGAGCTCGCTCGGGTTGGATACGATGGCGGGGTTAACGGTGGCCGCCGTCGCCGTACCACAAGCGATGGCATATGCTCAAATTGCGGGAATTCCCGCGCAATATGGGCTGTATACCGCAATTGTCATGACCAGTATCGGTGCGTTGTTTGACTCGTCAAAACAACTGATCAACGGGCCGACGAATGCCATTTCGATTGCGGTGCTGAGTGCTGTTGTGGGATTGAGCGAAGCAGAACGAATTCCCGCGGTGGTCCTGCTGGCGCTCATGGTCGGGATTGTGCAAACAGGAATTACCTTCCTGAGATTGGGGGACCTGACTCGCTACATTTCGCATGCGGTCATCGTCGGTTTCACGTTGGGAGCTGCAATTTTACTGGTGCTGGATCAGCTGAAAAATTTGCTGGGATTACCCGCGATGGGAACCGGTGATGACCACTTTCTGAAACGCTTCTGGTTAACCATTTCTCATGTCGATCAAACCAACGGGCGAGCATTGCTGATTGGGCTGGGAACAATCCTCGTGGCGATCTTACTCCGCACCATCAACCAGCGATTCCGATTGCGGCTGCCAGAATTTCTCTTGGCGGTGATTTTTCTGGCGACCGTTGTCTGGTACGGGGAGTTTGAAAAGCAGGGGGTGCGCGTAGTCGGTGCCATTCCCGCCAAGCTGCCTTCATTTCAGTTACCGGAAATTGTTTGGCCACGCGTTCATGCCATGGCCGGCAGTAGTCTGGCGATTGCCTTGCTGGGGTTGCTCGAAGCAATTGCGATGGCTAAGGCGATCGCGAATAAAACTCGTCAAAAACTGGATATTAACCAGCAATGCCTGAGCGAGGGGGTCGCAAATCTGGTTGGAAGTTTGTTCCAGTGCTTTCCCGGCTCAGGCTCGTTGACTCGATCCATGATTAATCATCAGGCGGGGGCGTGCACCCAATGGTCAGGAATCATTTCGGCGATCGCGGTTGCCGGGACCATGATACTGTTCGCTCCCTATGCCTATTTCATTCCCAGGGCCGGCCTGGCGGGGATTTTGATGTTGTCCGCCTGGCGACTCGTTGATTGGCCTGAATTATTTTACCACTTGAAAACAACTCGCTTTGAAGCGTGGATCGTGCTCGTCACGGCCATTTCTGCGGTGGCAATCTCGATTGAATTCTGTGTATTGATTGGTGTTTTTCTTTCGTTTGTACTTTACGTTCCTCAAGCCGCCCGCGTGCATTTGACGGAACTCACGCTGGCCCAGGACCGGATTGTGAGAGAACGAATTGCAACAGACACGGTCTGCAATCGCATTCGTGTTTACAGCCTTGAAGGAGAACTGTTTTTTGGGGCCGCACCCGAATTGGAAGAGCATCTCGACAAAATCGCAGAGGAAGCACGGGTGGGCGTTCGTGTCGTGGTCCTGCGGCTGAAACGGGCCCGAAATGCGGATGCCGTCTGCTTACGAGTATTCGACCGTTTTATCTCGCGAATGCAAGTCGAGAACGTGGATATCCTGCTGTGTGGAGTGCGACCCGATTTGATGTCGGTGATCGACTCGAGTGGACTCATGAAGCAACTCGGTCGTGACCGCGTGTTTGTCTTCGAGGAAACAAGTGGGGTTTGGTCGAGTACACTCGAGGCAGTCCGATTTGCCTACGAAATTGTGGGCCAGGATGTCTGTGAGTCCTGTCCTCGTCGAGGAAGTCTGATTCGAGGAAGTCTCACCGATGACCGCCAAGACTGGTACTTTATGATTTGACAGCGGACCTCAATCCGGGAAAGCGTTTTCCGGTCGAATTCGGAGCTCCGTTTTATTAGACTTAGAACCGCCAGAGCATTTGGCTATAAAAAACCAGAGCGTGGTTGTCATGAAGCGTGACGTAATCCGTCTGACGGTAATCCACTTGGCAACTGACCTGGATGGTTTTGGTGATATCCCAAAAAACGCTGGAATAATAGGTTGAATTCCGAGCAATCCCATCCGCAGCCAAATCGCTCCGATTCACGGATTCGATTCCATAACCCGCATGCAGATGAACTTGATCAGAAAAGTAATAGAAAACTTCACCCCAGCCTCCGGCCCCTCGAACAGGAGCAAACGTGACGCTGTTAAATGTCTGAAAAATGTTGGCGGCATAATTTCCAATCGCCTGACCAAGATAACCTTCGCCACTGACACCAAATTGACGCGTTAAATTCCATTTGCCATCGACCGACACCCCCCACGAGGTGACAGTCCGTCGAAACGGACTCGCCGAAATCAGATCGTCAAGACTCGTGACAATCTGGCTGTTGCGCAGCTCTCCAATTAAACCCGCAATCGCCAATTCTGCCGGGGCTTCACGACGTCCCCCTGCAAGTTCAGTAATCGCTCCCAGACTGAGCAGTCCCCTCCCTTCCAGATTCGGAAGACCATTTCCTTCTGTCGATCGACGATTGGAATCGATCAGAATCGTCGTGATCGGATCACTGAACGCAATCTGCAATTTGGATTTGACCTCATCCGTAATTTGATCAGATCGCTCGAGCCGAACTTGACCACGGAAACTCCCCGGGTTTCCCGAGGCCCCAAGCCGGGCGATGGGAATGACCGTTGGGTCTCGGGGGGCAAATAAATCATTCTGCAGCCCCGCAGAAAATCGCCAGTGCTCGTTTTGCAAATCTGCGAAGGCCAAGATGGGCAGTAACCCATAAGTGTCTGAGGTGAGGCTGCCATTCATCAGATAAATCAAGGCAAAGGCTCCAGGCTTGAACCCTCCCATTTCTGGTCCGCTGAACACCGCCTGAACCGAGGACTGACGACTATGGAGCTCAAAAGTATTAGTGTTATTGCCAAAATAAGAAGGGGGCAAAACGAACAAGGGGTTCCAGGGAACAAATGTCCGCTCCGTTCCCGCAATTCCGAGGATCGAAAAACTCCCCGACAGTTTCAGTGTACTGGTCTCATTGAACATCGAAACCGTAATCCCTTCGCCGGGTCGGGGCTTGGGTGGGGAGACGTTAACCCCGATCATTGACGCTGAAGAGTGTTCGTTCGCGATCATGAGTGGAGGAAGATTGTCGGGCTCCCCCTGAAGTTCAGGAGCGATTCGGCCTGCTGGTGGAAATTGTGTATCCTGGCAGCGTCCGGTCGCGGCAGAAAACGTAATGGCGATGAAAATGAGTACCACGAAACAACGCATCCATGCCTCCTCGGGCAACGGCGGATCAGAGTGACGATTGGGGAGTGAATCGAGTTAAGTAATCAAATTTTGCTGATGCTTCAATATCAAAATTTGGCAGAAAAATCGATTCCTGTTCCCCGTTTCTTCGTGGTTTGCAATGCTTCTTCGTGGTTTGCGATGATGAAGCGAAGTGACTCACCCGCGTAAGGACCCCATTCTGAGTGAAATTCCTGGCAGGACGACGTACACTCATCTGATCACGGGATCTCCTTGTTTTCCTCAAGTTCGGTTGATGTTGAGCTTATGTCACTGCTACACCCTGGATTGTTGCTTGGCTTGGGGCTCTCCATCATCCCCATCCTGCTGCATTTGCTGTTACGGGCCAAACCGAAGCGATTGATTTTTCCAGCACTCCGTCTCATCCAGCAGAATCGCCGACAGAACGTACGGCGAATGCGATTGCGGCATTTTTGGTTACTCTTGTTCCGTGTGCTGGTGATTGGTCTGATTGCATTGGCGTTTACCCGTCCCACATTGCCTGCGGCAAATTATGCTCTCACCCGGTTTGAATGGGTGAAAATCGCGGTGTTCGCCAGTTGCGGATTGGGTGGGTATTTCGGCATGCTTGGCTGGTGGAAACGATCTCTCTTGCCTCGACAACAGCTGCTGACGAGACAATCGTGGCTGCGTGGGGTGATCATCGGACTTACAGGATTCGTGCTGTTGTTGGGTGTCGCTTGGCCCTATGGGCATCGAGTTTCCGCCGAAATCAAAGATCCGGCACCGAATGTCGCTGAAAACCTCCCTGTGGCCGCGATGTTTTTATTCGATACCAGTCCGAGTATGAGCTATCGGCAGGGAAATCAAAGTCGTTTGCAGTCAGCTCAGCAAATTGCCCGCGACCATCTCAGTCGATTGCCTGCCGGAAGTAAGGTGGCAGTTGCGACGTTACACGAAGCCTCTTCGTCGGGAGCAGAAGAGAAAGAACAGGTCCTCAGTGAACGATTTTCCGCGTTCTCGCTGGATCTTCAGGCTGCGCGCGGGCGAATTGATGCCTGTGAAATCAAATCCGGTGGGCTGAAGCTGAATGATCGACTTCGTTCGGCGCTCTTGGCACAAGAGGCCGATCGCCGCCGATTAACCGCCGAGCAGACTTCCATTCCCGAAGAAAAACGTCAGGATCGCTATGTTCGCGAGATTTATCTCTTCACGGATTTGGCACGGACGGCCTGGCGCGAAGAGGGTTCCCGTTTGTTGCTAGACGAACTGGCACGATTGAAAACACTTTCGGTCTATCTGATCGATGTGGGTGAATCCAATCCAATGAATGTTGGCATCACCAGCCTCAAACCCCTGCGGGAAACTGTTCCTGCGGGAAGTTCGGTGAGAGTTGATCTTGGGCTTTCAGCAACAGGCCAAGTCAAGCCCGAGCAAACAGTCGAGTTCTTTCTGTCACAGGATGGCAAACTCGTCAAACGGGGTCAGCAAACAATCACCGCCGCACCAGGGATTGAGCGAAGGTTGACATTTGAAATTCCCGCCGTGGCAACAAGCTATCTCCAAGGTGAGTTTCGACTGATTGGCTCGGATCCGCTGACCATGGACGATGTTGGGTACTTTACCATTCGAACCTTACCCCCACTCAAACTCTTGATTGTCGCCGAATCGGAGGAAGTGGCCTTTTACTGGAAGTCGGCGATGGAATACGTTTCGTCCGCAAAAATTACGGAATTTCAGGTTCAATTCCTGCGACCCAGCCAACTTCCTGGAGCCAATTTGAAAACGTTTGACGTGATTTACTTGATAAACGTTTCGTCACCAGCGGAAGCACTCTGGACGCGACTCCATGATTATGTCGACGGGGGGGGTGGCTTGGGATTGTTTCTCGGTGCGGCCAGTTCTGCCTTGAATCGAAATCCCCGCAGCGATCAGATCAATCCGGTCGCCTACAATACCGCAGTGGCTCAAACCGTGCTGCCAGCTGAACTGGTAGCAACCCTTCCTCCCGAAAGTGGACTATCGATCGACCTCCGCAATTCCCAGCATGGTTTACTGAAACGGTTGGAAGAGGCGGGGGCATTAAGTGAACTGGGGGCAGCAGAGATTTCCCGATTATGGAAAGTCGCACCTCAAGAGTCGGCAATCATTGTGGCCCGTTACGAAGGACGTTTGGAATTACCGGCTCTGGTCGAGCGTCGTATTGGACGGGGACGGGTCATGATGATGACCACGTCAGTCGATGATCCGAAGTGGAACGACATTGTCGGTAGCGCCCTCTCGTTCGTGTTCTCAGATCAACTGACGCAGTATCTGTCACAGCAAACTTCGCTTGCCTGTAATTTCCAGGTGGGGAACGAGGTGCTGGTGCCGCTTGACCGCGATCAAAACCTCAGGAAAGTCGTGGTCAGAATGCCCGATTTCAAGCAACATTTCCAAGAAATTCCCGATGATGCCAAGGCTTTTCGAATCCGGGATCTGACGGCCTTGGGGTCCTATCAGGTCGATTCGACTGAAGGAAACCTCGGCTTTCATTCCGGTTTCAGTATCAACCTCCCTGCGGGCGAAAGCGATTTGCGTCGACTTGAGCCCAAAGATCTGGATGACCTGCTGGGGGAGGGTCGTTATTCGATGAGTCGCGATCCTGGTAGCCTTGAGCGAAACGTGCAAACCGGACGCTTGGGTCGCGAGATCTACGGTTTTCTGATAGGACTGCTCGTCTGCGTGTTTGCCTTAGAACAGTTGACGGCAACTTGGTTTTACCGAACGGAGAACGCGTGATGGTGGCGAACACTTTGGGCAATCCGCTCAGCAGGGTGCAATCCGAGTTGCAGGCTCCCTCCAGCAGTTGAGAATTTCCCTTCCGTTGGATTTATCGTTTCCGGTCCAGAGACGAAAGATCGGCATGCGATTCGGGTCTTTTGACGCAAATTCTGCCGAAAACGGTTGACGGACGAGATCTCTCCACGAAAAATCTTCCAAATCGACGAGAATCCTCTTGTCCCAATCTGTGATTGCGAATATCAACCCATTCTTCCCATAAGCAAATCCATGTCATCATCACGGCAGCCTGTTGAAGCTCCGATTGGAACAGTTGGTCGCGCCACCTTGTGCGGGACGGCACTGTTTCTCATCGCTGGCTTCAGCATTGCCGTGTTGCTGAAACCTGATCCACGAGGATTCGGAACGCACCAGCAGTTAGGCCTTCCCCCATGTGCGTTTCGTTTTTTTGTGAATCGTCCCTGTCCCGGTTGCGGGATGACAACCTGTTTCGCTTATTTTGTTCGAGGTCAGTTTGCTGCAGCGTTGCGGGCGAATCCCGCAGGAACTCTGCTTGCCACCGTTTGTCTGTTATTAATCCCCTGGTGTTTCTGGAGTGCTTTCCTTGGACGACTTTGGATGGTTTCCGACCCGGTTCCAGTGGTCACGGCGCTTTCAGTCAGCTTGGCAGGTTTAATTTTTCTGTTGTGGGCCACCCGGATGCTCGCACTGGTTTAGAAGTTCGAGATCGAGTGAAAAAATAGCAGAATGAGGCATCGGGAACCCAGGAATGGATTCCCTGTGGTAATTGAACAAGAACTGAAGCTGCTCAACCAGCAAACTGGCGAAGGATCGCCCCGATGAATGACCTTTCCACCCTGACAAATCGACGCAACGCACTGAGAACACTCAGTGCCATCGGTTGTGGTTTATCCCTACTTCCCGTTGCCGGTTGCTCAAAGCTGCTCTTGGGGGGCGGAAAAATTCTCTTCGGCGACCCCAAGATCACCGCAGAATTTACCCAGTTGACGCAGGAAGATTTGACCAAGGGGACCAAAATGGTCCTGGTTGTCTGCTCGACACCTGAATCGGTTGAGGCGGAAACATCAACCTTGAAGCTGGATTTGATCGACGGTGTTACGCGACGAATGAAACTGAACAAGGTCAAGATTATCAACCCCGACCGAGTTGCAGACTGGCTCGAGGAACAGAGTGGAACCAGCATTGATCTGCAAAAACTGGCCCGGGACTTCGACACGGATTACATCGCCTGGATCGAGGTCCAAACGTTCGGGTTGAGGGAGCCAAACAGTCCGAAACTGCTTCGTGGTTCCACGACAGGCTATATCCGTGTCGCTCGGATCGAAGAGTTTGACGGAAAAAGACGGGCGATCATGGCCTACACTCGAGAATTTGCGTTGACTTACCCGCAACACCAGCCGTTGTCGGAAAATAGTCGATCCTCAATTGTGTTTCACAAACAATACGTTTCAGAACTCTGCGATATGTTGGCCGAACGATTTTATAACCACCGGCCCGGAACAAGTTTCTGAGAGCACAAAGGCGTTCCCATGCGGTTAATCCCTAAGCAAATTTCGACACTACTCGCCGTTATGCTATTGTGCATGGTTGCCAGTGGATGCAATTACCTTGTGATCTTTGGCTATCTGCTGGGAGGACCGCCGTCGGTCGAACCCGAGTTTGAGAAGGAAACCAAAGAATCTCTGACCGATAAAGACGTGCGCGTGGCTGTCGTCTGTTTTGCTCCCAACGAAATCAAATACAGTTTCGAGAGCATCGACCACGAACTGGCACAATACGTCGCCTTTCAATTACATGCCCATAAAATCAAAGTCGTTCCTCCCGATCTCGTGAAGGGCTGGTTGGAAGAAAACAAGGATTGGGATAAACCCGAGGAAATCGGGGTCCATTTTAAAGTCACCTACGTCATTTACATTGACCTCAACGAGTTTACCCTTTACGAAGAGGGAAGCCCGAATCTCTATCGAGGACGATCCGAAAGCATCGTAAGTGCCTGGAAAATGGACGACGATGGTCACGCAGAAAAAATCTTCAGTGCCGAGAAGACCTCGAAATACCCCATCCATCAACCCGTCAGTTCAGGTGACAAAACCTACATGACATTCAAAGGCGAATACATGACCCGCCTCAGTGATGAGATCGGTCGCTTCTTTTACTCGTATTTCGTGGCGGACGAAATCGCCACTGCGGGTGGTTGAGTTCGGCTGGATTCATCAGTATCTCTTGATTGGACTTGCCTTGGTGGCCTAAGATGCTGCCAGTTGCCACACTCCTCTGAAAGGGAGTGCGGACCGACTTTGTCGTCCTGCTGCGATAAGGGCCTCTACTGTGCTGAATCTCTGTCCCGAAACCGAGCGTAATTGTGCGGGATTATCCCGACGAAACTTCCTTCAAGTTGGCACACTCGCGGGTTTAGGAATTTCGTTGCCGCAGATGCTGGCTCACCAAGCCCAAGCGAAAACGAAGGGCCAGCGTCATGGTGGAAAGAATTCGTCGGACATCAATTGCATTTTGATTTGGACCCAGGGGGGAACCAGCCACCACGATACATTTGACCCCAAGCCACAGGCACCGATCAATGTCAAAGGAGAATACGGTGTCATCGAGACTTCGGTCCCTGGTGTGCAGTTTACGGAAGTGGTTCCGCGAATGGCCAAGGAACTGGGACGCTATGCGGTTCTACGCAGCTGGAATCCGATGAATGGCAGCCATGGCGTGGCCGATCAGCATCTGATGTCGGGGCGAACCTTCAATCCTGCGATGCATTACCCCACAATCGGCTCGGTGATCAGCCATGAAATGGGCTTCAAAACAGCAATGCCCCCCTTCATTCAATTGGGGAACAATGTTGATCGCAGCTTCGGTGGCGGTAAGTCGGGAATTCTTGGTCTCGAACATGACGCGTTCGAAATTCTCGCGGATCCGAATGCGGTCAACTTCGCAGTCCGTGACATTACGCCACCAACAGGCATTTCGAACGAGCGAGTCGATCGCCGTAAACGTGTTTTGGGGATGATTGATTCCCTGCAACGAACAACCAACATCCAGCCGGCTGACTATGACGCACTGGACGAAAACTATCAGACCGCGCTCAACATGATTACCGCACAAGAAACACGGCGGGCTTTTCAGCTCGACAAAGAAGATCCTCGCCTGCGTGAGCAGTATGGAAAGAATTCCTTCGGGCAAAAATGCCTGCTGGCGCGCCGACTCATCGAGGCCGGGGTCCGTTTTGTGACCGTGTCTGATGGCGGCTGGGACACCCACCAAAACAATTTTACCAGCTTGAAAAGCAATCTGATGCCGCGGATTGATCAGGGTTTGCCACAACTACTGATCGATTTAGAGCAGCGAGGCCTGCTCGATACAACGCTGGTTGTTTGGCTGACGGATTTCGGTCGTACACCGAAAATCAATTCTGCCAGTGGACGCGATCACTGGGCATCAGCCGGCTTTGCTATCATGGCGGGTGCAGGAATTCCTGGCGGAAATGTACTCGGCGCGACAGATGACGAAGGTGGTCAGCCGATTCGTAATCAATACTTTACGGAGAATCTTGTCGCCACAATCTATCACAAATTGGGCCTCCCACTGGACCTGCATGTTCAAAGCCCCGATGGGCGCCCCGTTCGTTTAATCGAAGGGGAGCCGATTCGCGAATGGGTCTGATCACGATGCCGAACGAGAGGAGTTCAACGGAAACACAGACCGAAACAGGGTCGTCAGCAGCAAAATCGACCCCAACACGCTGGGAGTGAGAAACAGCCACCACACGGTCGCCAGCAATAACCACGAGGCTGCAACGTGTTGCTGTAGCCACTCGCTCCATTCAATTCGAATGATTTTTCTCAAGAGAGGGATCAGGATCACTGCGGTGACGAGGGTAAGCCCGATCTGCAACCAGCGTCGATCAAGCTGCCAGACTTGGATGACGCCCCCCTCAATACCTTGCCCACGCAGTGTGCTACTGGCATCTGTAACCGGCTCTTCTAAAAGTTTTGTCTGCCAATTTTCGGGAACAACCTCAGTTGCGGGATCCAATTCATCGATGACAGCAACGAGCTGATCTCGACGCGCCAATCGCTGTGGCGATGACGATGTTGGTTTCTGAACTTCGAGCATTGTCTGATTCAGCAGACGCGCTTGCAATTGTTGAATCATTCCTCGATTCAAGATCGCTCCACGAGTTTCAGCCGCTAATGCTTTTTGACGGTCAAGCAATGTTTCCAACCGGTCCAATCCCTGGTCTAGTGAATTCATTTTCCTGACTCCGGATCGGCTCCACAACACCAATGGGTCATCGGGAAGAATTGTGATCAGATTCCGTTCCACCGTGATCGCTTGCGGCCAAGGGAACTCTTCTTGAGTGATTGGTCTTGTTTTGTGCTGACGAGTCATCGACCAAGCCATCGTCAACACCGATTCGGTACCCGCGTCGCTCATCGGAATTTGCATCTGACCATCGTTGATTACCGAGAGTGGCAGCGGATGGTCATCAAGGAATATTGCGGAGATGACGATCTGCGGTGGTAGGTGAAACGTCAGATCATTGCGAACCGACGAGAGATACGCATGGGTCAGGCCGGATGCATTCCCCTGTTGATGTAACCACATCCGCTGATCCAGCAAGCGTACCGATTGTTCACGCAGATTGGATATCAGAGCATCTCGCTGAATTCGGATCGAACTTCCCGTCACACGAAAGGCCTGTCCTCCTCCCGGCAGGTCGTTGTAGACACTCTGCGACCACTCAGGAAGGTCTGCAATTCGCAGATCACGCCCCCCAGCTGGAAACCAAACATTTTCCGGCTCGATCACCAAGAGGGTTTCGTGGCTATTGGCATTCAGAGGAATGGGTAAGGGAAGTTCCCAATCATTTTTTTTGGGTTCCACGACTTTTGTTTCAAATTGCAAGATTACGGTTCCGGGAGCATCACTGCGATTTAAAAGTAAATCCAGTTGCCGCATTCCATCGCTTTGTTCGTGCCATGCGGGTTCGGCGCGTTCGACCTCCACGCTTTCGATATCCGAAAATCCACTGGGAAAGCTGACTCCCATTCGCAGAGGAGATTCCCCTTCAGGTTTCAATTGCATGCGATACGTTAGCTTCCATTCCGTCCCTGCGGTTCTTTGCAGAAATACGGCAGCTCGTGTCGAGCATTGCGAGTGTCGCGACGAAGTTTGAATTGTTCCCCGAGGAATCGATTCGGACAGTTGGAACTGCCCGACGACGATCTGTCCTTCCTGGTCCGGATCGATTTGATGGCGTGTGTCGATATCCGTTTTCCATTCGCGCAGTTGTTCCGTGTTCACATCGACTTCCGCGTCGCGTGTCAGCAGTAATCGACTTCCTGTCATGTCACAATCTTCAGGTCGAACAAAGGGGAGACTGACCGGCACACCCGACCGTAACGGCATGCTACCTCGTAAGGTGATGATCTGTTTTGCTTGTGGTTTATCACTCAGAAATAAGACCACTCGCGAGGGGTCTCCCCGAAATTCACTCCAGCGAATCAGTCGTTCGGCGCCGTTTTCGATGACCGAAATCTTCTCGATCCGCAGACGGCGGTCAACAAGGAGAACGGTCTGAAACGTTGCGGATGAAGACGTTTCCATCTCACCCACCAAAGTCCATTCCAGCCGACGTTTACCGATCGCACCGATTTGCTTCCAGTTCAACCCGCGTCGTTTGGTTTGATGGGGAAGTAATTGAAATGTGGGTGTTGTCCCCTCGCGCACCTCGAATGTCGATTGCGTCTGTTGCGGGATCACCATTTCCAGGTGACGAGTGTCAATCGATTCATTCCAGGCATTCAAATAAATATCAGGGGAAATGGCATTCACGTTTTCGGGGTCAAGATTCGCCGTCTCGAGACGAAAGTCCGTCGGTCCAGAAACGCCCCACCAATTCCGTTCATATCGCCACTCAATGGTGGGTGAGGGAGAAAGGCCAAATCGGGGGAGTGGCGTTTGCACCGAAGAATCGGTTTGCGGTAAGAACAGGATTCCTTCGAGAACGAGACTTGATCGGTGCGCCCGATCAAATATCAGCCTCAGACGTCGCTGTCCCTTCCCCGTGACGATGATGTCGCTACGAAGGAGGTCATCACCACGTGAATGAATACTGCGAAGCACCGCTTCCGCAGGCAAATCCAATTCCAGGGAATCCAGATCCCCTTCATCGAGCGTTGCCTTTAAATGAAACCGAATTTCACGACTCGATGGGCGAAGATCTAAATGCTGAAGGAGTGAGACCGACGCAAAACGCGAAAGCGGGAGCGGAGTGGATGGCCTCCAATGAACCTGGAAATGAGTTGTGGATCCTAAATCGCATTCCATCCGGGAATGATCTGGCTGATGAACGGTCTCCCCCAATCCGCCGGTTATGGCTGCGAACTGGGTTGATGCGGGTAAATCGAAAGAAAAATGACTTCGTGCCACAGAGGGAATATTGAGCTCAAATGCCCCCCCAATCGGACGAGGCTTTCGAAGTCGCAATTCGATTTCATACGTGATCACTCTGGCCTCAGAACGCGGAAAACCGGCAGTAACGGGCGAATCTTCTACCGATTCACCACTGGGGCGAACGAGTTCGACCACATATCCCTTCCCTTGCGGCAAAGCCCCGATCGGATGCGACAATCCGTTTACCAGACACGAATCGGCATCGGGAAGACTGGCATCGGACAAAGGTAATTCAATGAAAACAGAACCGCTGGTGGAATTCAATAAATGAACTTGATATCGGGCGAGAAGATTCAGGTGCCCCTCGCTGGCCTTAGAGAGGTCATACTTTGCGGATGAGATTAAGTATTTGGGAACGTTTGCAGAGTTATTGGCCATCTCTTTCCAGCGCAACAGCGCATCACGGGGGAGATAAACCAGAGGCAAAGTTTCTGATGGCTGGCCGTCAGGATCGACGGGGACGAAAACCGTCGGACGCTTGGGGACATCGCCCGAATTTGGCAGCGGTTCTTCTGCGATCAAAACGAGTGGGCTCAAAACAAGGCAAGTGATCCAAAATGCAAACCCGCCCATCAGTGATGCTGAAATGATCCCGGTCATTTTCCGCAGATCATTGGCTCCCCTCTGACGAGAAGACGAGTGCTCATGGCAGAAGAGTCGTCGCGGAATCAATAAGGCAATCAGCGTTCCCGCGATGATTCCACCAAGGGATTCGGTGAGGGGCGAGGGGGCTGAAATTGTCGCAGCCAAAGCCAAGCCAATCACGAAAGAGGCAACACGATCCCGATATCTCCAGCTGATGATTCGCACTCCCAAGCCGAGTAACAGGCTGAGGCCAAGGCAAATCCAGTGGAGCAGCTTGATCCGTGCCGAATGCCATAACTCGACGAAAAGTTCGTCGGGGATCCTTGGTGAAGTCGCATGATGTTGTTGCCATTCGGCTGGAGCAAGCAGTTCGTCATTGCGAGCCCCGATCGCAAGAGTGGGTGTTGGATCAGGCTGCAGCAATTGTTTCCAATCCTCCATTCGAAATGGCATGAACACCGATTCATTTTCTGCGCGTCCTAATGGTCCAAAAAAACGCTGATACCAACTGGGGATGGGGAGTGATCTCGACAATCGAACCGGGGAAGGCTCGGCAAAAAGTCGTGCCGAGGGGGGAATCGCGAACTCCCAGGAAAAACCAAGTACCTGAGCAGAGACCTGCGGCACGATAATTTGGCGTTTCTCGTAAAAGGCGTTACTGGCTGCGGGGACTCGATAGATAAGATCCACCGCGTCACTCCGCCCGGCATTCAAACCGGGGATCGTAAACTCGCCGTCTCTCTGATTGACGGTGATCGATTCTCCATCGACGATGCTATCTTCCAAAACCGCAGAGGGATGAAGTTGTATGCGTAGCGTCTCATGAGAAGCCCCATTTTCCAGTTGCAGCCGGGCGCGATACAGATCAAAACCATGAGCATCGGTTGTCATCAAAGTTCTGAGTTGCATCGAGACCATCAAAGGGAATTCCCGAGAGGGCTCTGGGTTTTGCAGCGAGAGTCCGAATTCGGTATCGGGGGTTGCATACCACCATGTCAAACGCTGGCCAGCAGGTTTTAATCCCTCGGTTTCCAACCCAAATTCCAGTGATTCAGGATGCGTCAACTTTAATCGAGACTGTTTGTCAAAGGCCTGCGGGACGAAAACCAGCGCCAATCGATTCAAGTTTAACCAGCGATTGATGGAGATCCCCTCAATTTGTAGTTCACGTCCCATCGATCTTGGCAGGCGGATTTCCCAAAGTTCCCCTTTCGAAGGTAGATTCCATTCCATGTGTTGTGATTTTTTGAGGCGAGATGCGGATAAATCGATTGGCGGAGATCCTTTCAGCGTCCATCTGACATCGGAGTTCGGCTCAGTCAGATAAACCAGCACACGGTCTGACAGAACTTCACCAGGTTCATACAGAATGGAATAGCGAATGCGATATTCGCTGGAAACCGCTTCAATGGTGGTCTCGGTACGAACGTGGACCGGGGGCAGGCGAAGAGATAATTTCATCGTTCCGATCCCCT
>CAMBQP010000081.1 GCA_945869955.1 Schlesneria paludicola DSM 18645
CCGGATGAGCCGCTCGGGTGGCGCTGTTGGGTTGATGCGAGAAGCGGCTGGACGATGAGGCATTGTCAGAAAATCTTGAGGAAGAAGAGGACGAATCGGAATCTCGAGCACGTGTTCCACGACCGGCCGCACCACCATTTTGGGGAAGCTCCTGGGGGACACCCGCTAAATCCTCGGCGGTCTCCCCATCACCCGCGACCTCCCCGGTTTGCCCAGCGTCTGTTTCCGTCCCTTCCGAGTTCGCAGGTTTTCGTTTCGGTTTGCGGCCAGGACGCTCACCAATCGGCATTCCAGGTTCGAACTCATCTGCACCCTGCTGCAAATACGCGTTTTCGATCGTGCGGGATTTCTCCGACCCCGACAAGTTTCCTTTTCCCGGTAGCCCGCTGCTTGGTAAAGAGGAATTCCGCTGACCCTCCGTCGCCGGGCTCTTTCCCGTAGCGACCGAAGAACCGGTGGAATCTGCTGGATCAAATGAGGTTTCATCGCGAGGAGCCGATCCGTCGAAGACAGACCCCGGTGAAGCAGAACCTCGTGCGGAAGAACCCGGTGCTGAAGAACCCGGTGGACCGCTCGGTCGATCCGCTGTTTCCCCATCTCCGGTTCCTGTACTCGATTCTGTCCGACGCCCCGCCCGCGGCTTCCCCTGGAAGTTCTCGATCCGCTCCCAACTGCGAGACCCCACGCTCTCTTCGCCACCTTGAATGTCATTCATGGTGAATTGATTCCCTTTCGAGCGGCTGGGGCGATCGGCACCCGCCTCTGAAACGCTGCCTTCGGCCCCCGCTACCGAGCCAGCGGAACCTCCTCGCAGATTCGGACCCGCGCCTGAAAGGCTCTTGCCAGCACCGCCGCGGCCCGTCGCACGGGCGAACTTTTCCCGTTCGGACATCAACCGATCGATGGCTGTTTGACAGGCCATTTTCGCACCAAGATCCGTGGTGGGGAGTTTCAGGTCTGTGGTCTCTTCGATCAGCTCGTAGCCCTGAGGCGTGCGAATCGGTTCGAGCATCTTCAGTGCGACATAATAAGCGAATACGCCATCGGGTCGGACCAACAGCAGCACGTACGGCTCTGCCTCGGCATGGGCTGGTCGTTGATTCAGATTCCAGGCCGTCCAGTAATTGATCAGGGCGGCTGTTCCGACCGCCAGCGGATTCACTTTGGGATTAAACCCTTCCATGTCTTTGGCCGTGATCAAGATATTTTCCGGCAGGAATCGAATTCCAGCCGCCGTGCATTCAATCAAGATGGGCCGCCGCGTGGTTCCGGTTTGGGAGTCAAACGGAATCACCTGATACTGGTCATTTTTCTGCGTCGAATCGGACAGTTGCGCCGCCAGCAGCCGTTTTTTCAGTTGTGCGATCTGTTGTTCGATCAGGATCCGTTCGGTGTCATCCCCCAGCGTCTCTGCCGCCGCAGTCGCTCCTGCGATGATTCCGAGTTGCAGTTCCAGATCATGAACCTCGGACTGCAACTGCTGGGCATGTGCGTCCGCGGCCTCTGCCAGCGATTTTCGCTGTTTGACCTGATTAAGCTGTTCGTTGCGATCCCGACCCAATCGATTCGTCTGCTGACGCCAGGTCACCTTAAGATCGCTCAATTCCCGTTCTCGCTGGGCGCGTGCCAACTCGTAGCCATCGTCCACCACCTCCTGTGGCTCGGTCGGGCCACTTGCGGGCAATTCCCGCAATCCGGGTTGTGGGTCCGGATCGGCAATCTTCATGAGTGGCAACGTGGTGCGATCGGCGAGCGTTTGTTCCTGCTCAGCACGCTGAAACGCCGCAAAAGCGACCACTCGCTGACGAATCTCGCGAGTCGTCACGAGCAATAGAAAGATCAACGCCCCCATCGTGCAGACCAGCACGGCGAGGAACGGAAAAAGCTGAACGGCGAGTGTTTCCTTCGATCGACGACTCATCGGAGGTACTTGTTATTACTAGTCGCGGAGGTTTGGCAAACGGGATCCTCTCCCGCCACCGGAATCTTCGTCACAGTTTCGGAATCTTCGTAACAGTTTTTCGTAACAGTTTTTCGTAACAGTTTATGGTCACCGTTCATGCAGATCGTCTTTGAGCGATCGTCTTTGAACGAAGTCTCGCTGCGGCAACACTGGGCAATCGCCGTCAGCCCCAGGTGGCGTGACGCTTTCCGTTTTTTGACTGGTCTACGCGGCTTTGGATTTGGCTCGGGTAGTGAGCAGATTTACAGCCGCATTCAGGTTCAGCAGGGTATGTTCGAGCGACTCGACGACCTTCACCGCTTCGAGATTTTCGGCCAGGCGGCTTTCCAACCGGACAAGTTCGGATTCGTTTTCGGTCAATTTCAGGAACACATCCCCCTGCTGGCGAAGTTCCTGGAACTGACTCGACATCATCAGGGTCGAGCTTTGAAGTTGATTCTGCCAACCTCCGACTTCCGTCGTGATGGCTTGAGTTAAAATGGACAGCTGCCGCAGGTGCTCATCCCGTGTTTGTGTGAGCTCCCCCTGGAATTGTTGCCACAGCGTCGCGATCTGCACACAACCGTGTTGTTGCTGTTCGGCCATGGCGATCCGCGCCTCGGCAACTTGTTGGCCAATCGAAGCGGACGCCGATTGAAATGCGGTCAAAAATTCCGATCGCAGCGCAGACAACTGCTGCGAATGGTCGACCAGCGAGTTGGTCAGACCGGTTTGCAAGGCCTGATCGAGATATTCCTGCTGTTTTGTCAGCGTTCCCGACCAGCGTTCCCGCAATGATTCCAGCGAAGTCTGCCACAAATCCATCTGCCAGGAAATCATCCCTTCGGAGCGGACCAGCAGTTGTTCCGCCGCTTGCTGTTCGGCCAGATTGAATGGAGACGACTTGGCCGGGCTGGCAGCGTTCGGGAACAGCTGCAAAATCCGCTTGACTCCATAATCTTCAATGTCATCAAGCGTCTGTTGCTCAGAGCGTTCAACGATAAATGTGCCAAATACCAGCAGCATCGACAACGCCAGCGATAACGCCGTGGTATCAAAGGCGACCGCCAGACCTGCCGTCACCTCGGGAAGAGACGATTCCAATTTGTCGGGGGTGATGTTCGCAATCGCCATCGTAATCCCGATCACAGTCCCCAGAAATCCGAGAATCGGCACCGCCCAGGTGATCGTGCGAATCAAAGCATAGCCATCGTGAAGCCGACCACTTCCCAGTTCTGCGAGATAGGTCAAATACCCTTCCAGCCCGTCGGCGGAACCGCGACCCGTGACATAATCACACGCATCCCGAACCCGCCGAACAAGGTGCGTCTCCTCACTTCGCTTGGCGACCTCGTCCAGATGGGCCTGAATTTTTTCGGCGCACTGCCCGGAATCGTCGGCCGTATCGAGCTTCAGTCCCTCCAGGAGATCTGGCTGTAACGCCCCCCGTTCGCCTGGAATTCGCCTCAGTTTTGTGAAGAGTGTCGCCAGGCCGATAAAAAACAGCCCTGTGGTGGCGTATTCAATCCAATGTGCCGTAAAGTACCGCTGCATATCCGCTTGGTACAGAGGCAGGTATGGTAGCGAAAGGTAAAATCCGCAGGTAATGGCGGTCCCCCACAGCCAGGGAGAACCAAAAATCCCATTGATCACCTGTTCTATTGATCTGCCGCCAGCGCGTGATTTGGGTGCCATACCAACTGAATCCTGTGCAAACGAACAGAGGAACCTGAAGCCGATTCCTCTGACCTTTTGTGTTTTGGTCTCCCTGCGGAATGTTTCACCGCAGACTTTCGTGAAAAGTCGCCGTAACTTCTCTGATCGTTACAATCGGCAGGAATGATCGTTGAGATGAAGAAAAACGGCTCGGACGGGCGCCGGAACGGGGAATACCCAAGCCTTTGGGGTAGCGAGGGTTTGCTAACGGGGGATCCCGTCCCTTATTCTATGGGCATGAAATTCCCTGGATACGAATCGATGGATTCGAGAATAGCAGGGATGCAGGGCGATTTTAAATCTGGCAATTTTTGCCAGAGTGCGGCAACGAAAACTGTGGCCGGGAGACCGGGATTTTGAATCTTTCCCAATCCGATATAACATACGCCCAAGAAGTACTTGGTTACCTGAATTTTTCGGGTGGGCGACCCGATCCGAAATTTCAGCACCAGCTCAACGAGCTGGTTGCTTCGGTATCATGGGCGAATGTCCCCGAGACACTGCATCAACTTCTGATTCAGCTGAATCAGTCGGCACCAGCGTTTGCAGATGTGACACAGGCAGAATCGATCCTCAAATTAGTGTTCCAGGATGTTTTGCCGGCGTATCACGCACATCATCGTGATCTGCTGGGGCATCTCAATCCCGCCGAATATGAGCAGCCTTTTTTTCTCGCAAAGGTCTTCGAATCCGTCTTGCAGCAGGGGGCTCCCTGGGATGACAACCAAGGAATCATTCACGGTGCGTTGCATCGACTGAATGATTTTGTCGGTTTTCGTCCCGTGGCGGTGCTGGAAAATCGCCGCAAAATGGAGTTGTATTCGCACGAACGAGTCCGTCCCTGGCCGCTATACCTGAAGAATGCCGGTGTGGCCCACGGTCCGTACGAGTTGCTCGTCACTCGAGCTTTGGAATTATTGCGGCAAGTTCCGGCAGAATTGTTGTCGGATGCCTGTTTCGATATTAACAAACTGGACGAACTCGCTCTGGATCCCAGGGCTCATGATCATTCGCATCCCGTCAACAAACGAACGAATTATCTGTTTGGAGAATGGGACCCGCATCAGATTGATGTCAAAGGGAACTATCGCCGTTTTGTGATTCGTCGCATCATCATTGATTCCCTGCTGGACTGGCAGCGTCAACAAAAGCGAGTCGATTCGGACGAAGTGCTGTTCGACATGTCGGCGGTGCTGTGCGGAACAATTCTGATGGCCTCGGCCATCAGTGGTGATGGTCCCGAGTGCCATGACTCGAGCGTATCGTTGACCTCGTTGCTCCCTCGTGTTGCCCAGCAGCGAGACCAGTTTTATACGTGGCTCCTGGACAGTGCCACGGGGGCTCGGGCAAAACGCCTGAAAAAACATGCCAAGATGACGCGGCAGCCATTCGGCCACGTCCGCCAATCCTTGAACATGTATTTGGCCAACTATGGGACTCAACAAGTCCAGCGCCGACAGCTCGCCCACCTGTACGCCAGAATGGGCTATACCGAGGCGAGTCTGAAGCAGGCGGGGGTCATTCCCTGTGCCTCGGCGAGATTTGAATGCGAGGTTCTATGCCGCGTTCACAGTGCCCGGCGAGTGATTGAGAAGGGAAAGATCACCGAAGCGGTTCACCTGCTGAGCGAGGCGGAAGCGTATCTGCACCGCGGAATCGAATGTGGGGCGCTCGTCGACCCTTGGAATATTCTCGGTTTTCAGGGTCTGTTTCCGCTCTTTTCGGCACGGGAAGATACCGTCCCTGACCAGCGAGTTGAGATTTTATTGCACATGATGGATGCGCTGTTGGACGCGTACACACGAACGTGGGAAGAAGCGGCTGCACGGGGCGAAACCAAGCTCGCTGCGGAAATTTCGGTCCGTTACGAAGCCCTGGCCGACTTCTGGGACAAATTTGGCTCGTCGACCGTGAACGATCTCCCCCGCGTGGCAGCCCGTGAATCTCTGGAATCAGCCTCACACGTCGCACAGACCCTCGCGGAATGGCGGACCGCAGGGGAAGCGGCTGGCGATATTCAGTTCTGGCGCGCACACGTCGCCCAGTTTGAAAGTTCCAAGGCTTACGCACAAGTTGTCGCGGCACTGCTCGAACGTCGCGATACCGTGGCGGCACTGGGACTGCTCATGCAATGGCTCAGTCAACAGGAAGAGGTCGGGCTCGATGCCGGGTACTTATCGTTCGAAGAACTCCTGTTATGGTGGATGGGAATTATCGTCGAAAAGGGGGCAACCGCCAAAGACGATCCCTGGCCACTCATTCGACGCATGTTCGACTACCTCGAGGCGAATGCGGGTGAACTCTGGTCCGCCCCCGCATCAACAGATGTGGTGAGTGAATCCCCGAAACCCCCGGAATCCCCTCGCAATCAAGGGGTGGCAGGTGGGGTTGGAGACGAAGGGGATGACGAGCAAGGTGACGATGACGAAGAAGACAAACTCTTTGGTGCTGCCTACGAAGGGGTTGTCTATCGCGATAGTGCTGACGATGGTCAGGAGGGTGAGACGATGGACGATCGCCCCTCCTTCCAGCGTCAGACGGAATTTGAATTGATCGAACGCGAACTCGAACCGCGTCTGAAGTTTTTGCGAATGATCGCACAACTCTGGCAGATGGGGGCCACCCTGGCGGTCGAACGCGAACTGGTTCCTGTCGATGCCCTGTCAAATGCGATTCGTGATTCTCGATTAGCCCAGGCCGATTCATTACGTCACTGGTTGCGGCATTCGATTGAATTGCAAGCCGACTTGACCAAGCTCATCGACCGCCTCTGGAAGCAAGAGATTGGCAAGACGACTGCCGAGCATGATGCCAATATTGAATACGATACCCAGCTGCAAACCAAACTGTTTCTCATTCAGAACACGATTCAAACCGCCCTTAGCTGTCGATCCGCACAGTGGTGCCTGGCCTGCGCACTCTCTCCGGCGGATGACACCGTCAAGGCAACGGCGGATGACGTGCGAATCATCGACATCTACCGAGGTGTCATGCAGCGCAACGAGGAAGAAGTGAGTCGAATTCTGCCGGGGCTGTTGAAATCTCTGCAATCCAAACCATTACTCTACATCCCCCTCGAACATGGTGGTGAACCGAAGCAAATTCTGACCGCCCGATCGATGCAGACCGTGATCCGGTTCCTGCTGGCGCACCTGCCGCAACTGGGAATGCTGCGTGAGACCTGGCACCTTCTCAAAACCGCACGTCAAATGGAACGAGCCTCCCGGCCCAAGGGGATGGCTGTCACCGAATTTGATCGACTTTTTCGCATTGCATTGCGACATTCGCTGGAATGCGTCATTAAGGCGTCCAGTGACTGGAAGGGGGGCAAATTTAGTGACGATGATCTGATTCAGATCGTGAATTCGATCGTTGCCAATTACCATGATCAGTGGAATGAGCATAGCAACACGATGCGGCTTTCGACGGTCGAAGCACTCAAATTAGAGCCGCTTTGGGAAGAGACCGCAGATTTTGTCAAAACCTATGGCTCGTACATTCTGAACGCGCGACTGCTGACATTGGGAAATGTCCGCGCGATCCTGCATGGGGGTGTCGAACGATTCCTCGATCACCTCGCGCAAAACGAAGACCCGCTCCATCCGATTAAATTGCTGGAAGACATCCGCAACGGAAATCTGGACCGGGACGAAGCCGCCGAACAATTGAACTTGATTTACCAGGTCGTGGTCGAGAAATTCGATCGATTTCTTGAATATAATACGACGACAACCCAGTCGGATTACGGCGAACATTTTTATTCGCTGCTCGATTTTCTCAGGCTGGAGACAACCTACGATCGCGATGCCTGGAACATGATTCCCGCAGCGGTTGCTCATGAAGTCTTGACCCGTTTGGGAAAAACGGAAGCCGCGACGATGTGGGAAGATGTGATCTCCCTCAAAACTGAAGAGCAGGCGGATAATCATCTGCGGCATCTGGAACAGTTGCAGAAGAAATACGGGATGAAAATGCCTTCGGTGGCGAATCATCTGGAAGAGCGTTTCGTGAAGCCGCTGTCCGTCAATCACATGCTGGCGCGGATTCGGCCCGCCTGTGAAGATGCCGAAGCAGGCAGCAAACCTTCTCTGGCATTTGATGCACTCGAAATTGCCGTCGAAAACTACCTGAAAACGACTTCGGGATCAGGGATCGAAATTCCTGCCTGGCTGCGAACACTCGAAGAAGAGCTCAATCGAGTCCTCGAATTAGGTGAAACAACCCCTCCGGATTCCGAACCCCAGCTGCATCTCCCGATTCCGCCACTCAGTCTGAAAGAAGTTCGACACCAATTGAAGCAATGGAAACAACCACTCTCGGAACGCAAGGGAAAGGCTTAGCCCGAGTCCCTTCGATTCCTCTGGCGGTGATGTTTCCAACGTCGTTTCAATTCCGGACAAAACCGTCTCGTGGGATTCCCCACGTTGACGGGACGGGATCCGGTTCCTATAACCGCCCGGCACTGATGCGGCTTGCCGTTTCGGAATCTGTTGTTGCCGATTTTTCGGTCCAATCCCTTTGTATAGGATTGTCCTCGCCATGTTAAAAGTTCAATTGCCAGACGGTTCCCTTGTCGACCATCCTGATCACGCCTCGGCGTTTGATGTCGCCACTGCGATCAGCCCGCGACTGGCTGCTGCTGCACTCGGAGCGGTCGTGGCGGGACAGGTCACGGATCTCATGCGGCCACTTGCCGAAGTGACGGAAGACCGGCCCATTCCGCTGCAGCTTTTGACCGAAAAAGATCCCGCCTCGCTCGCCATCCTCAGGCACTCGACCGCCCACATCATGGCACGGGCGGTGATGCGGTTGTGGCCCGATGTGGAGCTCGCTTTCGGACCAACGACTGGCAATGGATTTTATTACGATATCTCGTGTGTGCATACGATCAGCGAAGATGATTTTCCGCGGATCGAGGCCGAGATGCAGCAAATCGTCAATCAGGCGGAACCGTTCGAACGATTCCTGTGCGACCGCGAGGAAGCCCTCAAGCTGGTTGATGGGATGTCGCAAAAACTGAAGGTCGAACATATCCAGACCGGTCTTGCCAGCCATCCGACCGTCAGCTTTTATCGTCAGGGAGAATTTGTTGACCTGTGCCGCGGGCCGCATATTCCCGATGCCAAACGAGTCAAGGCTTTTAAACTGTTGTCGGTTGCGGGTGCCTACTGGAAGGGGGACGCCAGTGGCAAGCAATTACAACGCCTCTACGGAACCGCGTGGTTCTCTCAGAAAGACCTCGATGCCTATCTCGATCAGGTGAATGAAGCCAAACGCCGCGATCACCGCGTCTTGGGAAAACAGCTCAATCTGTTCACGATCAGTCAGGAAGTGGGCCAGGGGCTTTGTCTCTGGTTGCCCAAAGGAGCCACGATTCGGGCGACACTCGAAGATTTCATCAAACGGGAATTGATCGCCCGTGGTTATCAACCCGTCTATTCCCCCCATATCGGCCGGGTCGATCTGTACGAAACCAGTGGACATTTTCCCTATTACCGCGAATCTCAGTTTGCACCGATCTTCGGCCATGATGCCGGGGCACTGGTCGATTACTGGGTCCGTCGGCTCGATGCCCTGATCACAGATGGAACACCCTTCTCAGCCGAAGATGAACAGAAACTGGCCGATTCGGCGAAGCTGATGGGGGTTGACCTCACCAGCTATCCGCAGAGCGGTCTCCCCGCGGCCCGCAAAGAATTTTTGCGAGTCTGGGAAAAGCAGCAGGAACGATACCTGCTGAAACCGATGAACTGTCCCCATCACGTCCAGATTTATAAAGCACAACAACGCAGTTACCGCGACCTTCCCGTGCGGTTGGCCGAGTTTGGGACCGTTTATCGCCACGAACAATCCGGTGAACTGAATGGGATGCTGCGAGTTCGCGGACTGACGCAGGACGACGCGCACCTCTTCGTCACACCCGACCAAGTTCTGGAAGAATTCAAATCGACACTGGAACTGGTCAAGTTCGTGCTGGCCAGTGTCGGGCTGAATGACTATCGCGTGCAGCTCTCTTGTCGTGATTCAAAAAATAAATCGAAATACGTTGGAACCGATGAAGGTTGGGAGAACGCGCAAAACTCGCTGCGAAAAGTGCTCACCGAGATGCAGATGCCTTTCGTTGAACGTGAGGGAGAAGCCGCCTTCTATGGTCCCAAAACCGACTTTATGGTCCGCGATTGTATCGGTCGAGAATGGCAACTCGGCACCGTACAGCTCGACTTCAACCTCCCCGAACGGTTCCAGCTGGAGTACGTCGGGGCAGACAATCAGACCCATCGCCCTGTGATGATTCATCGGGCACCGTTTGGCTCGATGGAACGCTTCACCGGGATGCTGATCGAGCACTTTGCGGGTGCCTTCCCCCTCTGGCTGGCCCCGGAACAGATCCGGGTCATGTCGATCAGCGACAAGTTTGAAGACTACGCTAAACAAGTCGAGGCTCGCTTTCGTGCCGCAGGTTTCCGCGTGAGCACCGACTTGCGTGGAACCAAAATCAACGCGAAAGTCCGCGATGCCCAGGTCGAACTCATCCCTTACATGCTGATCGTCGGTGGCCGCGATGTCGAGAACGGAACCGTTTCGATCCGCGACCGTATCGAAGGGGACTTGGGAGCGATGTCGATCGATGACGCCCTGTCCAAGCTGCAAACAGAAGTGACCGAGCGAACCATTCGTCAGGTGAGCGAAAAGAAGTTTCAGCAGTTCGACGAGGCGGGTGAAGCCGCAAACGAATACTAAAACTTTGCGGAATCAGACCTCGTAAGAGGAAAGAGAATCCGGAAAAGAGGATTAACCACAGAGACACAGAGGCACTGAGAAGAACGAATGAGAATCCTCAACCTAAGTTCACGAGAATTTTTCTGAGTCAAGAGTCCTGACGTACAAAAAACAGGCCCAGCTCTCCGAAGTGATACTCAATATACAATGAGTGATTAAATTGATTCAGTAATAATTTTATTCATTCTCTCTCTCATACTTCCTGTTTTCTCCGTGTCTCTGTGCCTCTGTGGTAAAACCATTTTTTCTGATTTTCCATGTCAGTCTCCCAGAATGGCAGGCCTCATTAGGAATAGAAGATG
The DNA here is from genome assembly GCA_945869955.1 of Schlesneria paludicola DSM 18645. Lineage (GTDB taxonomy): Bacteria > Planctomycetota > Planctomycetia > Planctomycetales > Planctomycetaceae > Schlesneria > Schlesneria paludicola_B. Next base: position 10,741 of record CAMBQP010000081.1, read on the forward strand.
ACAATCAGGCGATGCAAAACCGGTTTTCTTTTTCCTTTCTTTTTTGCTGTGGCTTCAATACTGGTTTGGAATACGACCGTTCAAACGGAAGAACCGGCTGCGGCAAATCGGGAACCTGCTCAGCCTGTTGACCCGTTGCACTTGTGCTTGCCCCCCGAACTGGTCGCCATGGTCGGAATCGAAACCAATCTCTATTTCGATAATGTGGTGCTGGCACTGAATCCGGCCAATTATGCTTTTGATGTGATCTGCCCTCAAGGACGACAACAGGCTGAACGCTGGACCTGGATTCCTACTGCAGCGGATGTCGGCGAAATCCCTTTGCAATTGGAGGTCCGAGACGAACAGCATCGGCTCGTGTCTCAGGGAAAAACCCGCATCAAAATCGTGGCCGCCAAATCCGACACCAAACCGCAACAGTCCCTGCTTTTGATCGGGGACAGCCTGACGCATGCCTCGGTTTATTCCCAGCATCTGCTCGACCTTTCGGCTCGCTTTGGAGAACCCGCATTGACCCTGGTCGGCTCTCATAGCACCGAACCCACACTGGGGGCCAATCGGCACGAAGGTTACGGCGGCTGGACGGCTATGCGATTTGCGACGCACTTTCAGCCCGTCGCCCGACAGGGTGACTATCGGCAACGAGGCAGTCCCTTCCTGTACAAACAGGCCGATGGCTCAACTCGGCTCGACTTCCGGCAGTATTGCGAAGATGTCAATCAAGGCCAATTCCCCGAAGCCGTCACAATTTTTCTCGGCCCGAACGACATTTTTTCGTTCAATGACGAAACCATTGCAGCAGGGATTGAAAAGATGCTCACCCATTTTGATCAACTGGTTGAGATGATTCACACGGCGAGTCCCACCACCCAGATCGGTGTGATGTTGCCCGTTCCCCCCGCCGCCAGCCAGGATGCGTTCGGCAGTAATTACGCTGCAGGGCAAACTCGCTGGCAATATAAACGGAATCAACACCGACTGGTCGAAGCGATGATCAAGCGGTACGCCCACCGCACAGAACAATCCCTGCACTTGCTTGCCACCCACGTGAATCTGGATGCGGTTCACAACTATCCGACCGAAACCGGGCCGGCAAACGGGCAGTCCGATCAAAAACTGGTACGGCAAAACAATGGGGTCCATCCGTCAGCGGCAGGATATCGGCAAATTGGTGACACCCTTTTTTGTTGGCTGAAGTCGTTACCCTAACGGTTTTTGTCTTTCCGATTTTTCGCCAAAGAAACCCGAATTCCTTCAAAGACAGGCCGTGTTAGCCAAAGACACACCGGTCACCGTTCACAACTCGGGGACTGGCTCATTTTTTTCCCGCGACCAAGTGAAGATCCGCCAAATCGCTCAAACCATTCACGCAACGTTTTGCCGTGAAAACTGTCCCTATCCCCCTCACTTCGCGGTGAACGGTTACGACACGCCGTGTTAGCCAAAGACGCCGGGAATTGTCTGCCAGCTTTGGGCTACCCCCGTCAGTCGCTCTTGACGACCGTTGCTCTCGAAAAACAACTCATCCGGGTTGAGTCCCAGCGCGGTCAAAATCGTGGCATGCAGGTTTTTCACCGACTGTGGTTGGTCGACCGCTCTCAGCCCAATTTCGTCCGTCGCCCCAATCGATTGCCCCGGCTTCACCCCGCCCCCCGCCATCCAGATCGTGAATCCGTAGGGATTGTGATTACGGCCCAGATTCCCCTGCATCATCGGTGTCCGTCCAAACTCGCCCGCCCAAAGGACCAGCGTACTGTCCAGTAGCCCACGCTGCTTCAGATCCGCCAACAATGCGGCAATCGGTTGATCAGTCTGGGCGGCATTCCGCCGGTGGTAATCGGTGCTTTGTTCATGTCCGTCCCAGCCGAGTTTATCCACAGCATTATAAAGCTGAACAAAACGGACCCCCTTCTCGACCAGACGGCGTGACAAGAGGCACATCCGTCCGAATAACGCCTTACTCGAATTTTCGTCATTCAACCCATAGGACTCGTGCGTCTCTTTGGTCTCTTGCGACAACTCACCGATATCCAGGGCTTTGGACTGCATCCGATAGGCCAATTCGTACGACGCAATCCGGCCATCCAGATCGAGCACCCCTGGATGCTGATCAGCATGACGGCGGTTCAGTCGCTGGATCAGATCCAGGGTGGAGCGCTGGACATTCGCCAGTTCCGCAGGGGGCGCCAGGTTGAGCGCGGGAGCCCCCTCGGCACGGAATTGCGTCCCCTGAAATGCGGCGGGAAGGAACCCGTTACTCCAGTTGGCCGAACCACCCAGTCCCCCAACTTTATACAGCAGCACATATCCCGGCAGGTTTTGATTGAGTGAACCCAGCCCATACGTGACCCAGGACCCAAGGCTTGGCTTGCCCCCCAGAATCGCTCCTGTGTTCATCAAATAGGTTGCCGGAGCATGATTGGAACTCTCGCTGTACATCGAATGGACCAGGCAGAGATCATCGGCGTGGCGGGCGGTGTGCGGCAATAAGTCTGAAAACCATAATCCACTCTCCCCCTGTTGCGACCATTTCCAGGGGCCTGCCATCAATTCGTCTTTACAATGGTTGAAGACGCCACCCACTTTATCCGGGTTTTGCTTCAGTGATTCCGGGACGGGCTTTCCCTGCTGCTGGATGAGTACGGGCTTATAATCGATCAAATCCAGGGTTGAGGGACCCCCGTATTGAAAGAGAAAAATCACTTGTTTTGCGCGGGGGGCGACGTGCGACAGTCGCTCGGCCAGCGGATTCAGGGGATCAAACGGACTCGCATGCAAACCCTCTTTGCGTCCCTGCTCGGCCATCAGCGCGGCGAGCGCCACCCCCGCGAAGCCCCCGGCTGATCGCTCAAAAAACTGACGTCGTGACTGTGGAAATGTCTGCATGATAGCCCCTGGATCGTCAATCAGACCAGTCGTTGCCGGTGCGCATTCCCCCGGCGACGACCGTTTTCAGTCAATCAATATACAAGAATTCATTCAGATTCATCACTGCCCGGCAAAGATCTCGCAACGATAACCGTTCCGCTTCATCAGCTGTGTGTCCCTCATGGCAATACTGCTCGTGATGCTGGGTGAGCAGTTCGCGACACACAGACAATTCCTCGGGGTCTGGTAAACGACTCAACGCCGTCTGAAATACTCGCTCGACGCGGGACTCCCATGATCGCTCCGCCGCCGACCCTGTCTCCTCTACCGGCCCTGTCGCCGCCGCTTCCTTTTCGCTCATGATCCGTGTGGCAAGAATCTGGGCAAAGCGAACCGCTTCGGGGCTGTTGAACAGCATTAAGGCCTGTGGGGCCACCACGGTGGTCTCACGACGGGAACACGAAACGGTGGTGTCAGGCAGGTCAAACACCTGCAAAAAAGGGATTGGCAACGAACGTTTCCGGACGAGATACAGACTGCGAACATCGGTCGCTTCCAGCGGATCCTCGTACCATCCCTGCATTCGCCCACCATCCCCCCCGTCTTTCGCTTCGAGGATGCCGGGCTGCGCATGCAGTAATTCCAGCGGAACAAAAGGCCAGAGCGGTTTCCCCGCGTCATACGGCCGCAACGCACCTGAGACCGCCAGCAAATTGTCCCGCAATGTCTCGGCATCGAGTCGTTTTACGTTTTGCCGCCATAACAAACGGTTTTCGGGATCCCGGCGCAGGTTTTCGTCAGGGACGCGGGTCGAGTCCGCACTCCGGTTGTGCTCGGGGATCTCATTACTGGCTTGACGATAAGTGGCCGAACAGAGAATCGCTTGATGCAGCCGCTTGATCGACCAGCCGTCATTCATCCAGGCCACCGCCAGCCAATCCAGCAATTCGGGATGAGTTGGACGAGACCCACTGAAACCAAAGTCATTGGCGCTTGCCACCAACCCTGTCCCAAAGTGCTGTTGCCAGACCCGATTGACAAACACCCGCGCGGTCCACGGGTTCTGCCGGGACGCGATCCATTCCGCCAGCGCCCGTCGCCGACCGGTGGTCTCTGCACGGGGAGCCGTGATGCGGGCTGCACCCGCTTCCACCACCGACGGGAATCCCGGTGCGACTTCCTGTCGCGGTTCGGAATAATCTCCCTGATAAAACAGGTGGGTCGCCGGGGCTTCCGCTCCCGAATCCGTCGCCCCCATCGCAGTTCGTGGTGACCGCTGTTGCCGTTCGAGTTCGCTGATCTGCGTGCTCAATTCCTGAAATCGGGGTTGATCTTCTGGCTTGTCCTTGTCGAGCTTTGCCAGTTCCGCGCGAACGGGGGCGACGAGTTGTTCCAGTTCGGCGTTATGACTGGCAATCACGGTTTGTTCTGCCGCCAGTTCAATCACCAGATCGTTACGGGGAGCGACCGCAGCAAAGAACGCGCGAAAGCGAAAATGGTCCACCTGCAATAGGGGATCATATTTGTGATCATGGCACTGGCAGCAGGCGAGTGTCAGTCCGAGAAAGGCGGAAGCGGTCGTATTCGCCAGGTCTCCCTGTTGCTGATCCCGATGTCGTGCCTCTTCCTGAAAGATCGCCGCTGTACTGTCCCAGGACCCGAGTCGCAAAAAGCCGGTGGCAATCAAACTGTCGACTTCCGCAGGAGTGGCGGGGGGCCCCTCGACCAATTCGTCCCCTGCAAGTTGTTCCCGAAGGAATTGATCAAACGGTTTGTCCTGCTGTAACGAACGGATGACATAGTCGCGAAACTGCCAGATTTGCGGGCGAAATTCGTCCCGCTCGAACCCTTCGGTGTCCGCATAACGAACCACATCGAGCCAATGTCTGGCCCAACGTTCGCCATAAGCGGGTGAAGCGAGCAAACGCTCGACGAGTCGCTCGTAAGCCCGTGGTAAGGGGTCCTCGACAAAGGTCTGCACTTCTTTTGGTGTCGGCGGCAAGCCTGTCAGATCGAACGTAACCCGGCGAATCAGTCGCCGGCGATCGGTTTCAGGGGCCGGTTTCAGCCCGGCTGCGGACAATTGACGACGAATAAAAACATCGATCACCTCGGACGAAAGTCTGACCGAATTCTCGGCAATCTGCTCCGCCGAAATGAAGCCTGGCACCGCGTCAACACGAGGGGGCTTCAGCGACCAGAGGTCGAGTCGTTCCCCTTGAAAGGCCTGGTGAACAGGGTGTTCTGGATCAGACAATTCGGACCGCAATACGCCAGGAACCGCCAATTCGTCTGCGGCGATGAGTGTGATCAAACAGGCCCAGCAACCGAGTACAGGAACCAGTGGTAAAACGAACACGAGGCAATCACGGGGACGTAATAGACGGGGGCGAAATAATTTCATCATCGGTCCTGCCAAAGCCCCAGCGGCGATCGCCATTCTTCCCAAGGTGCTATCGATCACAACTCCGCTCTCGGATCCGGGCAGTATGATTCCACTCGTTGTGGGTAACTCCCCCAGTTAAAATGATTCTCACCCGGTGATGCGGGCGTGTCAACGTTGGTGAATCTCGATGTCAGCGGGATGCGAATGGCTTTTAATGCCACTTGACTTGTGGGATAAAAATATGGGAACGGAAAAAATCCATGAGTATGCCCCGACTCTTGGTTATTCAAATCGGGAAGGTGAGGAGGGGGCGACATCTGAATGTTTGTCTGGCGTGTGTCCCGCGAGGGAAAAACAGTGTCATATCCTTGCTGGGGAACTGGTCAAGGAGAGTCATTCAGCGGCGAATTCAATGCCGCTCTCCTCGGGGGGTGTACCGCATTCGGCATTGCTTCTTCGAAGACTCCGAAGCAGTGGCATGGCGTCTTGACTTTGAAGGTTCAAGTCTGGGTTCGTTTGACACTCGATGAGCAGTGTACGACAAACATTTCCGAGTGTCCCCTCATTGTTCCTTGAAATCGAAAACGCTGGGTCGACAAAATTGTGGCATTGACCGAGTGCATCCAGACTTTTCTGCTATACTCGAATCCGCTGTGGTTGCGGGTGGTTGTAAGAAAATCCGCTGCGGATGATTCTGATGATGAGGTTCTTGCGGCGGTTGAATCGAGGCGCCGAGATGACAAGCCAAAACATGAAGATCACCCACCGATTTCCGCTTTTGCTGCTGGTCGCCAGCCTTGGCTTTACTGGTGCTGGTACGGGTGCTGGTGCTCTGCGCGGAGCCGAACCGTTTGAAGTTTTCCTCGAAAACTATTGCCTCCGCTGTCATGGAGCCGAGAATGAGAAAGGGGATTTGCGAATTGATCAGCTCTCGCGCAATTTCCAATCCGGCGTCGATAGCCATCACTGGGCCGAGGCGCTCGATAAGCTCAACAGCGGCGAAATGCCCCCCAGGAAAGCACCGCAACCGACGCAGGCAGAAATTTTCGCGTTTGTCACGAATCTTGATGCGCGACTGAAAGAGGGGCGAGCGGCACGGATGGCGGCACGTCCGGCCGTAACGCATTACCGGCTGAGCCGGAAAGAATATCAGAACACTGTCTATGATCTGCTCGGCGTCCGCTATGATCCCGCCAAGCCGGGTGAGTTGAACGAGGATACGCTGTGGCATGGTTTCGAGCGTATCGGGTCTGAACTCTCGTTGTCCCCTTCGCATGTGGATCGCTATTACCGTGCGGCGGAACTTGTGCTCGACCGTGCCTTCCCCGCCGCTCCCAATGAGTCTCGTAAAGCCCGCAAGACCGCTGCAGAACTGCGATATGGTGGCGGAAAGAACCAGCAACAGTCGCTCGACTTTTTCGGTATCAAGCGGCCACTCCGATATCTTCTCTTTCCCGGTAGTGCTCAAAACGCGCTCTCGTCCCACTGGTTGGGAAAAAACGGTCCCGAGCAGAGCGGGCTCTATAAGATGCGCCTCCAAGCCAGCGGGATCCGGCCTCCCGGTGGTCAGCCGGCCCATCTGAGTATCGGCAAGCGGACCGGTGAAGAGACGGTGGATGGCCTCATCGAGTTTGACCTCAACGCTGAGGAGGACCATCCTCAGGTTTATGAGTTCGAGGTGTTTCTCGAGCTCCCCACTTCGCTGGATTTTTGCGTGGTGGCTACGGATGTGGTGGACCGCAGAAAAGGGGCGGCCTTCCGCAACGCACTCAGTAGTGAATCCTACATGTTTACGCACAGTAGCGAGACCCGACTGCTGAATCCGACAGCCCCACAGATGTTCGATGATAAGGGGAATGGCCTCTTCTCCACAGTCCTGCTCGATTGGATCGAATGGGAGGGACCGTTGGAAACGGAGGCCGAAAAATCCACGCGTCAAGGTCTGATTCCTCCTGATGACGCCTCTCTCGAAGTGGTCGCAGAGCATCTGCAGCGATTCGCCGAACGGGCCTGGCGGCAACAGGTCAAGCAGGAGGATCTGGTGGATTATCTGCAGGCATACCAATCCGAACGCGAGGCGGGTGAAAAGACTGCCGAAGCCTATCGGGTGGCGATGAAGGGGATACTGATCTCCCGGCATTTCCTCTACCTTGTCGAGGGGTCGCCGAAAGCCCGCGAACGTCTCAACGATTGGGAATTCGCCTCGCGGCTCTCGTATTTCCTGTGGAGCTCCATGCCCGATGACCGACTGCTGACTGCCGCCCGAGAGGGTCACCTGAACGGCGAGGGGCTGAAGAACGAAGTGGATCGGCTGCTCAGCGACAGCAAAATCAACCGTTTCGTCAACGACTTTTCGAGGCAATGGCTGCAACTACACCGCTTGGGGATGTTCCCGCCAGATAAAAAGCTCTACCCGATGTATGACGCGTGGCTGGAGACGAGCTTGCGGGCTGAGCCTGTCGAGTACTTCCGTGAGCTCTATTCGCAGAACCTTTCCGTAGAGAGTTTCATTGATTCGGACTGGACGATGGCGAACTCGCGGCTTTGCGATTTTTACGGGCTGCCGGAACCGAAAAACGACGGTTTCCAGCGTGTCTCGCTCAAGCCCGATGATCATCGCGGAGGGCTGCTGACGATGGGGGCTGTGCTCGGACTGACATCGGACGGAACCCGCCACCGTCCCGTGCACCGCGGGGTCTGGATCAGTGAAGCGATCTTCGGCAAGACGCCGCCCCCCCCACCGGCAAACGTCAGCGCCATCGAACCGACCCCGCCGGAAAGCCCGAAGGCGACCATTCGGCAGAAGATCGAAGCCCACCGTAACCACGCCAGCTGCGCCGCGTGCCACGCAAAAATCGACCCCTTGGGTCTCGCCTGGGACAACTACGATGCCATCGGACAATGGCGAGCTCTCGAGAAGGTGGTACAGGGGCGCGGGGCAGACCCCGAGATCGATCCCTCGGGAGTCATGCCCGACGGCCGTCCCTTCGCCGATTCGGTTCATTTTAAACGACTACTGTTGGAAGACCGTGACAAGGTCGCACGAGCCTTCATCGAACACCTTTGCACGTACGCTCTGCGCCGGGTGCTGACTCTCGACGACCAGGATGACCTCAAGGCCATCGAGGCCGAAGCGAAGAATAGCCAATACGGCGTCAAAGAGATTGTTCGGGCTGTGGTTCTGTCTGACCTGATACGGAAACGTTAACAACCGCTGATAAGGAGATTTTCGATGAGTCGCTTTCTCTCACAATCCTGGTTGATCGACCGCCGTCACGCACTGCGTGCCTTAGGGAGTTGTATCGCGTTGCCGTTGCTGGAATGCATGGTCCCGCTGAAGGGGGCCGAGGAACTGACCGCCACCCCCCGGCGTAGCGCCTTCGTCTACCTTGCCAATGGTGTTCATTCGCTGAACTACCAGATCACGACGCCGGGGAAGGATTACCAGTTTTCGCGTTCGCTCAAGCCGCTGGAGAAGCATCGCCAGGTCATCACCCCCATCAGTGGCCTGCATCATCCAGGAGCCCTCAGCCATCATCACAACTGCATTTCCGTCTGGCTGACCGGCGGCAAGCTTGGCCCCTCGGATCGCAACACCATCTCGGTGGACCAGAAGATGGCCGAGCTTACGGCAAATCAGACTCGCTACGCTTCGATGGAGGTCGCCCTCACGGGAGATGCTCTTGGCTGGACGGCGGATGGAGTTCGACTACCCGCGATGCGTCGTTGCAGTGAAATCTTCGCGTCGCTGTTTGAAGAACCCAAAGGGGGCAAAGGGGTCCAGCGGAAAGCGTTGCGTCAAAAAGGGAGCGTGCTGGATGCGAATCTTGCGGAAGTTCGTCGACTCGAACTGGCGATGGGATCGGCAGACAAGGGACGGCTCGATCAATATCTGACCTCTGTTCGTGAGGCAGAAATCCGCGCGAAGCGGGCCGATGCCTGGCTCGATACGCCCCTCCCAGCCGTCTCGGACGCCGATCGGAAACGGACCAATCGCGATGTCGCGGCCACCATGGCGGGGGACTATTTCCGTACGGTGTATGACCTGATCGTGCTTGCCTTCCAGACGGATATGACACGCGTCGCCACATTTAGCCTGGGGGGCGAAGGAGACGCCTTTGCCATTCCGGAAATCGGCATTACCGAATCGCGCCATCAGCTCAGTCACCACGGCGGCGATTTGGGCTACATGGAAAAGCTCACCAAGTATGACACGTTCGCCATCGAGCAGTTCAGCTACTTTCTCACCCGGCTGGCAGAGACCAACGATCTCAACGGCAAGCCGCTGCTGGGCTCGACCATGGCACTGTTCGGTAGCGGGATGTCCTACGGCCACAGCCATGGTAATGCCAATCTCCCGCTGGTACTCGCCGGCGGCTCGGACCTCGGTCTGAAGCACGGCAGCCATCTCGACTTCAATCAGGGACACTTCAAGGGCTATCAGCTCGACAATCCCAGTGAGCACTACGGGCTCTGCAGCAGACCCGCCAACTCGAAGGCTCACATGAGCAATCTGCTGCTGATGATGTCCCAGCGGATGGGGGTGGAAACGGATAAGTTTGGCGATAGCAATCAGGTAATCGAACTATGACACACTTCGTCAATCCAAACGGGGTCAATCCAAACGAGGTCAATCCAAACTGGCTTTCGGCGCTGTGCCTCGGCGTCTCGTTGCTGGCCGGTGCCGCCATCGCCCAGGATCAGCCGTTCCGACCCGAAGCGGGGAAATTCCCCCCGTTCGAGAAAGGGCTCGCTTATCGGGGCGAACTTGTCTTCGTCGATCATGCCAACCGCCGCGGCAGTATCCGCGTACAAGCGTCTGGGATGTTTTTCCGCAACGACCCACATCCCTTCGCGATGCTTCCCTATGGCATCGTGCGGTATCGGGGTGCGCCGGCGGATCTGCGGCACATTCCGCTGGGGACGGTCATGCACGTGCGGGCCTTTCTCCCCCCAGACCCCAAGATTTCGGCCGTGCCGGTGTTGCCGATCAACAACAAGGAAATCGACGGGAACCACAATCGGGGGGCCGGGATCGCCCCCGCCGAAAACCATGTTCTGCTGCTCGAGGACGAGCCGAGCCACTGCCTGCGTGAGGGCCAAGTCTGGAAGCTCAAACAAATCGATGTTCAGAAAAACCAGGGGATGATCGTAGCCCGTCTCGGACCGAAGGCCGGGGGGGAGGGCAAGGAGAGCGAGCAAACGATGACCTTCGATCCCGCCATCCGGATCTGGCGCGGCCGCGAATGCCTCGGGCTCGAAGACTTGATCGCTGAGGGGATCTGGCCCGCCAGCGGCAAGAAATCTCTCGACGACCAGGCGGTCCTGCTGGGGCTCAACTGGCAGCCCACCCCGGACGGCGTGTTCATTCGGTTCCACATTTCGGATCTCTGGCTGGATGAGACCGCCATGCAGCGTGCCGGTCAAAACCAGTCCGAGGTCCACAAGGCCCTGATCAAGAGTCGCTGGATGCCCGCCTGGGTCGATGCTGTCGAATATGGCAAGTTTGGCCGGGCGAAGGTGACGGCGACCTTGTTCGGCGGGATGAACGATTCCCTGTACGCCGATTTCCAAAAGGGTGTCCCCGCGATGATGAATGCGGTCGAGAACACGTTGAAACATAACCATGGTGCCTACGGACCAAACCACATGGCTTCGATGGGATCCCTCTTGGAGGTCACCAAGTCCGACGGAGCTGTCCCGTTAGGGAGCAGTGGTATCCAGATCCGGTTTGAGACCGACCTCATCATTGAAGGGATCCGCCCCGGCCGAGTGGTCCGTGTCCGCCCGGCAAGCTGGCCATTGGTGGAAGTGCCACGCGAGGAATACCTCAACGAGGGATCCCCCCATCTGGAAGAACGCTTTCCGACTCCGGCCATCTTCCCCAAATACTAGCAGGACGAATGGCCTGCGAAAGTGATGTCCCCGGCTTGCAAGTCCCCTCTTCTCAATTCGCGGTCGGTTTTGTCAGACAAAGGTCGTTGTCAGCGGATTTCAGGGGCTGAAACCAACGTGCGTAAACCCAACGGCCGAGCGCAATGGACTGAGGTTCAACGGTGAATGAGCCAATCCAGGCCAGTCCCAGTGACACAGCGATCGTGGTCAGCGAGGCTGTAATAAATCCCGAATTGTGAGAAAAGCCCGCATCGCGAACGACCCAAAGGTACACGCGGCAACCGAGCGAGCATTCCACGAGTAAGTGAATCAGGTACAGAGGAAATGACATCCGCCCCAGCAGACGTAAAGGACCAGTGGAAAGTTGCCGCTGTAGAAATGGCGACCACAGAACCCCCAAAATCACCCATAAAGCACTAACCATCGGAATGTAATTCCACATCCAATCGGGAATCAGCGGATCTCCGATCGTCGCGATGAACCAGGCTGGGCTGGTTCCGGCGAGCAGCACTCCAAATGCGGCGAGTCCAATGGGTGGGGGTATCCACAAGCTCTGCGAGTGAAACAGGTCGCAAATCGCTGCGCCCGCCAGGAAGTCAACCATCCAAAGTTGTTCTTGCCGCAGAAATACGGCAAAAAGCAAGAGAAAAATCAGGGGGCGATACCGCAGTCCGCGCGTCAATCCCTGGAATGCGAAAATGAAAAATGAGCCGAGAAATTCCGTTTGCATCGTCCAAAGGCTGGAATTATAAGTTTGACTCACTTCATAATGAAAAAATGCACCATAAAAGGCTTCTGCAATGGCACCCATCCATGAGGGGGGAAATGCGAACCATCGGTTGAGCCATGAGGAATCCTCCTGATGCATGAACCTCGCAGCGTCCCGATTTGCATACGTACCCGCAATAAATAGTAAGTAGGAAATCAGGATCGACACCGCAACAGGCAAGAACAATCGCCAATACCGTTTTACGGCGGCAGCGCGTAAAACGTCCATGTTTCCACTCTTCACAAACGAGTAGGAAAGCACAAAACCACTTAAGACAAAAAATACGTGAACCGCAAAATCGCCATGATACCAGACGCGGATCCATGGGGGTGTCGCCAACGAGAGGTCGAATTTCCAGTTCGGTTGAAATCCTAAAACGAGGTGGTGCCACATCACAACAAAAGCTCCGATGCCTCGAACAGCATCCAGCGATTCCAGTTTCTGACCATTTTCCCGCATCATCCCGCTCCCAAAAAACTCGGTTTCAAGTTTGTGTAGCAGGAACAGGAAAGGCCTGTAAAGGCTGCAATCTGGCCGACCGTAACCGTTCACAGCGATGTGAGGGGGACAGGGACAGTTTTCCCGGCACAACGATGAGTGAATGGTTTGAGCGATTTGGCGGATCTTCACTTTGTCGCGGGAAAAATAGCCAGTCCCCGAACTGGAGGGGGACAGGTTTTTCGGTTGACGCGAGTCGTTCCGGATGGAATTGAGCTCTGATTCATTCGGTTCCTCTGCATTTCCATCACAAATCGCAACGTGATCTGAATTGCGAAAGCAATCGACTCTGGCTTATGCTGCCGAGAAGATGCGATCGGAACCGCTCCCATTCCCTCTTAATTCCGCCTGCAAATTTTTGGAGAACATCATGCACCGGTGTTTCACAAGTCTGAGAACCGCGTTTTTTTTCGCAAACGTCTTCGCATTCTTCGCGACAGTCGTCATCGCCGACGAGGGAGTCACTCGGATTGAGGATGTGGTCTATGGACGCAAATACGGCACCGCCTTGACAATGGATGTTTTTCAACCGAAGTCGGTTGAGGGGAAGTCAGGAGCCGGGGCTGCGGTGGTGTTTTGTGTGAGCGGCGGTTGGTTCTCATCACACGAGGCGATCAATCAAGGTTTTCTGGAAGAATATTTGAAACGAGGTTACACCGTGTTCGCGGTGGTCCACGGGAGTCAACCCAAGTTTACCATCCCGGAAGTGGTCGAAGACATGCATCGGGCAATTCGGTTCATTCGCAGTCGTGCGAAACAATATCAAATTGATCCAAACCGGATCGGGATTTGTGGCGGGTCGGCAGGAGGTCATCTGTCGCTGATGCAGGGAACCGCCGGAACTTTGGGTGACCCCAAGGCCAAAGACCCCATCGACCGCGAATCCAGTCGCGTACAAGCGGTCGCCTGTTTTTTTCCGCCGACAGACTTTCTGAATTATGGCAAAACGGGTGAGATCGCTCTTGGTCGCGGAGTGCTCAAGAACTTTCGTGCCCCATTTGACTTCCACGAACTGAATACCACAAACAATTCGTTTGTTCCGATCACCGAAGAATCCCGTTTGCTGGAAATCGGCCGGAAGATCTCTCCCGTGACGCACGCCTCGAATGATGACCCGCCAACATTGATCATTCATGGGGACGCGGACACACTCGTTCCGATTCAGCAGGCCGAGATCATGATCGAAAAGCTGAAAGAGGCTAATGTCCCCTGCGAACTGGTGGTCAGAAAAGGGCAGGGACATGGCTGGCTCGAACTTGGTAAGGATCTCACCCTCTTTGCCGACTGGTTCGATCGATACCTCGCCAAACCCTGAAGCACAAATTCAGTTTTCA
>CAMBQP010000082.1 GCA_945869955.1 Schlesneria paludicola DSM 18645
TGAAGCCGACTTTGGACCGGATTGCACGAGGTGATGCGAATCGGCACCGAAACGACGGGACCTCTTTTCAAAATCGAGAGAATCGACTCCCCAGAAAGCCCGCAGGCTACTACAAGGAATACGTTCACCCTACACCCGGTGAGAACGGACCGGGGCCGCAGCGTGTGATCATCGGTAAAGAAGGGGAAGTGTGGTACTCGGCCGATCACTACAAAACGTTCAAGAAGATTCGATAAATGCCGCTCTGATCACTGTCACGCGGATAAATACCGCATTGATAAAGGGCACCCTGAGTATCTCTGCCGCCGATTGCCACCACGGAACTACGGTCTCGGGCTAATCAAGCGGCGTTGACGATCGAGTATTGTCCGATCGCGACCGTCACATTGTCACGTCCACCACCTGCCAAGGCGGCGTCGATGAGTTCCTGACAGTGGGTTTGAGCGGTTGCGGGATGAGCCAGAATCGCCGCGATGCCAGACTCACTGACCATGTCTGTCAGGCCATCGGTACAAAGCATCAGTAGGTCGCCGTCCTGCAGCACGATGTGATTCGTTTCGACTTCCAGTTCGTGCAGATTCCCCCCAAGGCAACTCACCAGAGTGTTTCGAAATCGTTTTGCGGCGTCATCGACAGACGCAATCAAACCGATGGCAACCATCGATTCCGCCAAGGTCTGATCTTTCGTCAACCGACGCAAGGTTCCCTCACGGAAGAGATAGGCCCGCGAATCACCGACATGGACGATCATGGCATCCTTTCCCATGGTCAAAACACCGGTCAGCGTCGTTCCCATTCCCTGGAAAGCCCCGTTCGAGCGGGCCTCTTCTTGAATGCGACGATGAATGAGTTGCATATAGACCTTCATCCCCTGCTCTAATTCGACCAGTTCGTTTTCTGATAGATGAAAGTTCCACTTGAATGCCTTTTCGGATAACTCCCAGCCGGTTCGCAACGCCAGCATGCTGGCGAGTTCTCCAAAGGCGGCCCCGCCAAGACCATCTGCAACCGCAATCGCGTAAGCCTCGTCCCTTGACGGAGGAAACGCCTCTGCCGGCATATTCGTCAACAAGACATCTCGCGCTCGAGACCGCTTGACGACGCAATAATGGTCCTCATTGTTTGTTCGTAGCAGGCCGCAATGCGAAATGGCCCCGAAATCGACGTGAACTGGGGCCGACCTTTCACCAAAATACTTGGCGGACAGCTGGTTCAGATCCGAATGATTCGGCTGTAACCATTCCGTGTCCTCGAACGGAGATTTCGACACAGCAAACCCCTTCCCGTGAAAAAACAGGTTTCGTCGGATCACCGAACGAAGTGACTGGAATTGTAGTGATTCAGTTTACAATGCCTGAGATTGTATCGTGAATTGTCAGTGGACGTATCGGTTTTTCGCGGATTGTCTAAAAACGTGGCACGAAAATCCTTAGTGTCGAGCAACGATCGGTGGTTTGCAGTAGTTCATGTGCTTCACCATCTCGCTCGTTTCTTCAATCTAACAGCCTCGCTCAGGTCCATCTCGTCACCCGTCGCAACAACAGGCGAGAAACAGTGGCCCGGCGATTGTTGCACAGAGCTCCGGTCCCTCTCGATTTGCCTGCAAAATCCTTCTGGCACAAGACTTGCCTTTTGAATGCCTTGGCAGCGTTTCCTCGCGGAATCGATGCTGCAAATGGGGAAAGTGATGGGTCGGTTGGCACCAGGACGGTTCAGTGCCCCGTCATTTTTCATCGAGAGCATTTGCACGGCCAGTCACCGGAATGAGGGCGTTTGAATGATTCTAAAATCGGCTGAAAAACCGCCACATCGGCCCGCGTTAACTCGAGTCCTCGTGCCAGCGGCATTGATAACGAGCCTGATTGTGGTCGGAATTGGGTTTGGAATCTGGATCCGTATCCCACTCTCGGCTGAACAACTTGTCGAACGGGGAAACGCGGCCTTGTCACAGGGCGACTTTGCTAAAGCGGCCCAACAGGCTGAACAAGCGGTTCACCAATCCCCCAACCTGGCGGCGGGTTGGAAGCTGCAAGCCGAAGCCCAGGGACGATCTCATCAATACGAACAAGCCACCGACGCCCTGCATCGCTTCGCGCGTTTCAGCCCCCGCGAAGGTTCCCAGCTGGCGCTGCGATTGGGTAAAGAATGGATGATGCGGAATCGGATTCGTCCCGCACGGATCGCTTTGCAGCTGGCCGAAAAAGATGCCGATCTGGCGATTGAATCCTTGAAATTGCAGGAACAAATTGCGGCCGTGACCGGACATGCTCGCGAAACGGTACGCTGCATTCTGGAACTGCTAAAGCGGGGGAGTATCACACGGGGCGAGATGTTGCTGGTGACTTCGGTCGCCCCCGGCCTGGATGATCTGGATCGGCTCGAAGCCCTTTTGCGGGCCGATCCGTCGGATCCAGGTCCAAATTTGGCGCTGGCCATTCATGAATTGAATTTGAATCACTACGAAGCGGCAGAGCGATTCTTGTTAATGATCACGCAAGCCGATCCGGATGACCATGAGGCACAAGGGACTCTTGCCGAGCTTTATGCGCACTTTCTACCCGAAAAGTTTTATCCCTGGCATGATCGTTTGCCTGCGAATATCCAGGATGATTCACGAATCTGGTCTGCGCGGGGGCAATGGCTGGCGGATCGTGGATTGACCGAACCAGCGATCCGTTCACTTCATGAAGCCCTGCAGCGCGAGCCGGAACAGCTTTCGACGACCGCCTTACTTGGACAATTACTCAAATCGGTCAATGAGGCCGAGTTGGGAAACGCCTTTTCCGAACGGGGGCATCGACTGCAGCGGATCGTTGATCTCAATGGGAGAATGCACGAACCGCGCGCCAGCGAGTTTGTGATACCGATGCTCGATGAGCTGGAAGCGACAGGACGCTATCGCGAGGCGATCGGCTGGTGTGTGGTTCATGCAGTCGGCGGCGGGGTTGACCCTCAGGTGATCGCGGCTCGTAAACGGCGGATCGAAGTGGCAATGCCTGCCGTCCTTTCCCGCACCAGTCCCGGCAGCCTCCCTGGAAAAGATTTCGACTGGAATCGCTTCCCTCTACCAGACTGGAAACAGCTCAAACCTTCTGCAAATTCGGTCAAGCAGGAAACAGAACCCGCCGCACCCGATATTCAATTTCAAGATCGAGGACCTGCGGCGGGACTCGATTTTCGCTTCGTGAACTCGTCCGTTCCCCAAGAGGGGCGTAGGATCTACGAAACGATGGGCGCGGGTGTGGCCGTGCTGGACTTTGATGGCGACGGCTGGCCTGATCTGTATTTCCCCCAGGGAAACACCTCGCAAACCACTCCGTCACGCCTCCATTCCGATCGCTTATATCGTAATCAGCAGGGAGAGCGATTCGTTGAGGTCACCGTGCAGGGGGGGATTCACGAGATTTCCTATTCACAAGGTGTTTCCGTCGGTGACTATGACAATGATGGCTTTCCGGACATCTATGTTGCCAATCTTGGCCGCAATACGCTGTTCCACAATCAGGGTGACGGCACGTTTTCGGATGTGACCGAGCAGGCAGGACTGAAGCAGGCTCATTGGACAGTCAGTTGTGCCATGGCCGACCTGAACGGCGATGGATTGCCCGAGTTATTCGATGTGAATTATGTGCATGGTCCGGATCTGCTGACCGGTTACTGTACGGACCCGCACGGGCGCCGTAGCGTCTGCCGGCCAACGGTTTTTGATCCCACGCTGGATACCGTCTGCCTGAATCAGGGTGATGGAGGTTTCCTCGAGCAACAGCACGAATGTGGCCTGGACCGTCCTCAGGGAATGGGTTTGGGACTGGTGATTGCCGATTTCAACGATGATGGCCGACTCGATGTCTTTGTCGCCAATGATATGACCGCAAACTTTTTACTCATCAACGATCAAACCAGCCCCGATGAGCCGTTACACTTCCATGACGAAGCGATTCTCCGCAATGTGGCCCTGGATCAGTATGGGCTCGCCCAAGCGTGTATGGGGGTGGCGTGTGCGGATCTCAATCGCGATGCCGTCCCTGATTTACTCGTCACCAACTTTGCCAAAGAGTCGAATACTCTCTATCTCTCGCAACCGGGGGGCTTTTTTCAGGATCGAACCCAGGAAGCCGATCTGCGAAAACCCAGCTTCGATCCTCTCGGTTTCGGGGCTCAGTTCCTCGATGCCGACAACGATGGCTGGAACGATCTTGCCGTCCTCAACGGCCATATTGACGAATTCGTCAATCAGCCGTTTCGGATGAAGATGCAGTTGTTTCGGGGCCACGCGGGGAATCGATTCACCGAGATCTTTGCCTCGCAGGCCGGAGACTTATTTGACAAGCTGCGACTGGGGCGTGGTCTGGCCGTCCTGGACTGGAATCGGGATGGCCAGACCGACTTTGTCGCCACCGATCTGGAAGATGCCGTACTGCTGGCCGAGAACCAGTCTGACCATCGGCTGCACTCGTTGGAAATCAAATTGGTGGGAACTCAAAGTAATCGTGATGCGATCGGAGCCAAACTTCGGATTACCGTAACTCAGGGAGATGAACGGTTTCTTCAGGTCACTGCTGGCGATGGATATCAGTGCAGTAATGAACGGATTTTACGCATGGGTGTTGGTCTGCTCGACGAGGTCGAAC
Organism: Schlesneria paludicola DSM 18645; assembly: GCA_945869955.1. Taxonomy (GTDB): domain Bacteria; phylum Planctomycetota; class Planctomycetia; order Planctomycetales; family Planctomycetaceae; genus Schlesneria; species Schlesneria paludicola_B. The sequence continues at coordinate 4,632 of CAMBQP010000082.1, forward strand.
AGATCGAAATTCGTTGGCCGTCCGGCCAGATCACTCGTGCTGACCATGTTCGTGTTGATCACAAATGGCTATGGATTGAAGGGATTTCTGATCGGATCGCACTTCCGTCACCACGGAAATGAAGCTCGCCTGACAACTCGAATCAAACGCGGTCGGCACGCGAAATGCTTTGATAGCCGTTGGTATCAACCGGCGATCGAGCACAGATTCCGCAGCGTAAGAATCTGCCGCTGGTCCTTCGTCCGATCACAATTGAGGTAGGAGGGTAAAAGACTTGGTCGATTCGTTTTGCTTTAAATTAAAGCGTTCAAAGAAAGCAATCGCGGCCGTTAGTAATTGGTTGCCCTGTTTTTTGCTTCTGCTACTCGGGGCCTGTCAGGGTTGCGGCGGAAGTGGCGGGGCGACGGAAAAACTGGTTCCCGTTTCGGGAATGATCCAGCTGGATGGTAGGCCCTCAGCAGGGGTGGGACTTTCTTTTATGCCAGCCCCCGGTACCAAAGCGGTCGGTGGTTGCTGGGGGGTTACCGATGCCGAGGGGAAGTTCAAGGTGATTCATTTATCGAATAAGGAGGGAATCCCGCCAGGAAAATATCACGTCCTCTTCTCACGAAAGGTAAAACCGGATGGAACGCCACTGGGGGCCAACGAATCCCCCACCATGACTCAGTCCCAGGAATCGATCGCCAAAATGTATAGCGATCCGGCAAAGGTTGGATTGCATAATCTGGCTGATATTCCTGAGAAAGGAACCACCAATTTGGATTTTAAAATTTCGAGTGCTTCGCTGAAGAAAAAATAGGCAGTCTCGATTTGGGAATCGACAGCAGACTCCCCGGATTCATTGTTTTCGAATACGAAAATCATACTTTAAGGAAACTTGGATGAAAGACATTCATCAATCTCTCAAGCCTCGCCGCAAGCTTCGCCTTGCGTTCACACTCATCGAATTGCTGGTGGTGATTGCGATCATCGCTGTGTTGATTGCCTTGCTGCTTCCGGCGGTTCAGCAGGCCCGGGAGGCGGCACGACGAACCCAGTGTAAGAACAATCTCAAACAAATCGGACTGGCACTTCATAATTACCACAGTTCATTCAGTGTGTTTCCGTTCGCGGTTTCCGGGTCAGGTCCCAGTATTGCGACCTATCCGACAAAATATAAGGCGGTGAAAAACACGACTGGATGGATTCAGCTCTTACCTTACTTTGATCAAGCCCCGCTGTACAATACCATCAACAGTAGTGCCGCAATGGGGCGCTATCTCGGCCCGTCTTGGGCGAGTGCCTCACTTCCACTCGCTGGTGGAGGCCCTACGGGTGTCAACGCACAGGCGGCCTCGACGAAGTTAACCGCACTGCTGTGCCCCTCGGATGCCGGCAAGCCGTTTATCAATGGATACGACGGGAACTATGGCTGCGATACGGGGGTCATTTCCTACAAGTCAAACTACGGTTTCAGCGTTTCGCCCGCATTTGGTGATGCCATGTGGAATGACATGGGTCAGACGACCCGCTGTATGTTTGGCCCCGAATCGAACACATCGATGCGGGACGTCACCGATGGAACCAGTAATACCGTGGCGGTTTCCGAGACAACCCTGAACGTGTATGATGGCGTCACGGGATCCTGGGGATGTATGCAGCACGTCGGTCAGGGAGTCGACTTCGCCACCATGAACGGTCAACGGAAAATCAATGACTGGGCTTGCTGTGGCTGGACCACTCCCAAGTGGACCTACCTGCAACCCGCCGGAACACTCGGTGAATGGGGAACTCCTGGCAGTGCCCACACCGGTGGTTGCCAAGTTCTGCTGGCAGATGGTTCGGTGCGATTCCTGAGTGAAAATCTGGATGGATCGACTCGCCAAAATCTCGGTTATATCGGGGATGGTAACGTTCTATCGGAATTTTAGAAAACCGGCATTGTCGCCGAGGTTCTCGGCAATCGCATCGGCCAATTGATGGTCGGTAATTGATCTCCTGAAAATCATGCCACGGCATTGAAGGCCACTTCGATGCCGTGGCATTCGTGTTGGTCTTCGAGGGGGCTGGAAATTTCGGTGTCGATCACGGACGACTTGGAAATCATCATGAGTTTCACCAGATCAGTTTTGGGATGGAATTTTGGAGATGATTGGCCTCGATCACTGTTTTTCCTGCGGGACTGGTTGCTGTCTCGGTCGGCTTACGGTCTAATTTATCGCAAGTGTGGTGATTTCCGAATTTGCGATTTGAATCAAGGAAGGGTTTGTCATGTATTTCCGTAGAATTTCGCTCTGTCTGGTCGTGGTCGTCGCGGGATGTGGTGGGCCTGCAGCTCCCCCTGCTACAGGGCAACGAGATGCCAAGCCCCCTGTCGCTGCTGAAAAAGCCCCTGAGAATCATGTCGAGGTCAAAGAATCTGCTGTCACGGCCGAGATTAAGCCGGCCGAGAAAATGACCGAAGAGGTCACACCCGCCGTCGTCGAATCCGCGACGGAACCCGCCTCAGAACCAGAAGAGGTTGCTGAAGAGAAACCCAAGACGACGCGCGAGTATTTTAGTGAAGCCCAGAGACTGATGGAACAAGGGGACATGGTAGGGGTGGTTACAACCCTGGAAAAAGCAATTCCCGGCGATCCCGAGAACATCAATCTGCTGTTCACCTTGGCAGACCTGTTATCAAAGCAGGCTTTGGATGACACCACCGATGGCAAATTTGCGACATTTCAAAAGGCTGCAGGTTATGTGAGAAAAGGGATTCAAGTTCAGCCTGAGGTTGCCGAGAACCCCCGAGTTCGCGAACTGGCAAGCAAGCTGATTTACAACGAAGCCTGTTCACTGGCCCATGACGAGAAGGCCGCAGAAGCACTGAATAGCCTCAACGAGGCGATTGGGCTTGGCTTCAACGACCTGGGTTTAATCGAGAGTGACGCGGATTTGGCAAACGTCCGTGCGCTGGAAGGGTATGCCGAATTCAAAGCCCAGGCTACCGAAACGCTTCGTCTTCAGGCCGAAGCCAATCGTCTGAAGACGCTGGCCGAAATTGATGAATTGTTCGCCCAGAATCAACCCTTTGATTTCGACTTCAAACTCCAGGATACCGATGACAAACCGATTGCCATGGCAGACTTCAAGGGAAAAGTCTTGATCGTCGACATCTGGGGAACCTGGTGCCCTCCGTGCAAAATGGAAATCCCGCATTTCGTCGCACTACAGAAAAAATTTGAAGAGGCCGGGCTGGCCATCGTGGGACTCAACCAAGAGCAATCTCCTGAGCCAGAACAAGCAAACAAGCTCATCAACGAGTTTCGCGAGCAGCAGCAAATGAATTATCGCTGCGCCTTGCTCAATGACTCGGTGATGGATCAAGTCCCTCAATTCAGCGGTTTCCCCACGACCATGTTTTTTGATCGAACCGGAAAAGTCCGTGTGAAGGTGGTTGGGTATCATGACTACGAAAAGCTGGAATTGATCGTCCAGAAGCTGCTCGATGAAAAGGCCGAAGAGAAAGCCGCCGCCCCCGCTGCGGAACCTGCTCCCGCTAACTAAGTCCGATGGAGATCAATCTGTTGCTGCGGTGGTTCGATGATCATCGCCTGAGCGACTGAGCGATTCATCCCCATCAACGGTAATGAATCAACAGGACATCCTGGACCAATCGGTCCTCGATGTCCTGTCTCTTTTCCTACAGATCGCTTTCAACCCAACGAAACAGGATCTCTGCTGCTGCACCCTCAAAATCCCAACCGTTGTTGTGCGACGATTTGAGATCCCGCCAGCCTCCTCATATCCGATCCTCCGCTCAAGCCCCGGTTACGTAGCGGAGGATTCCTGATACACTCGACATCGGTCGCTCGAACCAAGTCGCTTGCTGAAAGTCGCTCCCAATTCTCGTGTGGGCATGCAGCGAGTTCCTGTGCTTGAGGGGCAGCTTTTCTGATTTCTGCCCGCTCGCCAGAAAGACCTCTGTACATGTGGATTGACCTGTATCATCTGACTGTTCTCTTCGGTTGCATGGCGCTGTTGATGACCCTCGTGATCCGTGGCAAGAGCATTTTCGTCATTGCCCCCCTTTGTGCCTTGCTTGCGGCAACGCTCAGTGGTGTCGATCCGTTGGTACAGATGAATGAAGCCTACATGACCGGCTTTGCCGATTATGTGAAACGGTTTTATCTCATGTTTGCCCTTGGGGCGGTTTTTGGGAAATTGATGGACCAATCCGGAGCGGCGGTGACAATTGCCCAGGCCGTCGGACATCGATTAGGGACCGAGCGTGCGTGCCTCGCCGTGGTGCTCTCGGCTGCCGTGCTGACCTACGGTGGGGTCTCGCTGTTTGTCGTCGGGTTCTCGGTTTATCCCCTTGCGGTTCAACTGTTTCGCAAAGCCAACCTTCCGCGTGAGTTGATTCCGGCGGCGATCGGTTTTGGGTCGGCCACCTTCACCATGACCTCGGCCGGATCGCCGGAAATTCAGAACCTGATTCCCATCAAGTACCTGATCGATTCGGCGACCGGCCTGCCGCTGACCGATGCCCGCGCCGGCTGGCCAGTCAGTCTCATCGTGGCGCTCTTCATGTTTTGTTCAGGACAGTGGTATCTCGAACAGACGCTTCGGCATAAGGTGAAAGCAGGGCTTGGCTTTGTCCCACGCCCTACCGATCGTCCCGAGACCACCAGCGAAGCAGGATCCCTGGCAGCCCCCTCGATTTGGCTCGCCCTCGTCCCACTACTGGTGACACTGCTGTCACTTAATATTCTCCCCTGGTTGTGTCACTCGATTGCCGCAACCTGCATCCCCACAGGTCGCATGGTGCTGCTTGAGCGGATCTTGAGTCAATTTCCGGAGGACGGAACACTCACCATTTTCCTGGGGGTCCTCGCAGCAGTCGTCGTATTTCGGCGACGCTTGCGCGATGTCTGGAGCTGCTTTGGCGAAGGATTTTCGCACGGACTGATCGCAGTCGCTTCGACCAGTGCCATGGTCGGATTTGGTGCGGCCATTAAAACGCTGCCGGCATTCGGACTCGTTGTCAGCTGGGTCACGCATTTGCCAGGCGATCCCCTGTTGAGTGCTGCGATTGCGGTTGCGGTGATCGCCGCAATTGCTGGTTCCGCTTCGGGGGGGCAGGGAATTGCGTTCCCGATCATCAAGCCGATTTACATTGACCAGTTGGGGGTCGCGCCGCGGGCCTTGCATCGCGTCGTTGCCATCTCATCCGGAACCTTGGACTCGCTTCCCGCCAATGGTTACGTCGTGATGTTGATTCACAATATTTGTGGCGAGACCCACGCCCGTGCGTATGGCCCGATATTTGTCACCACGGTTCTCATTCCCGCGATCGGTGCCTTAATGGCCATCGGGCTGTTTAAACTCGTCCCCCAATGGGCATTGATGTAATTCCTGGGCCACATGGGCCACCAGTAAACAGTCTTCCGCGAGAACACCCGCCAACCATCAGCACCCCACGAAATGCCGATGAGGCGTGGTACAACAATGCACCACGCCTCATGCGGAACTTGAATCTCTACCGACTCGTTTCTTCCAGGCGAACCTCACCGAAATTTACGGTTTGAAATTCGGATGAGCGGAACTCCCCAGCGATTCCAGATAGGCCAACAGATCCAGGATCTCTTCCTGGCTGAAATTGTTGAGCAAGCCAGCGGGCATCGGCGAGGTCTTGGAGAGCGCTCGCGACTCGATCTCGGACTTCTTGATCGTGACTGTTTCCGGTTGCAGTGGATTCGTTCGCAGCACCACGTTTTCCGGCGTCTCTTCCACAATCCGACCGATGAAGACCTTGCCAGCATTGGTCTCGATTGCCGTATTCATATACTGTTCGGAAAGGACTTTCGAAGGCTCGGTCGACGCTTCCAAAATATCCTGCCTTTTGAAACGGGTGGCGACTGCGGTGAGGTCAGGGCCAATCATTCCCCCTCGATCGCCATAACGATGGCAGGCCGCACATTGAGCCTCGACATAAATTTCCTGGCCACGCGAAAAATTGCGACCTTTGCTCACCTGAGTCAGCAGCGGTTGTAAATCGGCGGTCGACCATTCCTGCACCAGTTTCCGCGAGGCCGCATTCTTCGGCAGGAGCGGCTGTCGATTCTGCATTTCACTGTACGCCGACAAGATGTCGTTCGTGGCGAGGATCTCATCCGGCAGCATCGTGAACTTGGCTGCCTCGTGCGCCTGCAGCAGAAAGTTCGCAAAACTCGCACCATTATTAAACGGAATTCCGGCTTCATCAAACCACTGATTGACCTGTGCAGGATGATCCTTCGAGCGATCGGCGTTCCACCATGACAGATAGGTTCTACGCAGATCAACATTCCACCCCGTCTTGATATTCCGCAAATGCATCGCGTAAGCCATTTGTTCTTCTTGCGTGGACGCCCCCTTCATCAGGGCCACCGTTTTGGCAACGGCCGAAGGAGAACCCAGAGCCAGCAGCACCTGAGATAATTCACGATTGAGGGATTCGCTTTTGGCGGGAAATTGCGGATCGAGATCCGCGATGACCTGCTTCGCAATCTCGCCGGCGGGAACACCCTGTCGGGCAAGCGAAACTTCAATCACCCGTAATTTCTCGAGTGTTTGTTGCTCGGTGAGATTGGCGGATGGAATCGCAATCAACGATTTCAGAATCGCAGGTTGCGTCTCGGCGTCTCCCAGTCGGGCCAGCGCCAGCAAGGCGGTGAATGCGGCATTGGGCCGTTTTTCAGCCAAGGCTTTCGCTTGCCATGTCGCAACCGGATTCCGTTCCACGGCTAAACGAGCTGCGTAGCGAATGAAGCGATCCGGGTGATTCAGGTAAGCCCAGGCAAACTCAACCCCCGCAGGATCGGGATTGATATTGTACGACTCTAACTTGTGACGCAGATCTCGCAAGTCGTATCCCGCAGTCTCCTGCAGCTGGCTTGCGGGAATCGGCGTTGCTGGATCGGTCCCCGTATAAGTGACGCGGAACAAACTCGCCTGAGTTCCTCGGCCGCCGATCGTGAAGTACATCGCGCCGTCATCACCAATCACCACATCGGTCAAATTGAACGGAGTCTTTCCCGAGGGGGACCGCAGCGATTTTGGAGCGACAAAATTTTCAAACGTCCCCGTATAACTGGCTCCACGGGGTGTCAGATGGACCGCAATCAGTCGGCCGTAGGTCCAATCGCAAATATAAAAGGCCTTTTGATATTTCACTGGAAATTTCGCACCTGTTCCGAAGACGACACCGGTCGGACAACCGATGCCGATCGTCGTCGTTTGAGGCAGGCTATCCGCGTAGTGCTCAGGCCACTTGGCACTCCCTTCCCGGAAGCCATTGTCCCCACCACGGACCGAATGGAACACATGGACCGGACGATACCACGGGCTCCCCCAATCCCATTCCATGTCGCTGTCGAAGCCAAACAATTCTCCATCGGCATTAAAACCAATGTCATACGTGTTTCGCTGACCCGAGGAATACAGTTCGGCATTCTTCCCATCCAGATCGACGCGAGCCACAAAGCCACCGGGGGGTTGCCGCCCCGCACCAAAACCGTTGCCATCTTCAGCTCGCTTCAGTGCCAGGTCGTCGCCATAGTTGCGGTGCGGCGAGGTCGTTGTCAGGTCTTTGGGGACATCCACGAAATTCCCACAGACGATGTACAGCATTCCGTCGGGCCCCAGGACAATCCCATGCGCACCATGTTCGCCGGCTCCCCCCTGCCACTCACGCAAGCATTCCACATCGTCGTAGCTGTCGTCCCCCTTCGTATCCTTGCAGCGGAATAGGCAATACTTTCCATCGCTTCCCGCTCCGTTGAGATACAGCACATTCCCCACGAACAGCATCCCCATCGTTTCGGTGACGGGAATCGTCATTAGTTCTTCCTTGACGACCTTGCCACCGTCGAGAGTCACTCGCGTGATCGCCTGACCTCGCTGTCCCCCCAATAGCAGACGTCCCTGGGGATCTTTCGTCAGGTTAATCCACGAGCCCCCCTTGGTTCGATCTGATTTGAAAACGTGTTCAATCTTGAATCCCGGCAGTGTCTCGATGACTTCTTCAGGAGCGATACTGGGATCGAATTGTGAAGGCTTTGAACCGTCTGCGGGTCCATAAATCGCTTCCATAATGACCAATTTACGGCCGGCCGGAACGACGATTTCGAGTTTTCCCCCTTCGGTGACTTCACGACTGAGCTTCTCATCATCGATGCGGTATTTGACGGTCAGTTTTTTCGGAATCCCCGGTGCCGTATCGCCAAACGTGGCATTGTCGGCACCGATCGTCAGCTTGTTGTCTTTGATGGCAGCTTCGAGCACGGACTTGACGTTCGTCGCATCCTCGGCGTGAGCTCGTACCGAAGCCATACCCAAAAGCAGGCCGATCATGACGGCCTGCAACACGATCAACGTTCTTGCAAATTTTAACATAGGATTCTCACTGGGATTCGCTGGATCACCTGACGACGGACTCGATCAGCCCATCACAAGACTTTGCCAAGTCACACAAACTGTCATGTTGACTACTTTCGACCATTTCAACAACCGTTTCCGCCCCTCAAGCTCACGATCCCACTTTTCTTGAGCGCACGTTGGAAAAGGACAGGAGCGGCACAGGTTGTTCCAACGCCGCACGCACAATTTTTGCCGTCGATTTATCCCCTTTCGCCAGCATCCTCAAAGGGGCATACGCGTCGGTGGGATGGATTTCGATTTCCACCAGGTAAAACGGAAACCCAGTCGGTCCCCCCAACTGGTTCCACAAGTCGCTCAGTTTTTCCAGCGTTTCGTTGGGGGCGGCGGTCCGAGGATCGGGTGATGGCTTGAATTGAAAGTACGCCATGACGGGCTGTTCTGCCGTCGCTGCCGATGCCGCTCGATGTAACATCTGATAAATTACCGAATCGAAATCCGAAAGATCCAGCGTTTTTTCCACGTGTGGCTGTAAGAGACTCAGCCAACCCTGCAGCACCTGACGACGACTCGTCTGATCTTCCCGCTGGTTCAGCCACTCACCAACCGTTTCGTACATCGGTTCGGTCCATTTGCCTTCAATGGCCAAACCACTGGTTCCCGCAGTGATCATCACATCCGTACAGGAGGCTTTGCCCTCTCCCAGGGGTGGGCTGACCGGGTGCTCGAGACACAGATCGTAATCGCCAGAAAATCCCATTTGTCCAATGATTTTGTTGAACAGGTCACGACGATGCCGCAGCATGGTCAGCATGGGGATTGTGGATCGTGTCGGTGACGCAAACTGGTCCTTGCCAAATAGCGGCAGCGCATCCCCCATCGTTTCGAGGATCGTATTACATCGAAAATAATCTGTCATTCTGCAACCTTCCACCAATACCAAGTCTGAAACTGGCGACATCCTAACAACTTCCTTAGAACACTGCCTTCCTGACGCCGACTTCACCTGCTTAGCGAGGGCTTCCCCTTTTTGATCGGGGTCTCACCGGGCGAAAAGGGATCCTCAGACGTCCTCGCTGTCGGGCTGTTTTCAGAAAACGATTTTGTTGCGAGCCCGATTCATTCGCACTTCCGACGGCAGGTCGGTATTTTACCAGCGTGGCTTTCGAGCGAATGACGGACCCGGTTCCGGGTTCATTTGGCGAGAGACGCTCAAACAAACCGGCGTTCGGGTTTGAATTGGAACTGCACGATGATGGGGCGATTCGAGAATGAGACGCAATCGCCTTCGCTTTTCTTTCACCAGGAATGAAACATGACTCAGCCGTTGAATCGACGTGATTTTTTACAAGCGGGTGCCATGGGTGCCGCCGCTCTGGCCTTCTCTCGCGTTTCCGCCGCGGTCGACGTCAAGGATCCGTACCTCGGCCTGAAGATGGGGCTACAAAGCTATTCCCTGCGAGAATTCAAGGTTGAAGAAGCCCTGCAGCAGACTCGCACCCTCGGCCTGAAGTATTGGGAAGCGTACCCCAACCACGTTCCGATGGGGAGCTTGCCCAAGCACATTGAAACCCAAAAAGAGACGCTGGCCAAGGCGGGAGTCACGCTCATTTCTTACGGAGTTCTGCCGTTCGATACTAATGAAAACGCCGCCCGCGAACGATTTGAATTTGCCAAAGCGATGGGAATCAAATCCATCAGCGCGGACCCAAATCCCGACAACGCCACCTTCGATCTGCTCGATAAACTCGTCGCCGAATACGATGTCGCGATCGCCATCCACAATCATGGTCCCGGCCATCGCTACAACAAGATCAGCGATGTCGAAAAAGTGGTGAAAGATCGACATGCCAAAATTGGGGCTTGCGTCGATACCGGTCACTTCCTGCGCAGCGACGAAGATCCCGTTGATGCCGTCCATCGATTGGGGGCACGCGTGTTCGGTGTCCATCTGAAAGACGTCAAATCACTCCCCGGTGGCCAAAAGCAATTCAAGATTGCCGGTGAAGGGGACCTGAAAGTGACCGAATTGCTCAAGGCACTCAAGGGACTCAAGTACCAATACCTGGTCGCGGTCGAGTACGAAGAGAACGCCAAGAATCCGCTCGCGGATATTGACGCCTGCTTGCGACACGTCCGTGAATGTGCCGCAAAAGTCAGCTGATGCATCACACAGCTGATCCGCTTCATCGGTGACCGTTCACAGCCAGAACCGGGGATCCGGGGCCATGTTCCCGAACAGACAACATCGTAAAACGTCTTGAATCGTTCTGAAACGCCGGACCGATTTCGATTTTGTCACAGGAAACAGAACCTCATCCCCAGGCTGTGGATCGTTGCCTCACCTTTCGTCGAGGGTGTCGTTATGACTTCCGGTACGCGTGAGCCTTCGCATCTGATCAAACACGTGACCGATCCCGAGGGACTCCGCGTCATCCTCGCTACGGATTGTGGGAGTACCACCACTAAAGCCATCCTGATCGAACTTGTCGATGGCGTCTACCGGCAAACCTTTCGGGGCGAGGCCCCCACCACGGTCGAAGAGCCGACCGCGGATGTCACCATGGGGGTGGTCAATGCGACCACCGAAGTGGGTGAGCTGGCTGGTCGCAGGTTGATTGACGAGCATGGCCAGATCATCCGACCGGCTCGTGGTCAAGAGGGGTGTGACCTCTACATCTCGACCTCCAGTGCCGGAGGGGGATTACAGATGCTGGTGGCGGGAGTCGTCCGTGAGATGACGGCCGCCAGTGCCGAACGAGCCGCACTCGGTGCCGGGGCCATCGTGATGGAGACATTGGCCTCAAACGATAAACGCAAACCGTTCGAGCAGATCCAGCGGATTCGAGAACTTCGCCCCGATATGATTTTGCTCGCGGGTGGAACCGACGGCGGGACAAAATCGCACGTGGTCCAGCTGGCCGAACTGATTGCTCCCGCCAAGCCACAGCCCCGATTCGGTGGCCAATACAAAATGCCGCTGATTTTTGCCGGAAATCAAGAGGCCGCCCCGCTGGTCGAAGAAGTATTGGGCGCCTCGGTCGAATTATCGATCGTCCCCAATGTGCGACCCCAATTGGAACGAGAACACCTCGGCCCCGCTCGCGATCGTGTACACGATCTGTTCCTCGAGCACGTCATGGCACATGCTCCCGGCTACGACAAACTGATTTCGTGGGCCGATGCTCCGATTATGCCGACACCGGGTGCCGTGGGTGATATCCTCAGAACGATCGCCGAACGACTGGGGATCAATGCCGTGGGGGTTGATATTGGGGGTGCCACCACCGACGTTTTCTCGGTTTTCGGCGGCGTCTTCAACCGCACAGTCAGCGCCAATCTGGGGATGAGCTATTCCATCTCGAATGTCCTGGCCGAAGCGACCTTACCGAAGATTTTGCGGTGGGTTCCCTACGACTGCGACGAACGCGAACTGCGTAATCGAGTCAAAAACAAGATGATTCGGCCCACCACAATCCCGCAGACACTCGATGCCCTGATGTTTGAGCAGGCGGTCGCGCGTGAAGCCCTGCGGTTGTCTTATGTGCAGCATCAGCAGTTCGCCACCACGCTCTCGGGAGTCCAGCAGCAGCGTTCGATCGGAGATGCCTTCGGCCAGCAAAGTGGGCCACAGACCATCGTCAACAACATGGCGTTGGACCTGCTGGTGGCCTCGGGAGGGGTCCTGTCGCATGCTCCCCGCATGGAGCAAACCGCCATGATGCTGATTGATGCCTTTGAACCGGAAGGGATCACGCGACTCGCCAAAGACAGTATTTTCATGATGCCGCACCTCGGAGTGCTCGCCTCGGTCCACCCTCGCGCCGCGATGGAAGTCTTCGAGCGAGATTGCCTGATTTATTTGGGAACTTGTATTGCTCCCAAAGGAAAGGGCAAGCCGGGGCAACCGGTCTGTCGCTATCAATTCAGCAGTGGACTTACCGAATCGGGTCTATTGCACTTTGGCGAGATCCTGCGAATCCCGCTGGATGTGGGTCAGACCGCCGAAGTTCAGCTTGAACCCGCCAAAGGCTTCGATGTCGGTGAGGGACCCGGTAAGCCCCGAATCGCCACCATCCACGGCGGGACTGTCGGCGTGATTTTGGATGGACGAGGACGATCGCTCGAACTCCCAACCGACCGCACGCTTTGCCGTCAGGTGGTCAAGAGCTGGAATCAATCGATGGGAATGTACCCGGAATCAGCGGATCACTGACCTGGGTCCATACGGATCTGGTTCCACGATGATCTGGTGCCACGCAGGCCCGGATCCACACAGGCCAACGCCGTGGCATTGACGATCTCACGTTACCGAAGGCCCTTATGTTACCGAAGACCAACAGACTAGGCCCGCCGCTGTGCAGATCAGCAATCGCCGCATATCAGAAATCGCGAGCTCCGGACGAAGCTTTCTTTTTGGCGGGAGGGGCTTCTTTAACGGGGGCCGCTTCTTCAGGCCGATAGAGCGGATCTTTAGCCCAGTGTCCGGTTCCCCGAGTTCCATCTTTTCGCTCGCGACCCCGGACCCATTTGTAGCCGGGGCCCGGTGCTTCCGGTCGTTCTTCTTCCTGCGGTTCGGCCTTCGGAGCCGAGCTGGAAGCATTAGAACTACCCCTCGTCACAGCAGTCGCAGCGGGTGCCGTCCCCTTCCCGACCATAAAGCCAACGGTCAAGCCGAGTAACAGGCCGACAACAAAGGACATGGCGGCAATCGCCAGCTTGGTGGTTTCGGGGAGTGACTGCCAGACACCCAATGGTCCTGCCGGAACATCGGAGTTGGTGGGATTGGTCACAGTGGTTGAGGTGCGAGCCGAGCCGGAGTGTCCCTTCATTTTCGCCATACAGGTTTCGCAGGCGATCGGATCGAGTTGTGTGATCGACAACAGGACTTCACCACCACAATCCGGGCAGTTCCATTTTCGTTTGCCAGAGGGGACAGACGACATCCGCAAGCTCCATTCCACAAGAAACCACCGAGACACTGAAAGTCAGCTGGTATCCTGAGCGGAACGATTCAATTCGTCAACTGGCAACGCAAATTTGTCGGGCAACAAGATGGCTCCCCGAATCGGATTCACATCCAGGTCTGGGGCACACGGCCAACGGTACCGCCTCGTCCAATCAAGCGACGAACTAACCGGTTCGTCAGATCACAATTGCAGCCGCATCAGACGCGAACACTGCCGCTCGATCCCTCCTTGCCATCATTCCGCACCAAATCAAACAAGATCAAAATGCGAGATTCAGATAATCCAGCATAGTCACGTCGCAGATTCAGGATGCGATAACAAGCGTCGTAATCCTTGGATAAACGCGGCGAAACTCGGTGAGCGTGTATTATCGGGATCAAGCAGCGGCCCTATCGCCCGAGAGCCAGAGATTTTCTGGTAGTGACCATTTGTAATTTTCTCCAACTCCTCGGCTGCGTTGGAAATGTAGCGAACGAGAACCTCACCTTGCAAAAGCTGCGGCAACAGCCCTTCCAGCATCGCCTGCACAGAGGGCTCTTCGAGAAAGAAAACCAACTCGCTCATTGAGGGTCAACCCCCCCGAAGAACCCTTGATTCCAAAGGTAGCCCATCTGGTCACCGTCATGCATGTACGTTGCTACTTGCTCATCATCCGATGCCCGGCGGACCGTCGTGTAGCCTTGTTCCTTCACCAGCCAAAAGACTTCCTCCAGCTTGCAGGCATTGAGGAAGTCCGGCGAATGCGTCGAAATAAAGACTTGGCCGCCGCGACGCGCGTACAGCCTGAATTCCTCGGCTAACTCCATCAGAAGTTTCGGGTAGAGCTGATTTTCAGGCTCTTCCACGCACAGCAACGGGTGTGGATTGGGATCGTAGAGCAGAACCAGGTACGCAAACATTTTGATCGTACCATCCGAGACATGACGTGCCAGAAAGGGATCTACGAACGAGCCATCCTGAAACTTCAACAGCACTCGTCCTTCTTCCGTCGTTTTGGCTTCAACCTTGGAAATCCCCGGAATCCGTTTTGACAGTCGCTTGATAACAAGATCAAAAGTGTCACGGTGCCGCTTGTACAAAAACTCGGTCACCAGCGCCAGATTCTCTCCCTGAGTCGAAAGGTGCTCGGCGTGCCCCGCCTCTTGTTCCGGGCGTGCTCGCTGAATGTGAAAATCGGAAATATGCCATTTGGTAATTAAATCGCCGATCGCCATCGCGGCAGGAAATTTTTTAAACTGAGCCAATCCCTTCAGGGCGAGTGTCTCGGGTGATTTCAGGGATTGCGTTTCCCGTTTGAGTTCCTTTTCGTCCTGAGTTTTGTCTGGTTCATTTGTAACGGCAGTTCCCTCCCCGTAAGCGAAATCCAGGAAATGCCAAGGCTGCCCCTTGCTACCACGACGGTACTTCAGCAGTTCGCGTTCGACGACCGGCACTCCGTCTCGCTCGTTGATGGACAGGGAATAAGTGATCAGCGGTCCATGATCGGATTCTCGAAACTTCAGTTCGATCACGATGGGCCCGTCTGTACCCCGGCTACGGACTTCCTGGAACCCACGGCTGCCGCCGAGCTTCGTCAGCGCCACCTGAACATCGTCCGTCAGCGCGTCTTTGAGGAATCCAAAAACCTGAAACAGAGTCGACTTTCCTGCCCCATTCGTACCGACCAAGACGCACATGCGTGGTATTTCGCGAAGTTCCGCATCTTGAAATGCCCTGAAGTTCGTTAATTTGATCGATTCTAATTTCATATTTCGTGTTCCCAAGGCATGAGTCATGCCTGCTTCCGGAGAATCAGAATCAAGAATTCCCCGGCGGGCAGCGTGCGTTCTGCCGAGGGATTCTCTATTCCGGTCCTCAAATCTCCAACCTGGCGTGACAATTCGTGGCCTGCGTCAATCGAGTCATAATACCCGCGGAATCACCATACGGTTGTGGCCATTACGACACAACTTCGCAATGCATGAGCAGTCTGTTGACCGGCTATCCCTTCTTCTGTTGGCGAATCTGAAGAGTTGGAACGAATGTTCCCGTATCCGGACTGTGGTAGCTCGCCGGATCGAATTCACAGGCAAATCGATTGCATGCTGCAGTCGATTCGTGAATCACAACCGATTCAAAACACGCGAAGAGGGTGAACCATGAATCCAGCGAATCACGCGAATCGGAAGTAAGGCTTGTTATGGTGTTATGGCGTGGTCGGGTGAGCTGGCTCCCTCAGGCCGCCAGTTCCGCCGTTGTTTGACGCAGGTGATCACGCGCCCTTTGTTTCCCAAAAAAAATCGCGCGCCGCTGCGCGGCGAAAAGCAAAGAAAATGCAGTAAAGCGGTAAAGAAGAAAAGCCAATCAGGGGAAATTAAGAGTCCTGACGCAAAGCAACCACACGAAACCCAACACTGAGGCTACGGTCGTGGGGCCAGTACCTGAGGCGGAAGGCAGAACGAGCGTACCTCGAATAGTTGACCCAGGAGCCCCCGCGGACCACACGAACTTGATCTGTGGAATTATACACGTCGTCGCACCATTCCCAGACATTTCCCGCCATATCGCCTGCACCACACTCGGATTGAGATTCCTCAAACATGCCGACGGGAGTTGTCACACCAAACTTTGTTTCGGCGGTGTTGCAAATCCCCTCACGCCAATCGTTTTCCCACGGATATGTGGTCCCAGCTTTTCCCCTGGCAGCCGCTTCCCATTCCCGTTCGGTCGGTAAGCGGCACTTCGCCCAACGGCAGTAGGCGACCGCTTCATACCAACTCACACCCACCACTGGCTGTGTGAGACTATTCCACCTGGAATCATTCCAATAAAGTGGCGCCGTGATCTGCCCTGATTCACGCCATTTCCAACTGGTGTCATCGTTGTTTTGATCGATCCAATGAGCAGGCTCACTATAGCCACCCGCCTGAATGAAGGCGGCAAATTGCTGGTTGGTGACGGGAAACCGCGACATTTGAATCGACTCATCAAGTCTGTACTTCGCTGGTTTCAGCGAAAAGTCCTTCCCAACTTCCCCCTGAATCGCACTGCCACCTATGGGATACTCACCCGACTTCAGGATGACCCAGGTCGAGGGTTCTTGAACCCACGTCTTGGAATCGCTGAGATCAGTGGCAATTCGTGGGTCACCCAATCGGCCCAGGGCGAGTGCCAGTTCCCTCCGTTCCCTGACCGGCGTCCCGGGCCGGATCGCCGCGACACAAAATTGGCGGAATTTTTCATTCGACTGTTCGCTCGGGCTGTGACCGTGTCCTTTTAAAATCCGCCAGCAGTCGGACAACACGATCCCCAGTTGGATTTGCTCAGCGGTTAACGGTGCTATCAACGACTCGAGTAATACAATCGCCTGATCTGCTGTATCGTGTTTGTGCAGCAAGGCACCGAACAGCAGGCCGAGCGATTTACGCCATTCCGGTACACCACCCCGTTTACGAAAAACTTGCAGCAGTGCCTCGATCGGCTGGAGATCATACAATCGTTGCGCCGTGAGAAAGTCTTGAATTGTGAAATGGTAAAATGAGGCTTTCTGATCACCACGCGGAAGTAACAAGCCCGATTGGCTGAGAAGCTCTTCGCGCGTCAGGCACGCCGAGGATTTCTGCAACGCGCCACCCGGCTTGTGATCCTGATAGTGCTGAATCATCTGTTCAATTTCCGTGAACGTCGATTCCGCACGGGGCTGATTCCGCTCTTCTCGCAACCCCGCTCCCGTATGCATCCCGTGGGCAATGACCCCCAGACTGGCCCGCGCCGCATGGAAATCAATTCCTTGATCGGGGTATCGATTGCAAAGGACCGTCTCGACGATTCGTTCATAAAGATCAAACTCGTACTGCGGCAGACGACGACTTTCACCGTAGACGATACAGATCGCGGTCAACAACAGCGGATTGGCCGCCAGCTGCTGAATTTCTGGACGGTCACGGATATCTGACCAGAGTTTATCGCGTTCTTCCGCTTTCCCTAACACCTCAAACCAGCGATGAACCAGCAGTTGCTGCAGTTCGTCAGGCAAGTCGGCCAGCGGCTCGTGATCCAGGCCGAGCTTCCGCGTCTGCTGCTCGTTCAACCCATAGGGACGACTGGTGACCAAGATCCGATTTGTTGTGTTTTTCGTCCACGAACGAACGGCGTCGTAAAGGCCTGACAGCAGCAAACCGCGTGGTTCTGCAGCGTGCACCGCCAGTGTCCCTTCCGTGGGAACTTCATCCACGCCGTCAAATATCAAGAGTGCTGTACCGTCATCCAAATGGGCTTTGACTGTAGACCAAGTGAGTCCTTCAAATTCTTTCTTGTCCACCCACCGCTTCAAAGCCCCTTCCAGTTCGGCACGGGTCAACGAGGCACCTCGTGCATGCGGGGGGAGCGACCCCCAAAAATCCCGCAGGCGAATGAAGAGCGGCAGATACCCACGGAGCGTTTCTGGAAAGACTTCGGCAAACCCCTTGGGAGCAGGGACCGGATGCTCAGTCAGTTGCCCCGTACAAATCGTCAGCGCCAACCAGCGACAAAAGGTCGTTTTGCCCGAACCGGGGGGACCGGAAACATACAGCGACCGGTCGGCAATGAGGCTCTGCAGCAATCGATAACGCTCTTTTTCCTCTTTGCCCGGAGATGCCAGGGCCTCGATGTCTGCTTTACCAGTCTTCCCGGATCGGGCTTCGCGGTTGTGGGTGATCACGGGGACATAAATATGGCGTAGCGTCACCGACTGACCGATTTTGGGTTTCAGTCCCGTCAGTTCAATCTCTTTCAGGCAATCGTCGATGAGCCATTCCCGATAAGCCGACGGCACGACCGGTGGGGCTGGTGGCGCTGGTTCACCCGGCACAGGGGCCACCGGGACCATTGTGGGGACCTTGGCCAGCTCATTGAGCCACGCGACAAGCGGCGAGCCGTGATCCTCGTATTCGATCAGCTGCACGTTGTACTTCGCCCAAAGATCCGCCGATGCCGCTTCCCCTTTTTTTACCAAGGCAAAATGAGGATGGGTCGCACGGCCAAACGTTTCGAAGACACCCTCCAACATGTCCATGACATACTTCTCCATGCCAAAGCCGATAAATAAGAGGGTCTGATTTGTGAGTAAGTTTTTCAATTGTTCCTTGGCTCCAGCGTACTCCTGCTTTTTGCCCTCCTCATAGAACTCGTCATACTGCGAGGGGGCGAGAATCAGGCTGCCGAGAGTCGAGATGCGTCCATGCAAGTGCCAGAGCTGTGGTTTTTCGGCTGAAGACTTCCGGAGTAAACTTGCCAATTCGTCTGTGTTGCTGTTCAGCCGGATTTCCGCTGCGGGATTCGCCCACGTCAGGACCTGATCGTAATTGGTTGTGATCACGATCTTGGGCTTCATGTTCCAAATGGCACGCGGGAGTGACAAATCGACGTCCAGCGGTTGGGTGATGTCAAACATCTCTAACATTACATCATTAAAGCCAGCTTTTTTCAGGCGACGCCAAGCGATTTCTGCCGCCGCGAGAAAATCGGGGTCAGGAGGTTCGCAATGAGTTTTCACTTGGCTCGCAAATTTGGGATTGTCCATGTCCTCCAGCGCCTGCGCCATCTGCTTCAGCAGCCCATCCCATGTTGGAAACAGTCCGCCTTTCACGGACAGACTGACACCAGAACCGATGAACGGCACCAGCCGACCTGCCGCAAATTCGGTTTGCAGTCTTTTTGGAATTGAGGGAGTTGCCATGGAAATCGCCGGTGACCAGGTTCGTGGGGTGAATGAATGGTTCGATGCTACCAAAAACCATCAGACGCAACACCCGCAACCGAAATCCGTTGACGCCACTCCGCCACAACCAGACATTGCCAATCAATCGACGCTGGGAAAAGACGGAGCGAGGCCATAGGGACACTGCGGAGCGAGGCCATAGGGACACTGAGCTGGCTTGAAAATATGTTGCGATTTTGCTCAAATTGTGCTCGTCTCCGGTTTTGATCCCATTTGATTTGGAGCGGAATGATGGCGAGGATGGCTCGAGCGGAAGTGTTTGCGCCTGATGAGGTTGCGGTTGTCCATGTGATGAATCGCGTGGTTCGTCGCTGCTACCTGCTGGGTGACGATCCCGTCAGTGGCAAGAATTACGATCATCGCAAAGTCATGATTGAAAATCAGTTGCAGCGATTGGCCGGGGCGTTCGGGATCGACCTGCTTGGATTTGCCATCATGTCGAATCATTTCCATTTGATTCTGCGGTCTCGTCCGGAT
>CAMBQP010000083.1 GCA_945869955.1 Schlesneria paludicola DSM 18645
CACTCGATGCACAACATTCCGGTGCTCATGGCAATCGATGTCGATCGCCATGAGCACCCGAATGTGACCTCAATGGTCGTTCTTGATGTCATGCCCTGAAAAAAAATTGCGATGAGAGGAATCTCCGAATCAAAATCGAAATTGTTTGACTTACCGCATTTTTACCGCAGGTTTTTTTCGCCAAAAACCGCGTTTTTGATCCACAGATCATGACCTGAATTCGACATGTGTGCAGTCCATGCAACATAGAATTTTGCGCATTAAAGTTTTTACACTTAACAGGGAGCTGACAGCGATGGACAAAAACCCGATTCAGCAGGATTTCCTTATTGGCGCAACGGGGCTGGCGAATTGTGGCATAGAAATCAACCTTGGTGCTGGATTTTCAGCCTATGTTGATGAGGAGTCCGACTTCGTTTCCATCGAGTCAGGCATGGGACCCGTGATCGTGATCGGGGACTTTTGGGATCCGTTTGAGCCATTGCAATCGAGGCGCCAGATTCTGGACCGTAGCATCGGCGAATGCAAGGGTATCGAGGATTTCCTGGATCGCACTAAAGCATGGACTGGTAGTTATGTGACTGTTGTGGGGGGCATTAATCCCGTCGTCATTCCCGATGCGTTCGCGACGTATCAGATATTTTATGGGGTGGATGGCCAGGGAAAGACTTGGTGTGGGAGGTCACCAGAAGAGGTATTTTCAAGGATTCAGAAACACGTTCAACTGAAGGGGGGGCACGTTTCAGGAATGGAAATCTGTTTCGCCCCAGAGACGCGCTTGGTTGGTCAACTCACCTGGATTTCCGGGATATCTCAACTCGAACCGCATCATACCTTGGATCTTCAAACAGGCAAGTCGCATCGAAATTGGCCAACGGTCGCTCTGAAGCGTGGGGACTACAGAAAAACCGTCTCACTCGCAGCTCAGATTCTCAGTGGCTCCGCGAATGCAATTTCAAATCGCCACGAACACCTCTATTCAGCCCTCACTGCGGGCACTGACAGTCGGATCACTTGGTGTGCCATGAAATCGACGGGGCGGCCGGCTCATTCTTTCACATTCAAATATAGTAATCTTGATATGCAATCAAGTGAGATTCAAGTTCCCCTCAAACTGACTAATCAGCTTGGGGGGATTCACGAAATTATTGAGGCCTCCCATATCTGGGATGGACCTGAAGTATTTCAGTCACGATATGGCCGCGAAGCCTTTTGTTTGAACTCAAATTTTTCGGAAGTCGCCCGCACGTTTTATCGGGCGCATCCGATTCTTTTTCGAACCCGATTGATTACAATATACGAACAAATTTACAAATCTGCTAGTACACGGTCAGAGCTAGATCAAGTCCTGCGGGAACTACGAACAGGCCCACGCAAGCTCGACTGGGATATACGAGACTTATTTTACTGGGAGCAGCGCATGCCTCACTGGGTCGTGCCGACATGGCGATTCGGAGCAAACGACGGCCGTCTCTTAAATCTCTTTAATTGCCAACTCTTATTCGAGACGTTTCTGGGGATTAAACCGCGGTTTCGGCAGGGATCGCGAGCAAAATTCTTTCTCAATCTTATGGACGCACTCTGCCCAGGTGCGAGCTCGGTTCCCATCAATCCTCCGACTCAATTTAAACAGTCCGCATTGCGATTTGCCAATAAAAGCGTTATTTTTCATCAAATCAAATGGTTGTCACACTATTTCAGAGTCAAAACAAACGTCACGCCCGCTATGCCGGGGTTACGAGGCCAGAAAGGTTAAGAAGCCACAGAATCGGAAGCCTGTTCGGAAATGAGAATACTGTCAATTCAAAACTGGAAAAGCTCTCGGAACCATTTTGCACACGGCTGAGAAGAGGGCGACTTCGGGTCGAGTGCCAAGGAGAAAGCGGTTAACGTTTTAAAAACAGGAACGACGCCATTGTGGTTGACCGCCGTTTAAAATAACGTTTAACAGGTTTTTGTGTTTTTTAGATCGCGTGAGTTAGTCGTCAGTCTCACCAGTTTAATACTACGGCGAATGCCCAGCGACTTGGTCTCACTGAACGCAAAACAAGTAACGTACCTGTCGGACTCAACTGTTTATCAAGGGACCGGGATTGGAATGTCGCCGTTGCCAGCAGGTATTGAATGCGGCAATTCCGAAAGTTGTTCCGCACTGTCAATACACGGAGAGCTTTGCTCGTTGGGTCATCGATTTACGGAAGATGATGACAATCCAGGATGTGGCCAGGTATCTCGGAGCGAGCGAAAAATTGTTCGCAGCATCGACAAGAAATACCTCCAGCAGAATTTTGGCAAACCTCGTCTGCGGGATCTGATGATTATCGCGATCGATGAAATCTGCGTTGGGCGACGGGATCAATTTCTCACGGTCGTGATCAATAGGGAGACGGGCGCGATTGTCTTTGTGGGGAACGGAAAGGGCGAATCCTCGCTGAAACGCTTTTGGAAACGGGTTCACTGCTCGCACGCGAAAATCCAAGCCGTCGCGACGGACATGTCCAGTGCGTACTACGCGGCGGTATTGAAAAACCTTCCGAAGGCGAAACACGTCTTCGACCGCTTTCATATCAACAAGCTGATGAACGCCAAACTGACAGAACTTCGACGGCGGATGCATGCCGAAGCCGAGGGGATGGCGAAACCCGTGTTGAAAGGAATTCGTTGGTTACTGTTAAAGCGTGAAGAGCATCTGAATGATGCGAAGAACGAGAAGGCGAGATTGAAACAAGCACTTGAGCTGAACCAACCCTTGATGACAGCCTATTACCTCAAGGAAGAACTCGGACAGCTTTGGCAACAGTCAAACAAAATCACCGCGGAACGCTTTTTGAAAAACTGGTGCAATCACGCAACCAAAGCAGGCATTAAAGTATTACAAACGATGGCAAAGACCTTGCAAGCACCTCGGTCCGGTGTCCTGAACTGGTATGACTTCCGAATCTCGAGCGGGCCACTTGAGGGAATCAATCACAAGATTGGTCCCCTGCAGCGAATGGCTGATGGGTATCGTGATCAAGTCTATTTCAAACTCAAACTTTATGCCCTACATCTCGCCAAGTTCGCACTGATCGGATAAACCCGAGTTTGAAGCCCGCGCACTGAGTTTGTCGTTGAGCTCGTTTTTCACACTTCGGCAGCATCTTGCCTGATTTTCCGTCGGAATGCGAGCGTTTCACCAGTTTGATTCGCACGGTTGCGGTCCATTCGCCCCGAAAATCGCTCGTATCCGCTGTGGTGCCAACCCCTGCCGCAACGATCACGCGCAGGTTCTCCATTTCCACGTCCCATCCCCGAAACCCTTCCCAAAACACACGTTCCGGCCTCGAACCGCAATATTTGAATCGGTGCGTTTCCCTTGAGTCCCCTTCCGCGCTACAATCCGGGGCCACAAGACCGGAGACAAGATGCTGACACCTGAACTCAAGAACTGCCGATTTCTTAAAGCGGCTCGACGCGAAGCGACCGACACGACTCCCATCTGGATCATGCGCCAGGCCGGGCGGTATTTGCCGGAATATATGTCCGTGCGCCGCAAAGTGACGTTCATCGAACTTTGCAAATCCCCCGAACTCGCCGCCGAAGTGACCCTCACCGCTCAGCGAGTGCTGGGAGTTGATGCCGCCATCCTGTTTGCAGACCTCCTGCCGATGCTCGTGCCGATGGGACTCGACCTGGAATACGCGAAGGGGGAAGGCCCCATCATCCATAATCCACTTCAATCGGCTGCCGATGTCGATCGAATTCAGGAATTGGAAGAGCTGGGATCGCTGCACTTTGTGTTCGAGGCGGTCCAGCGGATCCGCCGTGATCTTCCCGCAAACATTCCCCTGCTCGGCTTTGCCGGAGCCCCCTTCACACTCGCTTCCTACGCCATTGAAGGGGGAAGCTCAAAAAATTACCTCAATACTAAATCAATCATGTACAGTGACTCGGGAGCCTGGCGGACCCTGATGGAACGCCTGTCACGCAGCCTGATCCGGTATCTCAATGCCCAAATTGAAGCGGGATGTCAGGCCGTTCAACTGTTCGACAGCTGGGCCGGCTGCCTGTCGCCCGCCGATTACCGAGCTTATGTCCTTCCCTACACCAAAATGGTGATTGACGGAATTCTGCCCGGAACCCCGGTGATTAACTTCCTCACCGGAAATCCCGCCCTCTTGCCCCTGCTGCGCGAGGCGGGGGGGACTGTGATCGGTTTGGATTGGCGAGTGGATCTGGCTGACGGCTGGAAGACGGTCGGCTATGATGTCGCTGTGCAGGGGAATCTCGATCCCGTTTCGCTGATGGCCGATCTGCCAACATTGAAACGACGAGCCAAAGCGGTACTGGATGGAGCGGGGGGGCGTCCTGGTCACATTTTCAATCTGGGGCACGGGGTCTTCCCGGAAGTTCCGCCAGATCATGTGAAAGCCCTGGTCGAAATGGTGCATGAGATGGGTCGAAATGGCTGAGCCTCGTTCGGTGAAACGTGTTGCAGTTCTGGGTGCGGGTTTAACCGGCCTCGCCGCCGCTTTTCGCTTGCAGGAACTCGCCACAACCCGTGGCGAAGCGATCGAGGTGACACTCTTCGAAGCGGGTTCGCGACCGGGGGGGCTGGTGGGGACCGAACGAATCGGTGGCTATCTTGTCGATATCGGTGCCGATTCGTTTTTGACGAATAAGCCCGGAGCGGTCGGTCTCTGTCGGCGGTTGGGGATCGAAGATCGTCTGGTGGCGACCGACACCCGGTTTCGCGGGGCACTCGTCCTGCATCAAGGACAGACGGTCCCGATTCCGGAAGGTTTTCAGTTACTCAGCCCCACCGCCATCTGGCCGATCATCACGACTCCCCTCTTTTCGGTCTGGGGAAAACTCCGCTTGCTGGCCGAATGGTTGATCCCCG
Source organism: Schlesneria paludicola DSM 18645 (assembly GCA_945869955.1). Classification (GTDB taxonomy): domain Bacteria; phylum Planctomycetota; class Planctomycetia; order Planctomycetales; family Planctomycetaceae; genus Schlesneria; species Schlesneria paludicola_B. The sequence goes on from CAMBQP010000083.1 coordinate 4,883, forward strand.
GCCGATACAAATCGATCGCGCGGACCTCGGGTATATCGGATTCGGCAGACGCACCCCCCGAAATTCCGCTCGTCGATGAAAGTCTGTCCGATTTTGTTCTCCGCCGCTTTGGGCGCGAGGCACTCGATCGGCTGGTTCAACCCCTGGTCGGAGGGATTTATACCTCGGATCCGCAGCGACTCAGCCTTGCCGCAACGATGCCCCGATTTCTCGAAATGGAGCGGGATCATGGCAGCCTGATCCGAGCGGCGCTGCGGCAGAAGTCCCGTCCCGAATCTCGCCCATCCGCCCAGACGGGAGCGGCGGGAACGGCGAGGGGAAGAGGGGCGCAAACCGAGCGTCCCGTCGATACCTCCAGTGGTGCCCGCTACGGTTTGTTTGCGGGACTCAAAGAGGGGATGCAAGAACTGGTCGACCGATTGCACGCGAGCGTCGCCCAGTCCTGTTCATTTCGCTTGAATACCCAGGTCGTTTCCGTGACGGCGAATGCGAGTGCCGCGGCAGGAACATTGCCCCCCAGCGCACTGTTGCCAAGTGTACCGCCCCCCAGCGTACCGCCCCCAAGCGAACCAGGTCACCCGACCACTTCCAGTACAGGCACCGGCTATCTGTTGACGCTGGCGGATGGGACCACAGAGCCGTTTGACGCGGTCCTCATCGCGGTCTCGGCGGTGCAAATGGGACTACTCGTCCAGCAGCTCAATCCCCGTCTCAGCGCAGCCTTGCAACAAATCGAGTATGCATCGAGTGCGATTGTGGTTTCGGGGCATCGGCTGGCAGACATCCGCCACCCGCTCGACGCGTTCGGGCTGGTGATCCCGCATGCAGAGGGGCGAAAAATCCTGGCGGTTTCGTTTTCCAGCCGAAAATTTCCCGATCGGGCTCCCCCGGACCACGTCCTGTTACGGACCTTCATCGGTGGGGCCCTGCAACCTGAACTGCTGCAGCAATCGGATGAACAACTTTTGCAAACCGTCCGAGATGAACTGGGTGAACTGCTGGGGGTTCGTGGAGAACCCGATTTTATGCGAGTTTATCGGTATCGGCAGGCGATGCCACAGTACCACGTCGGACATCTCGAACAGGTCGCGAAAATTGAAGAATTCTCGCGTGAGCATCCAGGGATCGCCCTGGCGGGGATCGCCTGCCGGGGTGTCGGTGTCCCCGATGCGATTTCGAGCGGTGAGTCTGCTGCCGAGCAGATCCTCGCGGATTTTCAGCCGCTCGGGTCACCTGGCCCGGGTAGATCATCGGCGCGCAATCGTAATCAGTAATTGTCAACCACAGAAATTGAACGAAGTTTTCTTAATAACGGAGTCGTAAAACATGTCAGGTTCGATGGCAATCATTCTGGCGGCAGGGAAAAGCACGCGGATGAAATCGGCACTTCCCAAGGTCCTGCACAATGTCTGCGGGCGTCCGATGATTGAATATGTCCTAGACGCCGCTCGCTCGGCGGGAGTCACACGGATTGTGGCCATTATCGGGCATCGGGCCGACCTGGTTCAGGCGGAACTCGCCCGGCATGCCGATGTCGAATTTGCCCTGCAGACCGAACAAAAGGGGACCGGGCACGCTGTGATGATGTGTCAGGAGCAACTGCGATCTTACCACGGCCCCGTGCTGGTTCTTGCCGGCGATACACCGCTTTTGAAACGTGAGTCCCTGACAAAATTACTGCAGACTCAACAGGAACAGCAGGCCGCCTGCGTGATCGGGACCGCGACGACCGATGCCAACTTCGGTCTCGGCCGGATCATTCGCGGTGCGAGCGGCAACTTTGAAAAGATCGTCGAAGAGAAGGATGCTACGGCCGACGAAAAGCGTGTCCGGGAAATCAACACCGGTTGCTACGCATTTGATTCACAGGGACTATTGGGATCGCTCGATCAAATCCGTCCGAACAACAGCCAGGCAGAATACTACCTGACCGATTGTCCCCGCGTTTTAAAGCAAGAGGGCCGCGTCGTGGTGGCGCTCGAAGCGTTCGACATGGTCGAAGCACTCGGAGTCAACACGCGTGAGCAACTCGCCCAAGTGACACGGACCCTGCAGCACGAAGCGATGGTACGGTGGATGGTCAACGGCACCACGATCGTCGTCCCCGAGCAAACGTTTATTGATCCGCAAGTCCAGCTCGGTGCCGATACGATCATCGAGCCCTTCACGCACATCAGCGGTGCGGTGGTGATCGGCGATAATTGTCGGATTGGACCTCACGCGGTCCTGCAGGGGCCACTGCAAATCCCGGCCGGAACCACCATTGGTCCGTTCCAGCACGTGAAAGGCTAATAAAAAATCACCATCATCATCGCAGGGACACGCCCAGTTTTTTGAAACAGACTTGGACAAAGAATGAAGAGATAGAACAGAAGGGAGAAGAGTTAACGAAGGAAGAGCGGAAAGCAGACCTTGACCGCCAGAGAATTGAACAACAATTCCCCGATACTGATACTGACATCGACACTGATACCGATTCGCCAGACTTTCGCGTCATACAATTTCAGGAATGATCCGCCATCGGCATCTGCTCGACCCCTTCGTTTCCTTTGTTAACTTCTGTTCAATTCCCCCGTTTTTAATCCCCCCAAAATCCCCCCCCCCTGTAAGCTTCGGTTATTGAAGAAGTGGTTCTTTCCAGTCCGGGATACCGACCGTCGACTTTTGTTGATCAAACCACACAAAGTAGGGCTTCGTGGGTGACATCGGCGCCGATTCGTTGACCATCAGCGGACGTGCTTCCTGCCAATAGCGGTCGTAGGCGGCATGCATTCGTGCTGCGACAGCTGGTTCATCAGCCAAAATATTGGTGGTCTGAGCGGGATCCGAATCCATATCGAAGAGAGACGGGCCCGATTTGTCCCCCGGCCCATTGGGGCCGACATATCGGTAACGCTGGTTCCGCACGGCGAATTGATAATCCTGGAATTGATCCGGGTCGGCACCGGTTGGCCAGCGACCGATGTGGGTAAACAGAAAACGGTCTTCCCAGCCCTCGAGCTTTCCTTCCAGCAAAGGGAGCAGGTTGCGGCCCTCGACTTGATTGTCTGGCAGCGCGGCACCCGTTAGCGCGGCGAGCGTCGGCAGGATGTCAATGTGGGCGGCAATCCGGTCGATTTCGTTTCCCGGCTTGATCTTCCCCTTCCATCGAACAAAGCAGGGGACACGAACTCCACCTTCGTCGGTTGTGCCCTTTAAGCCCTTTTGACCAGCGTTGTAGAACGGATAACCGGCAGCAAGTTCACGACCAGGTACTCCCGAACCCCCTCCCGTCATCCCGTTATCCGACATAAAGATGACCAGCGTATTCTCACTCAGTTTCCATTCGTCCAGTTTGGCGAAAAGACGGCCGAGATTCTCGTCAATATTTTCGACCATCCCATAGAATCCCGCTTGTTCTTTGCCGAAACCGAGGTTGGTGAAACGGCGGGCGTTTTTCTCGGGTGCGATGAACGGACCGTGTGGAGCGTTGGTCGCGACATAGGCAAAGAACGGCTGGCGGGCATCCGCCTGTTGTTTGATCCAGCCCAGAGCGGCCGTGAAGAAGACATCGGTGCAGAAACCTTGGGTTTGTACAAAACGGCCGTTATGGCGGATGACCGGGTTCGTGTAAGTATTGTTCGGAGCGTCAGCACAAGAGCAGTCATAGGCTTGGCCGATCCCCCCCGCACCGTGAATAAACGTCTCGTCAAAGCCGCGCTGATCCGGTTGATACGGGTGCTCGTCCCCGAGGTGCCATTTCCCAAAGATTCCCGAATGGTAGCCGACGGTCTTCAGCACCTGCGGCAAGATGGTCGCTTTCAGCGTCATTCGCTCCCGTTCCAAAATAGTATGGGTGATCCCGTTCTTTTCCGGATGGCGACCGGTCATGATGGCAGATCGTGTCGGTGAGCAGGTCGGTGCCACCAGAAAGCGCCGGAATCGTGTACTGCCATCGTGGAGCGCATCCAAATGCGGCGTCTGTAGCCAGGGATGCCCATGTCGACCAATCGGTGGATACCCCTGGTCGTCCGTAATCACCAGAATAATATTCGGTTTACTGCCAGCCAACTGGGCGCACACCGGTCTCGGTACGACGAATGGACTGCAGGCGACGAGCATCAGCAGCAGCGATCGAGTAGTCATCATGACGAACATCTTCCGATGGGATTAATCGAGCGGGTTGCGATTTTTACAGTCAACGAGGGGACCTATCGAAGACCCTGGTATTCCCCGCAGAAGAACCAAGTGTCCCCTGCGACCGTACAAGCACTCAAGCAGAAATGCAACTTCGAGGTTGTGAGACAGGTGATTGCACCGGCGACAGCATGCCAGGAGGGTCCACGATCGTGTCACACGAATTTCCAAAACTTTTCGAAATCAGCGTGAGAACGGTCGCTGAACTTTGGGTGAAGGTCTGTATCATCAAAGTGGGATCCCCCTTGACGGGGACTTTGTTGTTGCCAGAGTGCGTTCTCTGGAAAACACTTCCTGCAGGAATTGGAGGAATCATGTTGCGGCTTATGCAGTGCGGTCTCATGTCATGGCTGATCCTGACGCAGACGATGTCTCTCGGTGTCACGGAATTGAGTGCCTCGGAAGTCGATGCCAAGGAAGGGACACAGACCAATCATCAAGCTCCTTTCCCGCCGCTTCGTGAATTCGACGGATTTCGGCAGTCGCGGGTGGTGGACAGGGTCAAACTGGCCTTGGCCGATCCAGTCCCCGCTCGCCCCCAGGGGACCGATTCGCCACTGGTGGAATCGTATCTGCTGGAGGGAAAATTGGCCGAAGGAAATGCGGCGTTGACCGCTCGATTGCAAGCCAAACCGAATGATGATCAGGCACGGTTTGGCTTGGGAATGGTGCAATTTTTTCTGGGGTTCGAGCACCTGACAGCAGGCCTCTATCGTTATGGACTGCGAACCGAACGACTGGCTCGAAATTTCCTCCCCCAATTGTCAGCAACAATTCCTCAGAATCCCAATCCCCAGCCAATTTCCTATGCAGAACTGCGGGTGATGCTGCAAAAATTTGTCGATGATCTGAACGCGGCGGAAGCCACGCTGGCCGCCATTCAAGCTCCCGATGTGAAGCTGCCACTGCATGTGGGACTGATCAAATTGGATGCGACCGGTCAGGGGAAACTGGTTTCTGGAAAGATGATTCTGGTTCAGAATCGGTTCCCTTTGACGCCCGCTGACATCGATTCGTTCGTGGTTGGTTTCGATCGCGGCGATGTCTGCTGGCTGCGGGGGTACCTGCATCTGCTGGCGGCATGGGGCGAAGTTCTGTTGGCCGTGGATGGCCAGCAGATGTTTGAAACAGCGGGACATCTCTTTTTCGAAAATCCGGTGACACCCCATGCGTACCTCCTTGAAGAACCGCGTGATCTCGAGGCGATCATGCGGTTCGATACCCGAATGATCTTCGATCTCATCGCGTATTTACACGTGATGCGATTCCCGCTGAAAGAGCCGGAGCGGATGAAATCGTCGCTGCAACACCTGGAATCGGCAGTCGCCATGTCGCGAGAAATGTGGACCTTCTATTTGCAGGAAACCGACGACGATCACGAATGGATTCCCAACCCGAAACAGACCGGCGTTCTGCAGCGGCAAGTCACCGAGTCGATGATTGCGACCTGGAAGGAAGTCCTTGACGAAGGGGACCTGGTGCTGAAAGGGGAACGACTCCTTCCGTTCTGGCGGGGAACACCTGCAAAAACGCGCGGGATCAATCTGCGCCGCGTTTTCACGGAACCAAAACCGCTGGACCCCTTTCTCTGGTTGCAGGGGACCGCAGCCACGCCGTATCTGGAAAACGGAGTGATCAGCCGGTTCGCCGACCCCCAATTTGGTGCAAACCTGGAAAAAATCTTCGGCCCGCAACAATTCTGGGGCTTCGCCCTCTGGTTTAATTGACGGTGGAGCGACTGAGTTGAACGGGTACGATTGTTTCGGGGGAATTGCGGAACCTCGCCCGAGCCAATTGACGTGCTCGTGCCGTTGGGGGATGATCAGGCGTTCGGTTTCTGATGGATGTCCTTTGCAGATATTGGCGGATGAATGAGATTGCCTGAATCGCTTCGACCCGAGTTGCTGGCTCCTGCCGGAGATCGCGACTGTATGCGAGCCGCCGTCGAAAATGGTGCGGATGCGGTTTATTTCGGCCTGAATTGCGGTTTCAACGCTCGGGCTCGGGCCACCAACGTTTCCCCCGACGAACTGACCGAAACGATGCGCTTCCTGCATCATCGCGGTGTCAAAGGCTATATCACTCTCAACACTCTCGCTTTCACCAATGAACTGGCAGAAATCGAAGCGCTGGTCCGTGTCATTGCCGCCGCCGGTGTCGATGCGCTGCTCGTCCAGGATATCGGACTGCTGCGGCTGATCCGAACGATTTGTCCTGAACTGCCGCTGCATGCGTCAACTCAAATGACGCTGACGAGTGCCGAGTGTATCCAGGTGGCCGAAGAACTGGGGGTCGAACGCGTGGTCCTGGCGCGGGAGTTATCGCTGCGTGAGATCACCCGCTTGCGTCAGTCAACCTCGGTGGCACTCGAATGCTTCGTCCATGGGGCCTTGTGCGTCGCCTACTCCGGTCAGTGCCTCACCAGTGAATCGCTCGGGGGCCGCAGTGCCAACCGGGGTCAGTGTGCCCAAGCTTGTCGCTTACCCTATGACCTGATTTGTGACGGTGAAGACGTCGATCTCGGGGCCCAGAAATACCTGCTCAGTCCGCAGGATCTGGCCGCTTATGAGCTGACTGCCGATCTGATTGCAGCGGGGATTTCTTCGTTCAAAATCGAAGGAAGACTGAAGACTCCCGAATACGTCGCCAATATCACGCGCCACTACCGCGAGGCGATTGATCTCGCCATGGCAGGGGAACCGGTCGAATTTTCACGGGACGAAGTCCGCGAGATGGAGCTCTCGTTTTCTCGTGGATTCTCACCCGGATGGCTGCTCGGCGATGACCATAAAATGCTGGTCCCCGCAATCACCTCAGCCAAACGGGGAGTATTGCTGGGAACGATCTCGAAGCTGTTCCCCAATTCAGTGGAAATCCGCCTGGATGGACCTGTCAAACGCGGGGATGGCGTGGTGTTTGCCGGCAACCGGGAAGCGGATGACGAACAGGGGGGACGGATCTATGGTGTGCTGCAGCAGGGACGGCAACAGGAGCATCCCGTCAGTACGGGGTTGGTCGAGTTGGAATTCCAGCATGGCTCGATCGATTTTCAGCGGCTGCAATCGGGCCAGACCGTCTGGAAAACCGATGACCCACAACTGACGGCCAAGCTGAAAAAATCGTTTTCCGGTCCCGACCCCCTCCACAAACGCCCCCTGACCCTAAAGGTGCGAGCCGTCACGGGCGAACCGCTGGAAATCGAAGCCCTGGTGAAGCCCGCTGCTGGTAACGCGAATGCGGTCGGACTGCGGGAACGGGTCGTCTCGTCGGAACCCCTGGCACTCGCCCGAAAGCATGCGGTCACCGAAGACTTTTTTGTGGAACAACTGAGTCGCTTGGGAAACACCCCTTACGAGTTGGCGGGGCTGGAAGCGGAAATCGTTGGCGGGCCCATGATTCCGCTCAGCGTCTTATCCAAACTGCGGCAGGAATTGGTGGCTCGGCTGGATCAGGCCGCGATGCAGCCCACAACGCGAACATTGCATGCGGGCCTGGCACTGAACGAAATGAAATCGGGGATTGGGCTCCGCGTCCGACAGGATGCTGAACACGCTGTGACCCCACAGTTGAACTTGCTCTGCCGAACGCTCGCCCAAGTGACGGCAGTGGCCGAGGATCCTCGCCGCATCGCACATGCTGCCGGGATGATTTACGCCGACTTTCAGGATCTGCGCGAGTACCGCCAGGGGGTCGAGATCGCACATGCCGCTGGCCTGTCGATTTACCTCGCGCCACCCCGGATCCAGAAACCGGATGAGGCGGGGTTATTTCAGTCACTGCTGAAGTATGGTGCCGACGGAATGCTGGTGCGGAATCTGGCGGGGATGAGATTCTGTTCTGAGCGACAGATTCCGTTTGTGGCCGACTACTCGCTGAATGCCACCAACGAACTGACCGTGCAATATCTGATCGAACAAGGGGCGCAGCGTGCGACCGCCTCGTACGATCTGAATCGCGACCAACTGCTGGATCTGGTCGGCGCGGTTCCTCCCAAATGGCTGGAAGTGGTGATTCATCAGCACATGCCGATGTTCCATATGGAGCACTGTGTCTTCTGTGCGGTCCTGTCCCCCGGCACCAATAAGACCAATTGCGGGCGACCCTGTGATACGCATCTGGTTCAGTTGCGTGATCGGGTCGGAAGCGAGCATCCACTCAAGGCGGATGTCGGCTGCCGGAATACGCTGTATAACGCCGTACCGCAAAGTGCGGCAGAAGTCGTGCCGCAATTGCTGGGACGAGGAGTCTGTGATCTGCGGATTGAGTTCCTGGATGAAACACCGGCCGAGATGATCCGGATTCTCAATCTGTATCGAGACCTGTTGTCGGACCGGATTCCAGGGGAAGAAGTCTGGCGACGATTGAACGCGGCAAACCGCGTCGGTGTGACGCGTGGGACACTGGAAGAACGTCGCAATCCCCTAGCAATCTTATGAAGCGATCTTTTGCGGCAATCTTATCCAGCGATCTCATGCCGGTGATCATGCCAGTGATCAGGGGTTGATCACAGCCAGGGGAAGTCGCTTCCGATCGCCTCGTTGCTGCAGTTCGTCGAGCAAGACTCCTAAATCGGGCTTCACGAAATTGTTGTACTTCACCTGACCACCAACTCGTACGACCAGACGCTTATCAAAGTCAACCAGTTCTGGCGTCAGTCGTAGTGAAAAACTTTCCGCCAAAGCTTTGAGGACAATGGTATTTCCCGGAGTAATGCGGGCCTCGATTTCCATCGGAATTACTTTTTGAGCCGCTCCCGCTGGTGCGGGGAGAATATAATCACGGGGAAGACCCGTTGCTGTCAGCCAGAAGAATCGGTTGTCGGACTTACGGAGTGAGCGGACATCGATTTCCTTGGGAAGTGCGGGGCGGGAGTGATTATCCATCCAATCGAACAGACGGGAAAAGTTGTCAAACAAATTTTCGCCGTTACGCCCAAGATATTCGACTAGCATAAAGTCAAATTTGGACCCGCGAATCAGCATGTTATCGAACACCGCATTACTTGTCGTATCGCGATTATCTTTCGTATCGTAGCCCTTTCCCACGATATACCAGGCGGTATGGGTACCGTTTGACCACGAATAGTTACAGTAGTGGATGGCGTTCCCACCGATCGGCAGGACTCCAGCAAACTCGTCCGGATGGGCCATGCCGATGTCAAACGCCGCGTCAGCTCCCATCGCATGGCCCGTGAGAAAGACTCGATCACTCTCGACCGAGAAACGCTTGCGTGCATCCAGTAGACAATCGAGAACGTAGCGATGAACTGCCGAGCCGTAGGTATGCTCCGCCTGATTGACCTCGGCATAATCGGGGGCAATCACGATATAACCACGCTGACTGCCGAGGTCCGGTTGATCGGCATCCCCGGCCCAGGCGGCGACGGTCTGTTCGATCGTCCGACTTCGAGATCGTAAGGCAATCAGCAGCGGATAATCATGCTGTGGCGAATACTCGACCGGTAACATCACGGAATACGCAATCGGGGTTGCCCCCTCGGCTTCAATCCGATGAACCACCCCCGGTTCGACCTCGCTGGCGTCGAGGATCGGCGGGAGCTGCGGAACCAGGTTGAGGACGATCTGGGGGCTGACCCCTTCCAGTGAGCGAAGTTGTTTCAGCAGGTCGCTACGAACACCCAGGTCGTCGCTGCGGAGGTAATCCATGACGGTGTGACGGGCCTCCCAAATCCGAAAGGTTTGATTGAGATCCGCAATGGCATTGGCGGAACCGAGGACCCAGCCGGAATAGGCCAGCCCCAACCGCTGTGATGGGTCGAATTGTTTATCGACTTCGGCCTTGAGAAACGCGTCCAGTCGTGGCAGCGTTTCAAAGTCGAGTTGTTCGTTGATTTCGGAACGGAGCCCCGGCAGTTTTTCCTCTTGATCTGAATTGTTCAGTTTCGCCTGCCATTCACTCAAGAGCAGCTTGGCCTGTTCGATGGTTTGGCGGGATTGTTCATACGATTGAATTGCCTTTTTCACCTCTTGGGTGACAGGACCACTTAAGGGTTGGGTCATCAGTTTTTTGGCATAAGTTTCGGCAAGTTGATGCTGGCCCGCCTGTTTGCGGCGCCCCAATCGACGCAAAATTTCACGACCGAAAAAATTCATTAACTCGTCATGAGACTTGTCGACCAGTTCTTTTCGGTCCGGAAAATCCCGTCCGATGGATTCGAGTTCCGCAAAGGCCTGTGCGTAGTATTCGGCCTGGGTATAGAAACGGACCAGTGCGAACCGGGCGACGGGATCGTCTTTCTTAATTTGTCGTTTCAACAAAGGGTCCAGGGTCTCGACCGGGATCGATTTCAGCGAAAGCCCCAGTTTCCAGTCACAGTTCGTGCTTTCCACCATCACATGGTCGGGCGAAACTTCGGTGATCGCCTGAAAGACATCGAGTGGTTTTTTCTGGGTGGCGATGGTCAATCGCCGATGCCCGAATTCATCGAAGGGACCGACATACGTCATCGAACCGAACGAGGCGATGGTCATGTTCTGACCGACCCGCCTGGGTGGTGGAAGCTTGAAGACCACCGGATTCGGTGCCACCAGATTGGCACTCCCCACCTCACCAGCCACCTGTCGCTGCTGCAACGGAAAATACGTTCGCTGCCAACCGTTATCGATACGGCCTATGTTACGGGGAACGGGATTTTCATCCTTGATCTGCTTCATTTCCGTCAGCCCCACCGCTCGACCCGCCAGCGTATTCATGACGAGCAGCGTACCCCGCAGCGTTGTCCCATTTTTTAAACGGACTTCGGCGGCCGAGAGCAGCGGACCGGAAAAGAGGCTGACGACGAGCAGCAGATAGGCGATCCCATCACGAAAAATCGGTCGGGGCCGTGTTTTTTGCATGAATACACCGTTTCAAGTGGGGCCAGGAAACCTGCGAGGTCTGGCAGGACAGGGTCGCCACCGCGATCTCAATACATCGTCTGTTGTTGGTCTGTTGTTGGTCTGTTGTTGCGAAATCCGTTTGTCTCGTAGGGATGATTGGCGATCCACATCCGTGGCGAGGCTTGGCGCTGCCCGGGTTCCAGTCTATCGTCAAGTGTTCCTTTTCACCAAACCGCAACGCCTCACCAGTCAGGTTTACCATGAATCGTCTTTGTACAAAGTGGCTCATCGTCTTGACAACACTTTTTGGCATCGGCCAACCCGTAAAGGGGGACGAGGCCGGAAAGGTCCGCGTCTATTTCGGAACCTATACAAACGACAAGACCAAGGGAATCTACGTCAGTACCCTGGATCTGGCGAATGGGAAGCTGGCACCGGCAGAATTGGCCGCCGAAGTGAAAAACCCTTCGTTCGTGGCAATTCATCCGAATCAAAAATTTTTATACGCAGTCAGCGAAATCGCCGATTTTCAGGGGAAGCCCGTCGGGGGTGTCAGTGCTTTTGCCATCGATCCCGCCTCGGGCAAGCTGACGCTGCTCAATCAGCAGTCGTCGGTCGGTGCCGGCCCCTGCCATCTGGTCGTTGATGCCGCCGGAAAAAACGTGCTCGTCGCCAATTACGGCGGCGGAAGTGTCTGCGTTCTGCCGATTGGTCCAGATGGCAAGCTGGCCGCTGCCTCTGCTTCGATCCAGCATCGGGGTTCGAGTGTGAATAAGGATCGTCAGGAAGCTCCCCATGCCCACTCGATCAACCTCGACCCCGCCAACAAGTTTGCCTTTGCGGCCGACCTGGGCCTGGATCAAGTGGTGATTTATCGGTTTGATGGAGCCAAAGGATTGCTGACGGCGAATGATCCGCCCGCCGCCGCAGTGGCTCCGGGAAATGGTCCCCGACACTTTGCGTTTCATCCGACGGGGAAATATGCCTTCGTCAATAACGAGATGACCTCGTCCGTCACCTCGTTTGCTTTTGACCCTGTCCGCGGGATGCTGAAAGAAATTCATACGCTCTCAACAATTCCCGAACCGACCCCCGGCAATTCGACCGCCGAAACCGTGGTTCACCCCTCGGGACAATTTGTGTACGTTTCCAATCGGGGACACGACAGCCTGGCGATTTATCAGTGCGATCTGGCCACCGGACGCTTGACCGCGATGGGCCATCAGTCGACCGGTGGAAAAACGCCCCGTAATTTTAACATTGATCCTTCGGGTCGTTTCGTGCTGGCGGCGAACCAGAGCACCAACAATGTGGTGGTGCTGGCGATTGATCAAACCACAGGCAAGTTGACGCCGACCGGTCATTCGATTGAAGTCGGCAGTCCGGTCTGTGTCCGTTTTGTTCCCCTCCCTTGAGGGTTGTCCGGGAAATCTTGTCGGAGTCCTGTTTTGGCACGTTTGATTGGCATGGATGAAGCAGGGCTAGGGCCAAACCTCGGCCCGTTTGTGGTCGCCGTCACCGTCTGGGATGTCCCCGGACCTCCGGCCACCTTCGATTTCTGGGGGACTTTTGACCAGGTGCTGACCAACGCACCTGGTCCCCAGGAAAAGCGTTTACACGTTGCCGATTCCAAGCAGGTGTTTCAGCCCAAGCGGGGCTTTGCGGCGTTGGAACGGGGAGTTCTCTCGGCGTTGAAAATGCTGGGCCACGCCCCTCGTTCGCTCGAGGAATTGAGTCAACTTCTCACCGCTGGTGAATCACCAATCCCTGCGGCAGAGGCAACTCCCCCCTGGTCTGTCGGGTTACCGTTCGACCTGCCGACCGAACCGCTGGATCTGGCAATCAGCCAGGCTTGGCAGGGGGAATGCGAACGGCAGAACGTTCGCTTAGTCGCGGTCCGGGCCGCAATCATCGAGCCACAGCAATTCAATCGACTGATTCGCGAATACGATAACAAATCACTGGTCGTCTCACGCGTGGCATTCCAATTATTACGCTCGGTCTGGAATCCCGTAGAGACCGAGACCTTTGTGGTGGGCGATAAACATGGTGGCCGCAATCGTTATGATGACCTGCTGGCCGAGGTGTTGGATGGCGAGATGATTTTTCGACTGGAAGAGGGGGCCGAGCGGAGCGACTACCGGGTCGGCAAGACGGTGCTACGCTTTCAGCCTCGTGCCGAAGTTCACGGGCCGGTGGCGCTCGCGTCGATGACCGCCAAGTATGTTCGAGAACTGGCGATGCATCGCTTTAACCAATTTTGGGCGAGCCATATTCCGGGATTGAAACCGACACAAGGCTATCCAGGCGACGCCAAACGTTTCCGCGATCAAATCCGCCCGACACAACATCAGTTGGCGATTACGGACGACGTGTTATGGAGAAACCGCTGAGCGGGGACTGGTGACGATCGTTCTCACCGTCGAATTCCATTATCTGGTCTGGTACAAAGGATTGTCCGTGATCTGTTCCGTTTTCTTGGCAATGCTGCAGGAGATTTTGCGATGCGTCTGACTGGCCTGTTGTTTGCACTCTGCTCGATTCCCGCCCTGGTGGTTTTTGCTGCCGAAAATGGACCACTCACCCCCGCCGAAGCGGCCAAGAAGATCAATGAAAAAGTGGTCGTGAAGTTTGAGGTCAAATCGTCGGGTGGCCGTGATAATCGGTATCTCAATTCCGAGGAAGACTACAAGGATGCAAAGAACTTCACGATTTTGATTTCCAAGGATGATATGGAAAAGTTTAAAAAGCGGGGGATTGAAAAACCCGAAGAACATTTCAAGGGGAAGGTGATCGAGGTCACAGGAACCGTCTTGCTCGTGAAGGAAAAACCTCAGATCCGGGTGGAAGACCCCGACAAAATTAAAATCATCCCGCAGGAAAAGAAGTGACACATCTCTCTTCACCTACCGAGAGAATGATCTGCGAGAATGATCTGCCAATGGCCGTGACCGGGAAAAACTCACGCGGGGGTCTGATCGGGACAATCCTGTGTCTGTTCGTGGGATTCGTACTGCGACTGGCAATCATCCTGAATCAGCCCAATCAGCTGACCGAAGATCGCGATGTCTATCTTGGCATCGCGACGAACCTGGCCGAGGGACGCGGCTACAGCGTTCCCAACAGTACCTCCCCCACGGCATTTCGGCCCCCGCTGTATCCCCTGGGACTGGCAGCAGGAATGATGTGGTTCAGCCCCGCCATCGTCGTGGCCGGAATCAATCTGCTGACAGGGGTCTGTACCATCTGGTTGACGATCGGACTGGGCGAACGGTTGCAACTGGGGTCACTGCGGTTTGTTGCCGCGATGCTGACGGCGGTTGATCCCCTGCTGGTCTTGTACACGGCGCAACCGATGACCGAGTCGCTTTGTACTTGCTTGGCGACGCTCTGGCTGTGGTCGATGATGGGGCTCTCGATGGTCGGGGTCGCACGGCAGGACCACTCGCAACGCCCCGTTGATTCGCTCTGCACGGGGATCGTGTTCGGACTGCTGGTGCTGTGCCGGCCAGCATTCTGGCTGATCCCACTCGTGTGGGGGTTTGGGGAACTGTTGGGGATCGCGATTCGGGAACGGAAAAGCCCGATTCGCCGGTGGACACGATTCCCTTCCGTCTTTGCAACTTGGGCCTCTGCTGGTGTCGGAGCGATGCTGGTAGTGGCCCCGTGGTTGATTCGCAATGGGATTGTGTTCGGTGTCCCGATCCTGACCACGACCCATGGGGGTTATACGCTGCTGCTTGGTAACAATCCGGTCTTTTATCAAGAAGTGGTGATGCAACCGTGGGGAACGGTCTGGGAACGGGAAAGCCTGCTTGGGTGGCAGCAAGAACTGGAATCACAGATCGTTCGCGATCTCGGTGCTGAGGCCTCGGAAATCCAGCGCGACCAATGGCATTCGCAACAAGCCAAAAAAGCGATTTCCGCAAATCCGGGTCTGTTTATCGCCGCCGTCGGGCATCGTATTCGAAGCCTTTGGAATACCGTTCCACAGGGTGATGCGACCAATTCGACACGCGGCTGGGGACTGCAAGCCGTTGGCCTCTTTTACACAGCCGTTTTGCTGGCAGGGGGATCGGGTGTGATCCTCGCGCTGCGCCGTGCGGACCGCAGGCAATGGCTACCGTTATACGTCCTGATCGCATCGGTTCAATTAGCGCATCTGGTTTATTGGACCAATACCCGGATGCGGGGCCCGTTAACTCCGGCCGTCGCGCTTCTTGCCGTCTCGGTCATTCCCCGCAGACCGTCATTAACCTCACGGTAGTGAAATAACGGAAGCCTCGTTCAACACCTGCCAATATCAACCTGCCGCCAATCAGAATCCGACAGGAGACCCTTTCACACCCCCACCAGGCGACTCTGGCGGTGCGGCTTGTTGCAGGGGCTGTGCAGTTGGTCCGGCCACCTGATTATTGTCAATTCGATCTCGTCGGGTAGCATAACGAATCGTAAATGACGGCCAGAGTGGATTCGGATAAGGCTTGCCAGGATCACCCACCTTTTCGTATCTCCCATCAAATGCATGGGTCAGAATCACATCTTGATTCCCAAATTTGTCTTTGAAGATCGCTTTGGACAAAGACTTCTCGGAAACATACTGCGTGAAGCCGAGCCACTGTCGATCAGGGGCACTGCCAAAGAAATTGTCCCGTTCGGCCTTGAATCCTAAAAACTCGCGCGGAAGGGGCGCCGTGTGCAGTGCGGTCAGCAGAATGGCCATGGTCAAGTAACCCGTCACGGCTCCAAAAACCCAGCGGCCGATCAGATCCAGCATGGAAGAGACCTGAATGTAACTCGGGCAGAGTTGTTCCGTTCCCATGCGGAGTGCAAACACAAACGCGGTGAACAATCCCAGCAGGGCGACGATATCGGCATAATTCTCGCCGACAACCCCACCTAACCCTTTTGCCAGTGGTTCGAAAAAGTTCATCGCCAGCAAACCGGCCAGCAACGTACACAGGAAGGTGTGGGCGGCCCCCCAGACTCCCTCGCTCGCAACCATCCAGGTGACAACCCCAACGATGATCAATAACACGATCTCAATGATAGCCATGATATTTCCAACTCAACCCACTGGAGTAATAACGGGAATTCGACTTTCTGAGATGCGGCCAATGACAGCGAAATTCCTGTGACGCTCGCCAGGTCCTCTCGGTTGCACTGGAGTCAATCGATCTGGGCAATGCGGTAACAAATCCGGTGCAACCCCTTCTGGCTATTTGACAACTCGTAACAGTTCATCGATCGAGGTTGTCCCCTTGACGACCAGTCTTAATCCTTCTTCCTTCATATACAACATCCCATTTTTCCGGGCTTCGGCTTTGATGGCCGACATATTGGGAGTCTCACGAATCAAATCGCGGAGACGATCGTTAATGACCAGCAGTTCAAACACCCCCACACGGCCAAGATATCCCAGTCCATTGCAGGTGGGACACATCGCCTCGGTCTTGGCGGGTGGTCGATAGAATTTATCAACCTTGTCTGCGGGAAGTCCAATCTTTTGCAGCAAGTCTGCGGTCGGCTTGTAGGCGACTTTACAGTCGACACACAGCTTGCGAACCAATCGCTGGCCGAGAATCGCCGAGATTGAGCTGGCGAGCAGGAAGGGCTCGACCTCGAGGTCAATCAGACGAAACAACGCAGCAATGGTGTCGTTCGCGTGGATGGTCGAAAAGACCATGTGACCGGTATTCGCAGCCTGACACGAAATCTTTGCCGTTTCACTATCACGAATTTCCCCGATCATCACCACATCGGGGTCCTGCCGCAGGATGCTGCGGAGGGCGGTGGCAAAGGTCTGCCCCGCCTTCGAGTTGATTTCGATCTGGGTGACATTCGCCATTTTGTATTCGACGGGATCTTCCACCGTGATGATATTATTCTCATAGGCGTTGATCTCTTGCAGGGCTGCATACAGCGTGGTTGACTTACCAGCACCGGTCGGGCCGCAGGTGAGGAACATTCCATGCGGCTGACTGACAATCGTCTGCATCTGCTCGACCAATTGCTTCCGCATTCCCAGGTCGACCATTGTTTTGGCGGTGGCTCCCTTGTCGAGAATACGAATCACCATTTTCTCGCCCCCTTGCAACCCCTGGGTCGCAACGCGGAAGTCGATGGTTCGGTTTTCCATTTCCGCACGGAAACTTCCGTCCTGTGCCTTTCGCCGCTCGGTGATATCCATCGCCGAGAGGACTTTGAAAATGTTCACCAGCGCGTCACCAGTACTGCGGTCAAAGGCTTCCGCAGGATACATTACACCGTCGACGCGCAACCTCACCGACATTTCCCCCTCTTTGGGCTCAAGATGAATATCCGTGGTTCGGCGGAGGATCGCATCGTAGATCAGTTCTCGTGCCGAGATGTAGCCGGATGAACTTTCCACTTGGCGGGACCGATCGATTTCACCTGCACCCGTTCCTGATTTACCAATCAGTCGGATTGGCGGCCCACCGGAGTGACTTCGGGTCTCCTTGGTCGACCCGATATTCACACCCATTCGCGAGAGCAACCGCAGTGCCACCGATTTGAGATGACGTGGGGTGAGGACTTTACCCGAATCCGGCACCCGTTTATTCCGTTCGAGTACATAAAACCCCATCGGAATCGCATAACCAGCCGTCATCGAGAGAAAGCTGACAAATCCATTTGGAGCACACAAGGCACCGACAAATCCCAACACGGCCGCCAGCAGGACAATCGAATTCCAAAGCTCGGGATAGACTTTGAGCTGGTTGGCATCGGTGTCGATCCAGCTGGCCGTCCAGACCCACAACACAAATAACCCCAGCAAATAGATCAGCAACAGGTTGTGGAAGTAAAAACCAACCATGTCACGACCGGAAGGACGACCGGCAGGAAGACTCCCCCGATAAAAGCCATCCGGAGCGGGAGGATACGGAACACTGGATCCCATCGAGTTCGCGAAAACGGGCGCACCCGCCGGGGTCACCTGCTGTTGGGCTTCAAGCAGGCCAGCATCACCAAAAACAATCCCTGCCAGCATGAGAACCAGCAACAGGAGGCGGAATACGGAAGTGGTATTCATCATAGATCGCTGCTCAAACGGAATTGGATAAAGAGTGAATCGTATCAGATCGGGGTACAAAAAGTCGCTCTCGACACGGCCAACCGTCAACCCGGATCATCAAACCCACACCTCTTAACATAACCGTTTTACGAGCCATCGAATACTGAAGCGGTGTTGGCGTGACCATCCCCCCAGAAAAATCTCCTGTTTTTCCTGGCCTGACACCGTGGTCTCAGTCGTCGACTTTGTCAGGTTGGGCGGGTTGGTCGGCTTTAACGGCTTGGCAACGAGCAACCCTCTGCTGACCGTTGGTCGACCATTCCGTGGCCGCGACCTCGTGATCCGAAGGTTCCGTCGACAGAAGGAAAATCAACCCTCAATTTCCGCTTCTTCGCGATGAAATTCAGGCCATCGCTTCCAGGCATACGTCCATTCCATCCACATCCGCATGACGGACCAGAGCAATCTCATTTTTGACAACTGTGCAGCAGGCATCCGTCCACTGGAATCTAGGGCACTCTTCGCCGCATCGGCCAGACCCCATCGCAATCCCAGTGTGCGGCACAACCCATCTGCCGACAGATCCGGATCCGAATCGTCGTTGGTATAGCCAGCTCCATTCGCGGTGACGAAGAGCTCGAACAGTTCGCTGCGAAGCGGATCGAGCTCGAGCGGTTTGGTCTCACGTTCAGCGGTGAGGATCAATTCTTCGATTCGGTCGAGGATACGCGTGGACAAGTTCACGCTTTCATTGACAGAGGTAGACATGAAACAACCTTTTACGACAAAAAAGGGTGGGTCGAGACGACTCGGCCCACCCCAGACGTTTTCGCATCGCGGTGACACACCAGCGGACTGGTTATTCGATTATTCGATAATGATTTCTTTGACCGTTTTTCCACCAGGAATCATCGGCAAAACGTGCTCTTGATACGGGCAGATCACGTCCAGCAAATAGGGTCCGTCGTAGTCGAGCATCGCCTTCAGTGCAGCCGGAAATTCTTTCTTGCTGCGAACCTGGGCGGC
>CAMBQP010000084.1 GCA_945869955.1 Schlesneria paludicola DSM 18645
ACGACTGGAGACAGAAGCCGGAGTAAAAGCCGGGTTGGCTGGCTGTGACGGCGATGCAGAAACGGTTTTGACCGCGCGTGCATCGGCCAGCGAGACCACATCCCGCAGGGTATGCAGCGCGCCGAGTTCCTCGGGCTGGAAAGCGGGCAGATTGGGGACCCGTTCCTGTAATGCGGACAGGATTTCGACACGCTTGATCGAATCGATCCCGAGATCATGATCGAGACTCATGTCGAGATTCAGCATCTCAGTTGGATACCCCGTTTTCTCCGAAACAACAGCCAGAACGATCGGTGCAAGCTGGCTCTCCCCAGCGTCTACAGTTGACAAACCCGTACCCATGGATTGGTTGGCGACCGCACTTGGTACGGACGAGGTTGGAGCGGCCTGATTGGGAACAGGTGCTTGAGCGACAGCTGGCTGGGCTGGCTGCGACGGCGATGCAGAAGCGGTTTTGACCGAGCGTGCCTCGGCGAGCGTCACCACATCCCGCAGGGTATGCAGCGCACCGAGTTCCTCGGGCTGGAAAGCTGGCAGATTGGGGACCCGTTCCTGCAATGCGGACAGGATTTCAACCCGCTTGATCGAATCGATCCCGAGATCATGATCGAGACTCATGTCGAGATTCAGCATCTCGGTTGGATACCCCGTTTTCTCCGAAACAACAGCCAGAACGATCGGTGCGAGTTGGCTCTCCCCGGCGTCTGCTGATGGAAATCGAGTTGCGACGGGCTGGCTAACAACAGCAACGGGCGAGAAATGATTGGGGTTAGCCAATTGGGATGCAGCAAGTTTCGCTGGCTGTGACGGCGATAAGGATGCGGTTTTGACCGCCCGCGCATCGGCAAGCGTCACCACGTCCCGCAGGGTATGCAGCGCACCGAGTTCATCTGGCTGGAAGGCGGGCAGATTCGGGACCCGTTCCTGCAATGCGGACAGGATTTCGACACGTTTGATCGAATCGATTCCAAGATCATGATCGAGGCTCATGTCGAGATTCAGCATCTCGGTCGGATAGCCCGTTTTCTCAGAAACAACGGACAGCACCATGGCCCCTGACGAATGCCGAGTCTCTGCCGCTACGATGCTCGAAGACTGCCCGAGGTTGTGCTGGGCTGCAGGCTCGTCCGATAGTGCTGGCTCGGTGAAACCCGTCTCTTGAACTTTTGCAACGTGGGGGCTAGGCGGAATACTCGACATTGGTTGCGGCACCATTACGGGTTGCCGCAAACCTGCGGGGGGCAGCATCGAAGGGAGGGCCAGCGCTGGGTGATGTGTTTTTTGCGGAACGACTGGCTCCGCATCCACGGATGTCGGTGTGGCAGTCTTCAGCGCTTGATCCGCTACCGTCCGTGATCGATTCCCAGCAGGGTTCACCAGGGATTGAAACGAAACCGAGGCCCGAACCGGTAACGATTCCGGTGGTGAAGACGGCGCGGGTTGAGGCAACGTTGTTGCTTGCATTGGGGTCAAACCCGCCAAGCTCACTTCCCCGATAGGAACAATCGCTGGGGGGACTGCGATTTTCGCATCGACCTCGAAATCGTCACCCAATCGCTGGCAAGCTAAACGCTCAAACGTCTTGAATGCCGCAGCTTGTCCTTCCAGGAATTGCTGATGCAATCGCGTCGTCTCTTCCTGCATCCGCTGGAGAGACATCAACGTTTGGCGAATTGCGTTGCGAGTCTCGGTATCCGTTGTTCGTGCCATAGCAATCTGCTGAAGGGATTCGGAAGCGACTTGTGGAATGGGGATCGTCGGACCGGTGGCTGGGAGAACCGCCTCGCGAGGTGGCGATACCTTGGCTGGGGACACCAAAGATGACGACACCACCTGTCGATGCTGTGTCACAACGGGCGTTGGGGGAGCGACACTGGACGCGACGCCAACTCGGGCCTGCTCAGGAACAAGCTTCATAGCGGGGGCTGTCACGGGTTCACTGGCCACAGATTTGCCGACCACAAACTTGTTGACCACAGCGGCTTGCGTTGCGGCTCCCAGCGGTGATCCGGCCCGTGGTGAAATGGCCGGTACCGTGACGGACGGTACTGTCACGGACGGTACTGTGACGGACGGTACTGTGACGGACGGTGGCGAAACGGCCAGTCCCGCACCGATGGTCAGCGGCGAGATTGCGGGACGTGGGGGAATCGGTGGACGGGCTTTAACATAATTCGCCCCGCAAATCGGAATTCGCAGACGACGCGAATCGACGGGCTCGCTCGCTCGGCCTCGTTGGGGGTCCCATTGCTCCCAACGGACCGCATGTCCCAAGGCCGAAAGTTGTGCCAGCGCGAGCGCCAGATCGAACATCCCCCCTCGTTTGCCACTCGAAGAATCAACGGCAATCGCTCGATAGTCGCGACCGCTCAGAATCGAGTTCACCAGGCTGGTCAGTACGCTGGCAGGGCCAACTTCCAGAAACGTGCGGACACCGTCGGCGTGCATCTGTTCAATTTCACTGACAAAATTCACGGGGCGGGCCAGTTGGGTCGCCAATAAATCGCGAGCCGCTGCGGGGTCGGCAGGATATTCGGTGGCGGTGCTATTGGCATAAACCGGCATCTGCGACGGGGCGAATTCGACTTCATCGAGTACGGGGCGAAAGGCACGACTGGCAGGAGCCACCATCGGACTATGGAATGCCGCCGCAACCGCCAACTTTTTCCCGCGAATATTGCGGCTGGCGAAGAGCTCACTCGCCCGATCAATTTCCGGAATTCGGCCCGAAAGTACAACCTGCGTCGGACTATTGTGATTGGCCACAACCAGATCAACGGATAACTCTTTCAACGCCGCTTCGATTTGTGTCAGCGGAGCTCCTAATGCCAGCATCCCCCCTTCGACTTGCTGAGCCGCCGCCATCAACTGGCCACGCAACATCGACAGCCGATAAAGAACCCGTGGAGCAAATCGTCGCGAGGCACAGAGTGCCGTCAATTCACCGTAACTATGCCCGGCAGCCGCTTCCGGTTCGACCCCAAACTCACCCAAAAGTGCTAGCGTTGCCAGACTGGTCGCCCCAATGGCCGGTTGGGCAATTTGTGTGGCGCGCAGATTGTTTTCCTGCTGGATACGACGTTCCGCCGTAAACGAGGGCTGCGGATAGATATAGTCGCTCAGTCGATCCGTGGCCGTTTGATCAACACTCTCGGCGAAGACCTCGTTCGCTTCCACCAGCACATCGAGCATAACAGGGAATCGGCAGGTCAATTCGCGGAACATTCCGACATACTGTGAGCCCTGCCCCGGAAACAGAACTCCCAGTTTTCCCGCAGGACGCCCCTCGCCATAAAAGGCACCATCCGGAGTGGACCAGATCGTCTTGTTGGGGTATTGCTGCAGCATGGTGACACTACTTGTCACCAGATTCAACAGATCGGTCTTGCCCCGTTCGATGACGAGCAACAACCGGTGTGCATGATGAACACGAAAGTCCGATCGACATTTCGTGGCGAATAAACAGAGCTCATTCCAGTCGGCAGTTGCCAGCGAGCGGACCCTCTCCGTCAATGGCTCGATCAGTCCACCCGCGGTCGTGGCCGAGAGTGCAACGACCTGTACCTCTCCATCCCAATCCGGTTCCTCAAAGTGCTGCGGTGATTCTTCGAGCACGCAATGAAAATTGCTCCCACCAAATCCAAAGGCACTCACCGCCGCACGTCGAGGATGCTGCGGTGACCGAACCCAAGGTCGAGGTTCTGTATTCACATAGAATGGGGAATCCTCGGCCAGCATCGCAGCGGGGGGACGTTGGACTTTGATCGTCGGTGGCAAAACCCGATGCTGTAGCGCCAAAATGGCCTTGATCACCCCGGCAGACCCTGCAGCCGCTTTAGTATGGCCAATTTGTGACTTGATGGAACCGACCGCACACCAGGGACCCCGCCGTCCCGTCGCCTGATAGACCTGCATCAATCCCGAAACTTCCGTGGCGTCCCCCACTTTTGTTCCGGTCCCGTGTGCTTCGACCAATTCAATGGTGTCAGGCGAGACTCCGGCAACGCGATACGCATCCTGCAGACAGCGAATTTGACCTTCGGCTTTGGGTGCATAAACAGCATTACCCGCCCCATCACTCGATGTCCCAATCCCTTTCAGTATGGCGTAAATCCGATCACCATCCCGTTCGGCATCGACCTGGCGCTTCAGTACCAGCATCCCGACCCCCTCACCCAGAATCGTTCCATCCGCCTCATCCGAAAAAGGCTTGGCATCACCCGTCGGGGAAAGTGCGGGTGTTTTGCTGAAACACATAAACATGAAGATGTCGTTGAAGGTGTCAATTCCTCCCGTGACCACCATGTCGCTGCGTCCCGTCCACAATTCCAGCGCCGCCAGGTGGATCGCCGAGAGTGAACTGGCGCACGCGGCATCCACGACGCAGTTTGTTCCGTGCAGATCGAGTCGATTGGCGATCCGTCCGGCAACCACATTCCCTAGCAGCCCTGGGAACGAGTTTTCTTGCCAGGGGACATAGCTTTCCGAGATCCGATTCACGACATCGGCGGCGACATCGTCAGCGACCCCCGCATCCTTGAGCGCTTGCCTCCAGCGCGGGTGGCCCAGTCGCGCCCCAAGGGGAATCACCATTTCCAGCGTGCCGGTCACACCAAGGATACATCCGACGCGAGATCGGTCAAACTCGCGTCCCGCTCCGTAACCAGCATGCTCTAATGCCCGCTTCGCACCCACCATCCCGAGTAACTGAGACGTATCGATCGCTTCCAGGTTATTCGGCGAGATCCCAAATTCGAGCGGATCGAACGGAAGCGGTGACAAAAATCCGCCACGACGGGCGTACGTCATATCCGGAGATTTCGGATTCGCATCGAAATAGTCGTCGGGGTTCCAATGCGTTGCCGGGATTTC
This sequence comes from Schlesneria paludicola DSM 18645, assembly GCA_945869955.1. Classification (GTDB taxonomy): domain Bacteria; phylum Planctomycetota; class Planctomycetia; order Planctomycetales; family Planctomycetaceae; genus Schlesneria; species Schlesneria paludicola_B. The sequence goes on from CAMBQP010000084.1 coordinate 4,873, forward strand.
CGTGATGGCATCAATCCCACGACGAATATTCGACCAGAATTCTTCGGCGTTGGACGCCTTGGGAAACAGGGCACTGATCCCAACCACAGCCAGTGGTGGCTGAGTGGGAAAAGTTTCAGCAGTGGATGAAGATGGATCAGTCATATATTTCAGGATAACTTAGAGGGCGTGGGAGACTCGTTCGTACATCGGTGATTGAGTCGTCGATCAGGCGTTTGGGGATTTCATCATCATGTCTGGAGGTGAGAAAATTCATTTTGCATGGGATTACCGTTCAAACCAGGGGCGGATCACATCCGGCTCCTGAGGCGCGAGTCGGGTCAGTTCCGGGGTGATCGGAAATCCTTGAGTCCGCAAGGCATACAACCGCTGCATCACGGCAGCACCATACAAAAGGTTGTGCGCAACGGTCGCCACGCGCCGGTTTTCGGCCCGCGCCAGGAATGTTCCGCGAGTCCATTCATTAAACGCCCCCATCGCTGGCCCACACCAGATTTGATAGTCGAGTCGCCGGGACGGTTCTCCCGAATTCGCCCAGCGCGATGACTGGCCAAGATACCAGCGAAAGAGCAGCGCCATCTGATGTTTGGGATCGCGCGTCCCCTTTTCAATCTGCTGAGGATCTCGTGTGGAAAAATATTCAACCGTCTGTCGCCAGACATCCTCGAGCGAGGTTCGAAACAGATTCTTTTCTAACCATTCTCGTTCCGCTGCGGGAATTGCCCCGATTCCTGTGTAGTTCCGATAGGTTTCATAAAGCTTGGCGGCGCGCATCGGAAACATCGTTCCCCGCTTGAGCACCTGCACCTTGACCCCCATCTCGAACATATCTGCACACGGGCACATCGTCACATCTGCCTGCTCGGCTTCCGCCAGCATCTGCCGCACCGCATCACAGGTCCCCGACTCGACACAAGCCTGCTGAACCGAACCGACCAGAATGTACGCGGCGCCCATCGCCAAGGCGGCCGCCGCCGAGGCGGGAGTCGAAATTCCGCCCGCGGCACCTACGCGAAGCGACTGGACAAACGCATACTGGGCTGCAGCACGATCACGAAGTGCGAGGATGGTTGGTAGCAGCGTCAATGCCGGACGATTATCGGTATGGCCCCCAGAATCGGCTTCAGCTGTGATATCCTGGGCCACCGGGATCGATTCCGCCAGTTGAGCCTGCTCGACCGTGATGGCCCCCTGCTCGACCAGTTGAGACAGAATTTTCGCCGGCGGAGGTGCAAAAAACTTGGAGCCGACTTCGATGCGCGAGACTTTGGCGATGAGGCGATTCGGAGTACAGATCTCGCCGTGAACGCCGCGATGGATTCCATGCAAACGATAGCGTACGACATGGGGTGTCAGGTCCAAAAACGCCGACGCTTCCACCACCCGAACATCACGTCGCAAGTAGAGGTCGACGAGGGCTCGTTCCAGCGACTGATCGTTGGGGCTATGGATCAGATTGAAGCCAAACGGCTGCGAAACCGGCGATGAATCGCTTGGGCGCGATGATGCATCAACCAACTTTGACGTGGCCCGGACGTGTGCCGTCAGCGGCATCAGTCGATCGATCGCCGCCTCGACTCGAGCGAGACTGAGGCCTGCAGCACCGAAAATACCAAGCATTCCCTGATGAGCCATCTCTTCGGCGATTCGCTCGGACCCGATTCCCGCCGCCATCGCACCCGAGACGTAGTTGAATCTCAGACCAAAGTCTTGGCGAAAGGATGCATCCCCCAGTTGGTCCAGACGAACCGGCGGAACCATCCCCACGACGGAAAACGCCTGGGAATCGGGCCTTTCGATTCCCAGCAAACCAACGCCGCCCCGTGCCAGCCCCAGCCCTCGTGATGTCGCAACGATCAATAACGGTGCCTTAACATCGCCAATCGCCTCGGCGATGTCAGCGGTTTCCATGGCGAGTGAGCCGCTGTTTGCGGACCACCAACCGAGCGGTGTCTGGTGTGGAGAGGTCATGGTTACATCAAAAAGCAGTGGAAGCGCGAGGCTTGAGCCTTAAAGCGGATAGTATAGAACTCACAGCGCCGAGTTGCACGCTCTGAACCGCCAGAATCGATCACGGAGAGCTGACGACTCGCGGGGTTTGCTCCGATCATACACGACACGACGCCTTCAATGGCGATTGAAGTTTGATTCAAGTCTGAAAATCCCCGCACAACCTGCATGAATCGCATAAACCATTCAAACCGGTTGATCGAACAGACCCGCCAGATCGCTTTGCAGGCCCTTTTCTCCCTCGAATCGGAACTGGCCGGTTCACAATTGTTTAAGGATTGGCGACGGGTACGAGAGGCGGAGCATCGAGGTGGCGAACGTAGCGATCTTTGAATCCTGCAAACGCACCGTCTGCATACTGTTGAGCCGCCATGGTGGCGGCACCGATCCGGACCGCCAGTTTGAGCAGTCCGTTGTCTGCAATCCCCAGCGATTTGACCTTATCGAGGGCCGATTTGAATTGCGGATCCTGCTCGATTCGGGCCTCCATTTCCGGACGGGCCTGCGTCCCGTCCCCCTGTTCTTTTGTCAGCCAGATGGTTTTCCATTTCTTGTCCGCGACGCGAGCGATGAACCGGGTTTCCACGATGACTTGGGAACTTGCCAGATCCATTTCCAATCGTGTGACCCGAAAACCTCGAACCTTCGCCTGTTCGGCCTGGCGGATTGCCACGGCCAGCCACTTCTGACTTTCTTTCCCCTTTTTCACGGGTCGAACATCGCCAGTCGCATCTTTCAGCAAAACGCTGAGCTGTTGTTTGAATAACTTCGGAAGAATTTCCCCCAGATTCACCGGCTGACCTTCACTTGTGCGAGCCAGCGTATCACCCATTCCTTGAAAATTGAGCGGTTTGACCAAGGCGTATTCGACCAGGGCCAGCCGCGAATTCCATTCTTCGTCGTCCTGGGGTCGCGCCGCCAGCAGATCCCCTAAATCGGGCGACGGAGCCTCCAGCTTCACACCCCGCTCAGTTAACTCGAGCTGCAATGATTCGGCCCCGCGTGTTTCGATATTGGCGAGTTTTTCGTTCCACGCAAACGAAGCGATTCGCTGTCGTGCAGGGGCCGCACGCTGAACTTTCGTGATCGAATCCACGCGAACATCCAGCCAGACAAACTCCAATGGCAGTGGTTTTTTTTCCGCGATCAACGCATCAATTCGTTCGAGTTCCTGCTTCAAAAAGAACTCGAGCTGCGGAGAATCGATCGGGGGATGCTGGGGGTTTTTCAGCCGGTCTCGGATTTGATTCCAGGCGGTGGTTTGACCCGCCATGGTTTCTGCCACTGCGGTTTCCGCCAGTGCCGGTTGAGAATTCTTGAGCCACGCAGTCGAAATCGCCATCAGCAAACCGCCGTTCGGTTGCTGTGACGCAATCGCCCCTCGCAGGCTTTTTCCTGATTTCAAGGAAACCACATCGACCACCAGTTCGGAACCCAAGCCTGCAACCGGTTGTGCCTGGGCATGACCCATTAGCAGTATGCTGGCAATCAACATCTGGACAAGCGGCATGCGACACCAGTCTATAGGAGTCATCCAGAACATGTTTGTCCCTTGATTTTTGAGATCATTCAGGCGCGATAAACAAAGGCGACATAATAGAATACCAATCCTGTGACCGAAGTCAGTACCAGATCCAGTGTTGACCCCCAACCCAGCCAGGAATGCAGTCGGCTATGAGAAGAGGGTTGTGGTGGGCGAGGGATCCCGCGTAAGGCCAAGGCAATGGTGATTCCCCACAAAAACGGAGTGCTGGCCGCGAACAGCAGGTGAATCTGCAAGACTCGCTGAATCAGGCTCAGTTGATCAATCGAAAGGGTCCCACCCTTTTTAATCACGTTTCGCCAACCACCTTGAATCCAGTGCAGGTCAAATTCAAAGGCAAATACGGCGAGCAGCAACAGGACCGCGAGCGTCAGCTGCAGATTGCGGTGCCGTACGTAGTGTTGACGAAATTTGACAGAAAACAGACTGAACAGCAGGACCGGAATCACGAGGACCAATGCCACAACCACGGCATCGAGCATGAAAGACGTGTGATAACCGAGAAATCCATCCTTCATGGAAACGGACCTTTGTTATTGCGAAGCCGCTGACATACTTTCGGCCAGAATTTCCGCAATGTGCATGACCCGGAGCGGCGATTTCTGACGATGAATCAATCCAGACATATGCATCAGACAGGACATGTCCCCGGCCGTCAACACATCAGCACCCGCCTGTTCATGATCGTGAATCCGGTCCAACCCCATCATGCACGAAACCGCCTCTTCCGCGATGGCAAATGTCCCACCAAATCCACAGCACTCGTCAGGACGTTTCAGCGTAACCAGTTCAATCCCCTCCAGGCCCGCCAAGAGTTGTTCCGCCTTGTTAAATTTTTCCACCATCATTTCACTCGCAGAACCCAGCCGTAATTCCCGCAGGCCATGGCAACTGTTGTGTAAACCGACACGATGAGGGAAACGGCCTGAAATCGATTTGATCTGCAGAACATCGGTGAGAAACTCACACAACTCAAACGTCTTGGTTCGGACGCGAGCGTAACCCGGATCGTCATGCATCAATTCTTCGTAATGTTTGCGAATCATCGCGGTACAGCTTCCCGACGGGCAGACGATGTACTCGTAATCTTGAAAAATCGAGACGAACTTTTTTGCCAGCGGGACCGCGTCATTGACGCACCCGGTATTGGCCATCGGCTGACCGCAACAGGTCTGGGCCGCAGGAAAATCGACGTCACAGCCGAATCGTTCGAGAATCTGCCACGTGGCGAAGGCCACTTCGGGGTAAAGCTGGTCGACGTAGCAGGGAATAAATAAACCGACTTGAGGCATGGTGTTCTTCGTGAAAAGGCTTAAGGTGCATGCTCTTTTGTAACATCCAGCGGTTCGAGAAACCAGACTCCTTGAGGATAAGCATCGGGTTCCGGTTCGGGAAACTCTTCTCCGGTCAACTCGCGAGCTGCCCAACGCGTCGCCAAACCTAACGGAGTTGGCGACGGGCGAGGTGTCAGGAATTTCCGCAGCACCTCGGCTTGTTGCTTTGCATCCATCCGCGCAATCGCCACGACGCTGGCTTGTTTGATCAGTGGATGTTCAGGATAGTTTGCTTGATCATCGAGATATCGGCCGATTAGCTGGTTACTCAGGTTGTCATCGGGGACACCTAAATGGAGCTGTCCCAGAGCCCAAATCGCCCCCCCGCGCGAACGAATCATGGTCAGATCTTTCGGAACATACCCCAAAATCAAAGGCTCGGCCTCTTTGATTTTCATGACTCCACAGGCCTCAAACAAATGTCCAACCTGCTCATCCACACCCCGAATCGGACGCAATTTCCGCTCGGCCGTCTGCCGACGAATCTTATCGACAATCGCCACCGCCGTGCGAGGCTCGGCCAATTTTCTCAGTGCCCATGCCGCAGCGATCATGACTTCAGGACGATTGGATTCCAATAGCGTCACGCATCGATCGGCAGCAGCACCATGCTGCAACTGTCCCAATAACAGCGCCCCCTGCGATTGGCCCTGCCATCGATCACTGTTCAAAACCAGCATGGCTGAGGTGCGGATGGTCTCGTCAAATTCGGGTTTCTGCGAGAGTTCAAACAGGCCCGCTGCAACCCGCTGGCGAATGGCAGGATGAGGATCCCCCAGCAGGATCGCCAACCGCTGAATTCGCTCCACGGACGGACGCAGAAAATAGGAATGGGCAGCCTGCTCGCGAAGATGCTGGTCCGCATGCCCCATGCCAGTGTCTGCCAGTGGCGTGACCAATTCTGGATCAAGCTCATTCAATCGTTTCATGGCGTCGGCCGAAAACGAGGGATCAAATTCCTGAGCCAATTGAACCAGGATCTGGCGAGCCTCATCCGAAGAATGCCGTTCGAGCAGGCGAACCGCACACAGACGATTCACGACAGGCGATGGGGTTAGACTGGCAAACAATTGCCGTGCGTCCCCCTCCAGCCCCGCGTCCATAATCGTACCAGCAGCCTGCGCGGCTTCAATTCGCAAGGATGCGGAACGAAGGGAATCCCTGAAAATCGAGGACAGAACAGGAATTGCGGCGGGATCACGAACTTGCCCCAAACCGTGGATCGCTAGGATTGTTTCTGTCAATTCGGTTTTGGGTGACAGTAGACGTGCCATCCAGACGGCACGTACTGGAGAGAAATCCCATTTTGCCAGAGCGGGTTCGACGAGCTGCCGCAAATCAGAGCCCTGTTTTTGCGAGATCTCGAACAATTTCGCCGCGGAATCTCGGGATTCCAGTACGATCAAGGCCCGCGCCGCAGCAAATCGGGCCGAGGGGTGCGAGTTGTTGGCGGTGAAAATCGTTTCGAGTTCCGGGATTAACGCGGTGAGGCCAGGAATTCCATGCAAATGAGCTCGCGCCACCGTCTCGGCCGTCATCCGCTGCAGATCGACCTCGGGCTTTTTCAATGCCTGTAACCAAAGCCCCTGAAAATCGCGCGTAAACCGTTTAGCGAGAGCGGGTGCCGGAAATTCCGGATCGGTGTCCATCAAAAAATCAGCAGTCAATTCGCCACCCACCCCCGCAGCGAACGGGGTGAGCACGATCAGAGCCCAGAGGAAAAAACAGCGTAACATAAAGGAAATTTTCTTATGTAGGGGACCGTCCGCAGCAAAAATTATTGCGGCCGTGTAATGCGGTAGGTTTGACCAACCAGAACCAGCAGTGACGCGAGAGAACAAATTCCCAAGAACCACCAATTTCCTGGGATCAAAGTGTAGTTCTGAAAACCGGGCATTCGGATCACAGACAAGGCGGCCGCAATCGGATTGATTGTCAGTACGGCTTCCACCAGATCATGGCCAAAGGGGGCGTCGCGCCCCATCCAGACCAGCAGTGGCAAAGTACAGATCGATAACATGACTCCGTAAGCCGCAGATGTGGCAGGAGCCGTTCGCGCAAACAGACTGCCGACTGCCGCACTGAAGAGCATGGCAAAAACCGCAGTCGCCGCCAGACAAATCACGACACGCCTTACCTGAAGTGCCATTCCCGGTTCGATGTAAACCATGACGATATAGCCGGGAAGTGTCGCACAGAGGATCAGCATCAATGGTAAAATCACGCTTAATAGCTTTCCCCAGATGATACTGACAATCGAGAGTGGAGTTGTTCGCAACAAAAGCCACCCACGTCCCTCGCGCTCGCTGCTGATCAAGCCAGCTGCCAGACTGGGGGTAATCAGCACCACCAACGCAACTTGCATGACAACCATGATCCCGCCAATTGTTTCAACACCCCAGCCCAGTGTCCCCGCTGTGGCGGCATACGTCAGCCCCAGTGACAGCATGGCGCAGATTGCGACGAGTCGCACCAACCAGTGCAGTCGACCGAATCGACGACAACGAAATTCCTTGACCATGAGCGGATTGCTAAAAGAGGATATTCCTTTCGAGCGTCGCTGCGGATCCACCAGAAAAAAGAGACGTCGGAAAAATTGCACCGAAGCCGCCTGATCATCACTGATCGTCCCCGCAGATCGATTCCGGTCAAAAATGGTGTGGTTGAGACGGCTGATCGTCCAGATCGCCGCCAACATCGCAATCACCAGGGATGAAACCGTGAATCGCCCGAGCAGATTCACTTTGGTGATCAACCCTTGCTCACCCGCATCACCTGTGCCCGTTAACGACATCAGTACTGCAAACGGTGACAGGCTACGGAAAAACTCTCCCACATCGGCTAAGGGACCTGTTGTCCCCTGCAAAAAATAATGGGGGCCCAAGGTGAGCACACCGAGCACAAGTACGACACCATAAGTGATCCGCACAGCGGCATCCGTGGATTGCGCGTAACTGCTGACCAGTAATCCGAGCGCGGTATATTGAATGGCCACCAGGATTAACAGTTGGAAGATGCGGATGAGATTCCCGTACAGCGATAACCCTCCCATGGCATAACAGGCACTCGCCGCCGGCAAACTCATGGCCAGAATCACCCCCGCAATCGCCAGAATGGCAATCAGTTTTCCGAAGAAAATCCGGAAAGGCCCCAGTGGCGTGTTGAGTAGCAAGCCGAGCGTTCCTTGCTTTTTCTCCTGCACAATGCTTGTCGCGGGAAACACGGGAAGCAGCAACAACATGGTTGCCAGCAGGCCGTAACTGAAGAGCTGAAAAACCTGCTGAGAACGGGAACCGGTCAGGCCGACTCGCGCATCGGTGGGCCAACGCAAGGCAACCATCAGGCCAAAGATCACCACTAACAAACATTGCAGTGCCGTCATTCGCCGCCGTCGCAAGAGCGATTTCAGCTCCCGGGCAATAATCGCCTTAAGCACGAGCCACCTCGGGTTTTTTGGTTAAAAGTTCGATCGCCACGACCAGCCCTCCTGATGTCACCGTTTTTTGCTGAGAAGTCGTCATTTAATCCTGCTTCGTTTTTTCGATGGTTTTTGCCCAAAGTTGGAGCGCAAGCGACTCGATTCGCCAGTAATTCACCTTGGCATTCTGATCAATTTCCGTGGCAGACCGATTCTGCTCTTCCGTCAGATTCGCGGGGACCGAGTTATGGGTCAGCTCAGGACGATCCGGATCCCCGGCACTCAGGCCCAGCGCAAGACGCCCCTCACTGTCGATCGTCAATGACTCAACATCATTCAGATCAATCGAAAGCGAGCCAACCGGATCCATAATCGTTTTCAACGAGACAACCTGTCCTGATTTTAATCCGAAAATTTCTATTCGACCGACGGGACCAGTCACACTGAGATCAATGCGTGCACGGCGCGGTGCGAGCGGAAGCAGTTCTCTGGGAACCAGGAAACTTAACCAGTTGAGTCCAGGGGACGAACGTTCCTGCCATTCTTTCCGGGCTGCGTCCCACATCGCCGAAGGAAGTGTTCCGTCGGGGTTTCGACGATTGTAATAGCTGATCAGTGGTGAGGGTATGACCAGATCGGTGTTGTTGACGGGACGATCAATCAGTAGCGGCAATACGATCAACGACGTTCCCCGACTTGCGAGCCCGTCACCAAAGTGGAACCCCTGATCCCAGGGATCTGTCCAGAACATCAGTTGGGGACGATCCGGATAATCTTTTCGTTTGGGGTTCGTTAACAATTGTTCGAGGGTCCGACGACGGCGATCCTGCTCATCACTCAACAGGTCCGCAGCGAGAAATTGTCCTGATTGAAAGACATCTTCTGTACGCCCAACAAACGTACCATCCCCTTTCATGGTCACCCCCATGCGACCATTTCGTGTGGCAATCATGGCATCGGTTCCGGCGAGATTCGGCCCCATGTATTGACCCGTGATCCCCTCGGCATCCAATGTCGCCCTGGCCTTTAAACGATTTGCCACGGACTGCGAATGAGTAAACGAAGTCGAGCGCATCCCCGCAGGTTGCGGTAGATTCGCCCAGTGGTATACCCCCAGGTCGGTGGTCACCATGCGCCGTGCAGTCCCCTCGAAGCCCGTCATATCGGGCGTCATGCGTCCCCCTTGAGTCGCTTCGATCGAGACCTCACTCCCCTCAGGATGATAAATCGCCAGCCCCCCCTCTGAACGAATGGCATCGGTCCCGCCTAGCGATTGAATCACCTGCACGCTGGCCATCGTCGCAGGAATTGCATGTCGACTTGTCCGGCCAACCATGAGCAGCGCGGCACTGACCAGAATCGCGAGAATGGATCCAATCCAGCTGACATGTTCAAGATGACCAATCCGATTCATCCAAACACCAATCAGCACAATTGCGAGCGAGAACCCCAGCAGGGTCCCCACAATTCGACCCCAGGAAGGAATACTGTAACCAATGTATTCTCGCGCTAAAGGCTCGATTGTCGAAGTCGCGAGCAGCGGTGGTTTCGGTAATCGAAAAAAATCACTCGCGATGTTTAACAGGGGTGTCGTTGAAAGAAAGTTCGAACTTTTCAGCGGATCCTGCACTTTTTCTGAGTTTGGCGGATGCGGCTTAATCCATCCCCGCGCACCGAGTGTCGTGATCAGCAACTTTCCATCCCCACAGGATCGCGTCAACGCTGCGGGCCATTCGTCAACAAAGTACGACACATCCATCTGGGACGTCACGAGTCGCACCATCTCGACCGGTTCATCATGCTCAAACGTTTCACCCGGAATGCGTTCGGTATCCGACCATGCAGGGGCTTTATCAATCCGAACCGAAGTCAAGCCCACACGCCCCACAACCGTTCCCGAAAAATCATCCCCCAGCAAACCTCGCAAAACCGAGGGATCGGCTTTGTCGAGCATGACCCAAAGGTGCCCACCTGTATGCAGCCAGGTTCGAAGAGCACTACAGGCGGCATAGTCGTTGGTGATTCGATCATCGGTGATCACCACGTGACTGAACGCCTTGAGGAGGCTTTCATCCGCAGGCAAAAATAAATCGCTGAACACCGCAAATTTATTTGTCAATTGTTGCCCGACTCGACCAGCGGAAAGCATGTCGGCAACATCGGACTGGGAATTCAGATTTCCCACGCCCGGACTGCTAATGACAGCGGTTGTTCGGCCTCCATGGGTTACCGTCAACGCACCGTCGTGGATCAACAGTCCGTTGTCGTCTTTTACCATGACCTCGGTGCCTGACGAAACATCCAGCACCAAACTATGCAGATTCAGATTACGCCCCTTCTCGGGATCAGACTTCGGAATCAACAACGGATGGGAAATCCTCAGCAAGGAATTCGGAAAAAGCGAAAGACGTCGCCCATACTGCAGCGACGGATCCTGATCAAAGTACGTCGTACAAAGGATCTCTCGGGCTTCCGCCCGGGGGTTTGTTAATGTGATTCGCAAATCTCCCCATTTTTCCGGCGCGTAGGTATAGGATCCCGCCTCGGAATTCCAGAGAATTTTGTATTGCAGTCCCGCTTTGGTTGTCACATCGTCCGTTGCAGCGACGGAACTCTCCTGCCCCCAAAGCGAATTTTCCTGCCTCAGCACCAGGGCCACCAACGTCGTCAACGCAGTGAGGAATTGCCGCAGACTGCCTGGATGTTTCCATCGCATCAAAAAAAAACTTCGCATAGTCTCTTGCTGAAGAAAATAGTGTCTTACTGAAGAAAAAGGATTCTCTACGGAAAACGTCTCGCTACTGTAAAAAATGCTCGCCGCCAGGCAAGCTCGCTCACCGCCCGGATCGCCGTCGCTTGCCAAAATATGACTCGTGGCAGGGGAAGTCTACAAACCGCATTTGACGGCTGCTACTCACAGAATCACTTGACCAAAAATCTTCGCGGAATTTTCATTTATGAATTTGAAATCAAAAAAACGATCTGCAAAATGGAGCTTGCGGGTTGAAACCGTCGCAGGTGGCGGGCAGGTGCGGTTCCCAATCGAGCCTCATTTTGGCTGGAGTCAAAACCGACCCACAACAGGACTCAACGCCGCGCGTTCGAGGCTTTTCGATTCTTGTACAGTGCTTCAATCGCACCACTCAAGCTGGGCTTCAACCGCAACGCTTCATCAAAACAGGCTTTCGCGGAATCCCGATCACCCTGATAGAGATGCAGTTCCCCCAACTTAATGTTGACATTTGCCCGTTCCACGTCGGTGGATGCCCGTTCCTGGGCGGCCACGAACGAGGCCGCAGCCTGTACGGAATTTCCACGATAAAGATCAATACCTCCCCACGTCAGGTAGGCTTCGCAAAAACCGGGGAATCGCTGCACCAGCCGCTGCAATAACTCGACCGCTTCGTCATTCCGGCCAAAATTGGCCAGCATCACAGCGGCTCGAAGACCCGCATACCGATCTGCCGGGACCGAAATCGCGATCGATTGTGTCCGTTGAAACTGCTCAAACAACCAGCTCTGCTCATTCATACTTTTCGGAGGCAAAAAGTTTCCCAATAACTGATTGGCGTAAGTATCACCCAGTAAGGTCTTGCGAGCTTGCGATAATGGCGGGGCAATCATGTCCGTCGCAAAAAGCAGCCCCCCGGCGAGCATGAGCGTACTCCATTTGATCACGTGACGCAGATCACGGGAACCGATTTGCGCGAGCGGCAATCGGGCTCCGCTACGTCCCAGACCCAAGCTTGCCTGATTGACCGATTCTCGTACCTTCCAGATGAAGCCATCGTAATAGTAATGCAAGATTGTTGAGGTGAACAGAATTCCGTAAAGAATTCGGCTGAAAGTTCCGTCCGCGACCAGCGGTGCAAGCAAACCCATGGCTCCGTAAACAGCAATCAACCCCAAGTAGAGCAGGACCATACTGCGACGAAAAAGATACCGCATAAACCCACCCAATTGGGGGTTGGTACGGACCCGCCGACAATTGTAAAGCCAAACAATGGCGAGATACTGCACGTCGTGGCAGATATCAAACAGCGCAATTCCAATCACAAGATTCTCGACGGCGAGAATTGTATACCACCACAGACCAATGCCGCTCACCAACATCACAATTTTGACGGGATTCGGTTTCGACCCTTGGTAGGTCTGGATGACATAATTCACCACGAACCCAATCAAGATCACTCCGCAAATCCCCAGCCCGAGTTTCTGCAGATTTTCCACCACGTTTGCGGGGATCAACGGGCCACCAAACGAGTACCAATAAACCAAAATATTCGATAATTTTTCGGGACGAATGAATTGCGGGGTGATGAACCCACAGAGACAAACCAGCCAATCCCAATACGCGGTGGTCGAGGAAGTCGAGCCGACTTTGGCATCGTAGATACGAACAAATCCATACAGTTGCATCAACCCATGCCACGTCGCCCAGCACAGAATCAGCAAACGGTACAAATCGTAGTGGTAGTCGAACAACGGGAAGTAAAAGAGGAACACCAGGGGGGGGGCAAGCAAAAATCGCCACCGAAATCGCTGAAACAACTCGCTGTCACCATAGGCGCGAATCAGCCCCGGCAAATGGTGCCCCGTAGCAAACAACGAGGTAACGATCAGCGAAATGGTTTCGGCCGATATCCCCCCCACGGAAGGCGAATAAAGCATCAGGACTGCAGGGACGGCCAGCAGCGGCGTCAACAAAATCAGGAACAGGTCCCCCCAGGAATTGATGATCCACCACTGCGAGGCCCGCGTGACTGGCGAATGGAATTGGCGTTGGTCGCTGAGAGGACGGCTTGAAGCGTGCGACATGTTGAGATCTTTGTCTCTGAACCAAGCGATGAAATTCGACGCTTCCGGGGGATGTCAAGCACCCTGACTCTTCAGCTGACATCCCCGCGGGTGGACTGATGACCCTGCATCCCCGCAGGCTCGTTTGGATTCTCAATTACTTCATTTTCAGATCAAAATCCACACTCAACTCACCCTCGTCAGCCCCAACTTTTAATTCGTGCTTATTGACCAGTGGATTGCTGTAACGACCCAGCAGCAGTTCATCTCCTTTTTCCTTTTGCGCATTCCGAAATCGCTTGAAGGTCACCAAATACTCACCCGCCTCGATCCCATCGCACCCGATGTAAGTCGTCCAGCAGTAGCCCCCTTCTTCGTCGGTGATCGTGGTGTTCAGGCTCCCATTTCCATCTTTGGTATGCAAAGTCAGTATCACGTTACTTGCAGGCTCGCCATCTACGCGAACCGTTCCATTCACCGCCACCAGGCTTTTCAGTTCCCCCTTCGTCATCGCCTTAATGCGAGACTCGGCCGTCTCAGCCCCCCAACATCCCACCAAAAACACCAGTCCCAACCCGGAAAATATCAATCGACGAAAAATCAACATCGTATGCCCCCAAAAAACAAAACGACGAGAGTCAGTCAGCGCAGACAATCGGAACTCGTCGAGTGACTCAAAAACGCAGTCGTCAGGATTCTCAGCTGAAATCCCGAGTTTTCAACGGGATTCAGTGGAGTCTGCTTACTCTAAAAAGAACACCGGCCCGAATGAACGGGCCGGTGACGGATTTCTCAATCTTTCGACCACAGGAGATTAATAATCCCCGACAGTCGTTCCATCGTTAATACACATTAAGGCATGAAACATGCCCGTATCGATGTTTTGACTCAAAAATCGAACCGTTCCATCCCCCATCAGAGCCGAAGTACCACCGGTGTGGAAACTATAAGCACCAAACTGGTTGTTACAGTTGATCAAGCAAGGACCATTGGTATTGCTCGCTCTTGTCGAACCGGGAGTCTTGGCTCGGAAACACATATAACCAATTTCAAAGCCATACCAAACATCGCCGCTGGCGGCGTTGGGATTGCCAGTATTCGAGTTCGATGGACCAATATTTTTCCCCATCGACCATTCGTTCTTACGGTTCGCGATCTCCAGAACCATGATCGTGTTGGAAACCCCATCGGTAACAATACTCAGTTTGGTTCCCATATTTCCTGGATTTGCATTGGCATCAAACCAAGTTCGATCTCCCGGGGGACCGTAGTTTCGAGTGCTTCCACAGATATCAAATGCCGAATAATCACACACGCCACCCGCATTCCAATACTGCATTGACGAAAAACTGCCAACGACGTAATCGTCGAGGTAGACACTCGTATTGCTCGTTCGCGGCGTACTGGGACAGATAAAACCAGGAATGGCCTTGTTGGCGATCACCGCAAAATTTTGTCCAGTCGTGTAGTTATTGCCGCCACCTGATGAGAAATTGACGGGGCCACCAGTGGAAGACCCAAATGCCATCGGCACATTAAAGTCGATCGAATTGTAGAGGTTCCCCTGATCCATGTAGGGAAGCAACATTTCTGTCCAAACGTGAATGTTCGCGTCGTCCCGGGCTGTGGCTGGCGAGTTGTTATAGCTTCCTTCACCAAGACTGTTCAGAGTGCTTCCCGACACCGAAGTCAGATAAATCGCGGCCGGAAACTGTCCGAAAGTCGACTCGTAATTGAATGCAGCCAGTCCCAATTGCTTCAAATTGTTCTTACACTGTGTACGACGGGCCGCTTCGCGAGCCTGCTGAACCGCAGGCAACAGCAGCGCAATCAGCACCGCAATGATTGCGATCACAACCAGCAATTCAATGAGTGTAAAACCTTTCTTTCGAACGCTTCGCCCTAAAACAGATCCTGATTTCAACATACATCGTCCTTCCTGTGACACAATCCATGGAACCACTTCAAAAATTTTTGAAGTAACAGAGAAACATGAAAAAAATGGTTTTCGAAGCTTAAATCTGAATGAATTGAGATTCATCCCGCAATGAAATGAGATTGAATTCAATACCAGAAGTTATGATCAATTCTATTCGCAGAAACAATGAGTAATTCTCCTGTTTTTTCAGAAATTAAGAAAATTTCAGGATTCTGGAAGCCGGTGTGTGACTCGACCCAGAAAATGAGAATTCCCACTTTTCGTACGGAGCGAAGGAAATTCGACTTTTCACCCCCTTTTCAACGCTTTTAAAACCTTCCCAGCGGATGCTTTCGTTGGAAATCCCGCTCAGCTGCCGGGATTCTGCTCTGTGTGTTGGCACAGCAAAATCAGCTCGTACTGGTCGTGGGCTGGAAAAAACGCACTGCTCGACAATCCTGTGACTGGAGTGCATACTTCAACCTGTGCGTGTCAGCAGGGAGTCTCTGTCATGAAAATCCGATTTTTCTTTGCGATTTGCCTCGGTTTGGGAATCAGCTGCAGCAGTCGCGCGCCGATACAGCAGCAGGTGGCTACGCCCCAGCCTCAGATCGTCGTTGATCCCCAGGGCCCACCTCCGGCGGTCGCCTCCCCCCCTCCGTACGCTCCCAAGCCAGCGGGAACATTAAACTATTGTGCCGACATCGCCCCGATCATTATTCGAAAATGTGTGGCTTGTCATCGCCCAGGGGAATTGGGGCCATTTTCATTGCTCACCTATCAGGACCTGCAGAAACGTTCGCTGCAGATCGTCGAGGTGACACATCAAAAGATCATGCCCCCCTGGGGACCAGTTGCGGGATTCAATGAATTCGAACAAGACCGCAGCCTGACAAATGATGAGATAGGAAAAATCGCCCAGTGGCAACGCGAAGGGGCTCTCGAAGGGAATCCATCCGATCTCCCCAGCATCCCGAATTTTCCCACAGGATGGAAATTGGGCGAACCAGATTTGGTGGTGCAAATGCGGGAATCATACACCCTTCCTGCCGAGGTCTCAGACACCACCCGAAAGTTCGTGATTCCGATTCCACTCGAGCAGTTGAAATACCTGAAGGGCTGGGAGTTCAACCCTGGAAACACCAAAATTGTTCATCATGCGCTGCTGTACACCGATCAAACAGGTTGGTCACGACAGCTCGATGAAATGGACCCCGTTCCCGGCTACGACGGGAAAATTGTCGAAGGGGAACGCAGTCCCGAGGATTACAATGGGTTCAATGTTGGCTGGAACCCCGGCGCGACCCCCGCCCCGCTCGACGAAGATTTGTCTTGGCCGCTCAAGCCAGGAACCGACTTGGTCCTGGAAATGCATTTATGTGGCACCGGCAAGCCCGAGCCGATCCAGTCATCCGTCGCACTCTATTTCGCGGCACATCCGCCCACCAAACACGCGGGAGTTGTCTCGTTGATTGCAAGCGAGATCGACATTCCCGCCGGTGAAAAATCGTATTCGGTCTCTGACAAATACGTCCTTCCCGTCGATGCACAGTTGCTCACCGTCGGTGCCCATGCCCATTATCGCGGAAAAGAGGTTCAAAGCTGGGCGGTGCTGCCCAATGGCACGAAACTTTGGCTGCTGCGGATTCAGGACTGGGATTTTAATTGGCAAAACCGCTACACCTACATCAAGCCGTTGTCACTTCCCCAAGGGACCACCCTGCACATGAAGCTGACGTTTGACAATTCCAGCGAAAATCCCCGCAATCCTCAAGTCCCTCCCGTTCGAGTCCTGCTCGGCCCGAAATCGGCCGATGAAATGGCCGAAATGACGTTTAATCTGTTGCTCAAGAATGAATCGGATGCCCGGAATTTGCAGTCCGATTCCAGTCGCAAGTTTGCCAAGACCACCTTTCAAAAGCACCTCTTTTTAAGCGCACGCGACCCAAAGAATTCCGAGGCCCATTACAGCCTCGGGGTCCACTACAAAGCACAGGGGGATTTGAAACGAGCGGTGCAACACTACGAAACGTCCCTGAAAATCGACCCCGAAAATCCGCGAGCACACAATAATCTGGGAACCGTCTACAGTACGCTTGGCCGGATGACGGATGCCATTCACCAGTACTCCGCCGCCATCCGGATTTCGCCCAAAGATTCCCGCGCCCATAACAATCTTGGCGTCGTCTACCTGAAGCTCGGCGAGCTTGATCAGGCGGCAGCAGAATTTCAGGCCGCGATCGAAATCGATCCCAACTTTGCCTTAGCAGAATTCAATGTCGCTCTGATTGCTTACCGAAAAAAAGACTTTGCCGCAGCCATGACGCATGGCGAGCGAGCCCTAAAATTGAATCCCAAATACAAACCGGCCGAGGAAATGCTCCGTTCCCTCAAATCGCGCCCGCTTCCCCCGACGCCATGAAAAACGGTTCAACGACAAACCGAGTGCGGGATTGGGAAAATTCAGTTTTCAGTTTTCAGTTTTCAGTTTTCAGGGTGTAGGGTGTAGGGTGTAGGGTGTAGGGTGTAGAATCTTGAAATCTCTTCCTATTCGTGCGATTCGTTTTATTCGTGGTTCAAAATCTTCGCATTTTTTGACAAGGATGTGATTCACGAATCAGATGGTGTATTCCATGGATTGGCCTGAACGCTGCTGTGAGAAGCGGATTACGAAGCCGGTCGAGACCGAACAGTCCGATCCTCATGGCCGTCAAAGGGAACGGATCAAGGACCGAAGTCGTACTGTTTGCTGCTCGTACTGTTTGCTGATTTGCTGAAAAGTCAAGGATTTGTACCTCGCTCACTGGGATTGTGGTTGAACCTGAAAAACGGCGACTAGCACCTTACACTGCCTATCATTCAAGTGTTTTTTGATTTCGATCGTAACCAGTCCCCGTTTTTCAATCGACGACTAAAATTGCGGATCTTGCATCGAGCAGGCTAGCGAGCAGGCTTTTTCCTCATCGCCTCTTCCGCTTGCTGGATTTGCAGCATAGGACGGGGATCGTCCGGACGCAGTTTCTGTGCGGCACGCAGCTGCGAGAGGCCCTCGGAATATTGTGCTTGCATCACCAGGAACAGGCCCACGTTGTACCGGGTATCAAATGAATTGGGATCTAAAGCCACTGCCGCTCGTCCGTGGGCAATCGCTTTGGCCGTTTGCCTCGTCTGAGCCAGCGCCAAAAACAGATTCGCATGGGCTGCGGCAGAATTGGGTTCCATTTGAATCACCTGCTCCAGAAATGGTAGGGCTTCGCTGAATCGCTGCTGCGTGATCAAAAGCTGTCCCAGCGAAAGATTGGCGGCCACAAACTGGGGGGCGAGTTGAATTGCTTGACGATAGGAAGAAATGGCTTCCTCGAATTCCTGTAGGTTGGCCAGAGCGGATGCCAATTCAAAATGGCCCGGTGCGGAATCGGGGATCGCAGCGATGTAGGCCCGAAATTCCACCGCCGCTTGTTTGAAATCACCCTGCGTCGAGAAAATCTTACCCAAATTCAGATGCGCAATCACAAAATCGGGACGCTGCGCCAGGACGGATTGATAAATTGGCTTGGCG
>CAMBQP010000085.1 GCA_945869955.1 Schlesneria paludicola DSM 18645
GACATCACCGAAGACGGGTCTTCTCGTGGTACGGCAGGATGAGCGAACGCTGGAAGAGCTGTTAAAACTCCTCGAAAGCTATCGATCGGCGCTGCGTGTTTCAAAGCCTCGAGCGGTCGCCGCAGCCGATCCAAAGGAATTGGTGACACGCTATTATCGACTGCAACGCGAAGTCGCGATTGATCTGGAAAAGCTGTTACCGGAAATGATCCAGCCCGATACCTGGCTGTCACCGGCGCGTCCTGCGGCAACGGGAACGATCAGGTCTGTCACTTCTCGCGCGGAAGTCTTGCGAGCGCAAGGAGGTGATGCAACATCGTCTGCCCAATCGATCAAAGCAGAGGCTTTCATGATGATGGCCAATTCTGTGCTGATCATTCGCCAGACTCGTGAAATTCAGGAATCGATTGCCAAGTTGATTGATAAAATTCAGTTCGGTGACAAGGTCGAGATGCCAGTTCACGGCATGGGCGTTGGTGGTGGTGGCATGGGGGGCGGCGGTATGGGTGGTGGCGGTATGGGTGGTGGCGGTATGGGTGGTGGGTTTGGTGGCGGTTTTTTTGCCATACCTGCCAAGTAACGAATGCAGACAGTGCCTGGGCCGATGACAAACGGTTTTGCTGCGGGCTCAATCGCTTGACGCAGGTTTTTCCGGATGTTCCCGCGATGGCTGTAGCAACTCAAGGCTGTGCCCAGTCAGGCCACCGGGTTTGCAGCGATCCATGCTAAGATCAAGGTTTTGATGAATGATGTAGAGGACTCGAGGCTGACATGGAATCACGATTCGCCTGGCGAAACCTGTATACAACCACGATCTTCACGATGATCCTGGGGTTGGCACCCTGCACGTCGTCGACGCTGTTGGGTCAGGAAAATTCCGTCTTGAACGAGGCCGAAATCGCCCCGGATCAGATGGAATCGATTGAAATTGCCGACGACCCCAAAACGGTTGACCCTGCGACGCTGGTCTCTGCACAACTTGCCGCGCCAGTGACCGTGAAATTGGACGGTGAGCCACTCAAAAAACTCTTCAGCTGGCTCCAGCAAGAGCAGTCCCTCAATTTGTTGGTCGATTATCAGGCTCTGGCGGCAGTCAAAGTGTTAGAGACCGAGCCGGTTTATGAAGAGCTCAGCGAAGCACCGCTCTATTTACTATTAAATCGTCTCGAGCGAATGGGAATCAGCTGGTACGAGCAGGACAATTCGCTGGTGTTGACCTCCCGGCCAGAATATCTGAAGCACGATCGGACGAGTTCCTATCACTTAGGGGATCTGTTTGACGCGGGCTATCAGCCAGCGGACCTGTTGAATCTGATTCGCCAGTGCAGTGGGGGACGTTGGAGCGGTACTCAGGAGGGATTCACCGTCTTGCTGGGAGATGTGGTGTTCATCCGTCAACAGGACGACACCCATCGGGAGATCGCGGGATTGCTGTCCGCACTGCGGAAGCATGGTCGACGGACATTCACCATGGATTCACCGGGTCAGGAAAAACTGCGCACGGCCCTCGAACAAAAATTGACTGTCGACTTTCAAGAGACCCCGCTGGTCATTGCTGTGCAAGAAATTTCCCGGCTGGCACAGATTCCGATTCGCCTGGATCGGATCGCGATGACCGCTGGAACGGTTCGGGAACGGGCACCGGTTACTTTGACGTTGACCGAGCAAAAGCTGGGGTCGGTATTGGGTTCTCTGCTCTCGAATTTGGGGCTGAGCTGGTCACTGCGCGATGAGGTGCTCTGGATCACGAGCTACGAATCGGCGAACAAAAATCATAAGACGGCAGTCTTTGATGTTCGCGATCTTTGCAGCGATTCGCAGGAATCGATGGCATTGAAGAAGGCGATTGAAACTCAGACACGTGCGTCTTGGAAAACTCAGGATGATCGAGCTGGCAGTCTCGAAGTCCCCAAGCCTGGAGTCCTGGTTGCGCGGCATACGGAATCGGTATTGGATGAAGTGCTGCAATTATTGGAAAACTATCGCATTGCCTTGAAAGCCTCGAAATTTCGCCCGGAAAAAACGTTGGATCCCGCCGAATTGGTTACGGGCTATTATCGGCTGACCGAATCGATGGCGAGGGATCTTTCTCGATTACTCCCGGATCTGATCCTGCCAGGGACTTGGTCCTCTGAGCAGAACCGAGGGGGGCCCGGGACGATTCGGCTGATTGCGGCCGAATCCGGAACAGCTGATGTGAAACAGAATCCCACGCCGTATGCGGTGCTCGTCATTCGGCAAACGCGTGCGGCACACCAGTCGATCGGCAAACTGATTTCGTCGCTGAGGGGCAGCCAACCCGTTGACCCCGAAGCCGCGCTGCAACCCGCTCGAAAAACAGATCGACAGCGAGAAAGTTTTGGTCGACGCTTAATCCCTCGATAAGTCTTTCCCGACTTCTGGCGGTCGAGTGCGCTTTTGCAACGAGCACCACTTTTAACCCCTTGCGATGTTGAGAGAACGAGTAAATCCGTGTAATCTCGATGTGGTACCTGTCCTGGGTATCGCGAGCGAATTCGGAATCGTTCGTGCCAGTCGGGTTTAGAGATGCTGACAAGGAAGTCGCTTTGATTCTCACACGTTCTATCCGACGTAAGCTGGCGATCGAGCTGGTGGTGGTTTTTGCCATGCTCCTGCTCTTGACCCTTGCCGGTTGCTCGGCCTTGTATTCGTATTGGGGTCTGGTTGATGACCTGCGTTTCAGTCGGGAAAAAGAGCCGCAGCGAGCCGAACTGGCCGCCGCGATGGCGGGATTGATTCAACCGTTTATTCATGTCCGCAAGCGGATCGACGAACCTCTTTGGAGCTCATCGGCAGAAGCCTCGGAAAACCTCAATCTCGAATTGACCTTTGATAAACAGTTGTGGGTAGAGCGACGGCAGAAAGCCCGTGAGGAACTGACCGAGTTTTACCGGCGGGGGGCGGACCTCTCGAATTCGGATATGAAAACGTGGCGATCGCTGACGCAACCACGTCTCGACCAAATCAAGTCGCTGCTATTTCGCTTGGATCTGCTCAATACGCGACTTCAATCCACAGCGAACCCAGACCCGCAGATCATTGAAACGATGGTGCTGGGGGTGGACGAATTGCAGGTCCTCGTCCAGCAGATCCCGATCCACGAGAGTCGAGTCGAATCTCGGTTACCGGGATTTCATCACGAGATCGAATGGCGGTTATGGCTGATCGGCATTCCCACCATGATTGTGGTGACGTTGTTTTTTACGCTGATCTACTCGGGCTATCACTGGATTCTGATTCCGATTCGGAAGTTACATCAGGCGGCGTCCCGTGTGGCGCATGGAGACTTCACCTACCGATTGAAACTTCCCGGCAAGGACGAGATGGCGGAATTGGCCGAAATGTTCAATAAGATGACTGAACGCTTTATGACGGATAAAGCCAAACTGGCGCGGGAAGTCGAGGAGCGCAGCCGTCAGATTCTGCGGAATGAGCGTCTGGCGGGGATCGGATTTTTTGCCTCGGGGATTTCGCACGAGATCAACAATCCGTTGCAGGCGATTGGTGCTGCCGCCGAATCACTGATCAGCCGCATCGGCGATGGTTCTCTCGGGACGGAGCTCCCCGCGTCAGACCTCGAGTTACTGTCAACCTATCTGGGGATGATCGAGCGTGAATCGGCGCGTTGTCAGCAGATTACGTCGCGGGTGCTGGATTTTGCTCGCGGAACAAACGGACCCAAGGCCCGGCAGGATCTGACGAGGATCGTCGCCGAGGTGCTGGACATGGTCTCGCACATGAGCAAATTCGATTGCTACCAAATCGAGTTTGACCGGAGTCAGCCGCACTTTCTCGATGTCAGTGCGGCGGAAATGAAGCAAGTGATTCTGAATCTCGTTGCAAACGGACTTGAATCGATGGTCGGCTCGGGACGATTAATCGTGCAGATTATCGAGCTGGTTGACGAGATCGTTTTGACGATTCAAGATCATGGTTGTGGAATGACTCAAGAAGTGATTGCCAATTTGTACGAGCCGTTCTTCACCGATAAGCTGAATGGAAAAGGGACCGGGTTGGGGCTGTCGATTACGCATCGGATCGTGGGTGACCACGGGGGACGTATCGAGGCGACCAGCGACGGGGTTGGCTGTGGGAGTACTTTCCGGGTTCATTTGCCACGAGCGGCCCGGACAACGAACAGTTCCGCGGCCTGATATTTACGCATTTCAGAAGAATTTCATTGATGTCGCGCGAAGATCTGCTTTCGACTTACGATTATTTGCTCCCCAACGAATTGATCGCCAGAGAACCGCTGCCGCGACGCGATGCGTCACGGCTGATGGTGGTGGATCGAGCTGCGGGGACGGTGACTCATCGCACCCTGCAAGACCTCCCGGATCTGTTGCAAGCCGGGGATTGTCTGGTTCTCAATAACAGCCGCGTACTGCCCGCTCGTTTGTTTGGAGTCCGAACGGCAACCGGAGGAAAATGGGAAGGACTGTATCTGAGTTCGACCCCGGATGGATTATGGCGTTTGATCGGGCAGACGAGGGGATACCTCCGTCTGCACGAAACGGTCACCTTGATCAACAACGTGGGAGAAACATTACGGCTGAAATTGATCGAGAAATTCTCGGACGGCGTTTGCCATTTCCAGCCGTCACAACACGAGGCGGCATACAAAATCCTACAGCGATTCGGCACGGTTCCGCTTCCCCCGTATCTTGATCGCAAGCAGGCGACAGAGATGGATTGGGAGCGTTATCAAACGACGTATGCCCTGCATCCCGGTTCCGTGGCCGCACCGACCGCCGGGCTGCATTTTACTCCGGAATTACTCGAGAAATGCCTTGTCCGCCAGATCGGTCGTGCGGAAGTGACACTGCACGTCGGGGTCGGGACGTTTCGTCCGGTCTCGGTAGAAAATCTGGCCGAACACCAAATGCATTCGGAATGGTGCGAGCTCGCTGCGGAACCCGCACAATTGCTCAACGAAACTCGGATGCGGGGTGGCCGGATTGTGGCGGTGGGAACCACCAGCTTGCGGACGATCGAGTCGGCGTACCGCGCAAGCCAGTTGGCATCACCGGCTCGCGTCGCCGTTGAGTTTCAGGAATGGCGTGGGGAAACCGATCTTTTTGTCCGTCCACCGACCAAGATTTCTTCGACCGATGTGCTGTTGACGAATTTTCACCTCCCCAAATCGACATTGCTGATGCTGGTGACTGCTTTTGGTGGACTGGACTTGATGCTGGGGGCCTATCAGCAGGCGATCGAGCAACGATACCGGTTTTACAGTTATGGGGATGCGATGCTGATCCTCTGAGCTGTTGGTTTTGTGTGGTGGATTCGGTAAGGGGGGGCCGGCGCGTTTTGTTTGGTGCGATCTCTTTGCTGGGTTGGGACCGGTTAACTCAAGGAGTTCGGCCCAAACCCCGGCTCAGGAAATCGAATGATTCTCGCATCACCTCCGGGGCCATGTGTGAGTGGCGACTGAGTTCCACATTCAGGCTTCCTCGATAGCCGAGGGACTTCAGCGTCTCGAACACAGGAGGAAAATCAATGGTCCCCTCGCCAAAACGAAGATGTTCGTGAACACCTCGGCACATGTCTTCGATATGAATCGTGTAGATCCGCTGGTGCCATTCCCTCAGCGATTCGGCAATGGACCTGGGTTCGACACAGTGTACGTGACCGATATCGACCGTCAGTCCGAATCCAGGGCCGTCGACGAGCGACAACAGATGCCGGTAGTCGGCAAAGGATTCGACCAGCATCCCCGGTTCGGGTTCGAAGGCTAGCCGCATTCCTGTGAGGGCCGCATGTTCCAGGACCAGCTGACAACCATCTGCCAGACGGCGGTAGGCGATCTCTTTTGGCGCGGAATCGCGAACGATCCCGCTCCAGAACGAAACCGCTTCGGCGTTCAGTTCATTGGCGATATCGACGCATCGTTTGAGAAAATCGACGCGAATCGCCCGTCCCTCAGCCGAGGAACTCACGAGTGTCGGCTCATGTTTGTAACGCGAGTCGAGTAAAAATCGGGCTCCGGTTTCAATGACGGCGGTCATCTGGCAGCGGTCCAGTTGCTGCCGCATGCGGGTCAATTCTCGAGCCAGATCCGTGGAAAATGGATTCAGGGTGTGATGATCGATGGTGAGGGCAACCGATCGATAGCCGATTTCAGCCATCAATTCGATCGCCTGTTCCCAAGGATGACAGATAGTTCCGTTGGTGTTGTATCCGAGTCGCATGGGTGGTCTCAGCAAAAAAACTCAGCAAAAAATCTGGTTGGCAGCGGTCTCCATTATGGCCGCAAGGACTGGGGTGAGCCACCCAGGTTGGTTATGCTGGTACGTAGCGGGTCCGGAAGGGATCTTCGTTTCCATACTGTGGGCAATGACAGCGGGCATTTTATGACGTGGCTTTTTTCTTTGTATTGGCTCGGTGCACTCGCGGCAGCCGCTCCGCTGCTGTTTCACATGTGGCGACGTATGCCACGCGGCGAACGTCCGTTTTCAACGCTGATGTTTCTCACGCCGTCACCTCCCCGAATCACCAGCCGCAGTCGGGTCGAGCATTGGTTGTTGATGTTGCTGCGGGCGGCTGCGTTGGCATTGCTGGCCTTCGCGTTTACCAGGCCACTATGGCGCGCATCGGTAACGGAACCGGACGAAGCGGCCAACGAGCAGCAGTTGGCCATTCTTGTCGATACCAGTGCCAGCATGCGGCGGACGGGGGTCTGGGATCAACTGCTCAGCCTGCTGGACGAGCGACTCGAGAAGGTGCCACAACAAACCACGGTCACCCTGTATCGGTTTGATCGATCCTTCGAGCCGGTCGTCGATTTTGACGAACTGCGGATGATGGATCCTTCGGCACGTCGGGGGCTGGTTCGGGCGCGGCTGAAAGAGTTAAAGCCGAGTTGGGAAGGGACGCGACTTGGCGAGGGATTGATTCGGACAGCCACCCGTTTACAGGAAGTGCAAACCGAACGAGCCAAACCGATCGTACAGCGAATCTGGCTGGCGAGTGATCTGCAAAGTGGTGCCGAGGTGGTCGCGCTGCAAGGGTATGAGTGGCCTGAAAACTTGCCGGTCGAATTGCTGCGTGTTCAACCCGCGAACCCCTCGAATGCCGGACTCCAGCTGGTCGAAAAGAATCCCGAACTGGCGGAGGATCCACTCAGGGTCCGGATCACAAACAGCGGGGATTCGACGCTGGATCAATTTCGTTTGAAATGGGATACCCCCACCTCACCAGAAATTGTGGTCTATGTCCCGCCAGGACAAAGCCGAATTTTGACACCCCCTCCACTTCCCGCCGGGACCACTTCATCGTCACTGTTGCTGACCGGAGACGATCAGGATTTCGATAATCGAGTTTATATTGCCGAGAGTCTGCCGGAAACCCGGCTTGTCGTTTATTGCGGTGAGGAATCCGCAAATGCGGTTGAGGGGGGACGCTTTTATCTGGATCGTCTGTTTGCGGCATCTCAGCGCCTGCGGATTGAGCTGCGGGAGCCGAGTGATTTTAATCGAGCTTCGGCGGATGCCCAGCCTTCGTTGATTGTCGTGACGACGCCTCAGCCCGATGTGCAACCGCTGCTGCGTCAGCACTTGGAAAAGGGGCGTACAGTGCTGATCGTTTCGCCCACGCCCGAGGCAACCTTGGCGAGTTTAAAGCTTTGCGGACGGGAGGGGATCACAGTCACTGAGGCAAGCGTCGACAAGTATGCCATGTTGGGAGAAATCGATTACAGCCATCCGGTGTTTGCTCCGTTTGCCGAATCCCAGTTCAGTGACTTCACTGGAATCCGGTTTTGGAAGCATCGATCGATCGGTGGCCTGCGGACGGCCGATCGGCCGGAGGGTGGGGGCGGGAACGAGAAAATCGAGTCTGCCCCTGCTGATCGGATATTAGCCCGGTTTGATGACAGTGATCCGGCGATCGTCGAGCTTTCGGTGGGTCGAGGAAAAGTGATTGTTTTCGCGAGTGGATGGCAACCGGCGGACAGCCAATTCGCGAGATCTTCCAAGTTTCCCATGTTGATCTTTCGATTGCTGGAACATTCCAACGGAATTATCCCCCGGGCCGGGAGTCAGGGGGTGGGGAGTCCGATCGCATGGCCGGTCACGTCACGTGAGGAAAGCTCGGGAACGGGAATCGTAAGGCTGCCGGATGGAACCGAGTTAAACTCGTTACCCGTCGATCAACCCTTTGAGCAGACACAGGTCCCCGGAATCTATGATTTGAGTGTTCCGGGGCGGATTGAGCAAATTGCGGTGAATCTTGCTGCGGAAGAAAGCCGGACGGTCCCGCTGACCCAGGAACAACTCGAAAGCTTCGGACTGAAAATGAAAGGTGGCGAGCGACCGAATGAGCAGCAAGTCCAGCGTCAGCGACAACGTCAACTGCAACTGGTCGAGATGGAGCATTCCCAGAAATTGTGGCAACAGATCCTGCTGGCAGTGATCGGGGTCTTATTGCTGGAGACCTTTTTGACCGGACTCTTCGGGGCGAAGCGACCGGCAGCAGCTTGAGGCATCCCAGAACATTGAAAGGGATCGCAGTGAAATGATTCGAGTCGATTCCAGGGGGCGAGATCGCCAAATTCCAGGCTCGATGTTGTGACTTTGTGTTGATGAGCCGGCTTCGTGTTTCAGTCTTGCTGGTGGAAAAGGGATTTTGCCTGACGGTACTCGTCGGTTTCCAGCAATTTGTGCGATTCGCCGAGGTAGAGGAATTTTAATTCATCCAGATTCTCTTTAAGAAAAAGTCGGTCAAAGAAGGCCTCTCGATCAGGAACGGTTTCTCCTCCGTGTCGCGTGATGAGATCAAGATTTACGTTATTGGCGGTGATCAGTTGCTGGATCGCCAGACGGCGGAGATCAATTTCTGCGGTAATCGCAGCCTGTGCCCACTCGTTGGTGACATCAGCGACCTGATCTGCTTTGCGATTTACGGATTTCAGGTTTTTCACCAGATGGCTGGTCAGCATGAGCAGTCGCGGGTGGGACCCAATCGCCACGTGATCCAATTCATGTCTCCCCAAAATGGAATCCTCCCAGTGGCTCTGATTGATGGTATTGGGAAGTTGGACAACATGCTTCACGGCGGGCTTAACCGCCGTGAACGTCGGATGAATGGTTACGGCATAGACATTCCCCTTGCCGAGTCTCCAGCGTGTCTGGTGCCGAAATTTGTAGGTGAGTGACAACTCGAAATCGGTCCAGCCAGGATAGGCTTTGGGGGGCATATTCGGATCGTAAAAGTCGACTTTTAACTGGTCTGACTTTTCGGCAGCATGAATCCAATTCACGACCGCCGTCGGTTTCTCATCAGCCGCGAACAGGATGACCGGCGAGAAGGCGATGATCGCCGCGAGCATCCCCAGCAGGGGGAATCCCGCTCGGCACGGAAAAAGCGACGGAAGAACAAAGCAACATTCACCTAAACGGCAAGCGAGAACCGCGAATAGCGTTCGTTTCAAGAAAAGATCCATCCTGTTTTCAGCGACAGAAAAATTCCAAGACTACTCTTTGTGAGGGACAGGCGTCAATTCCTCTTCCCCCATCGGCGCGCCCCGCAGCGAAGTGGCTCGAGGTGATTTGCACTGATTTTGGGGCTGGTGAATCAGGGATTCCCCCACAAACCCATCGGGCATCCCCTGCAAAACCCGAATTCCAATCCCCTTTGCGATTTCACAGATTGATTGCCAGTTTTTGTCGTATAAAAATCAAATTGAACTCTGTGATGTTTGCGTAATGCGATCACTCGTGCTTTTTGATTTTCCCGTATGAACGATACGTGGCATTTAATTAAACAATTCAATCGTAGTGTGGCGACGTTTTCCAAGCGTTATGCGCGTAAGTGGTAGCGCGAATGATTGTCGGTGTTGAGTGTATTAACGGCCACACCCGAGGATCGTTAACCTCGGTGTTTTCGTCGTTTTGGTCAGCGTAATTTCGAGGTAGTCGATGCGGTTGCGGTTCCTCATCTTATCACCGAATTCCAGGCATCTGCTAATGTTGCTAGTTGTGCTGTTGGCCGTCATCTTGTGCCCCGCGTGGCGATCTGGTGCGCCATTGTTTGCGAGGGATTTGATCGTGAATGCGAAGTCTCTGACGCCGCAGCAATTGTTATATGATGTTCCGTCAAAAGCCTTCCCTTCAATGAGACTTGGTCAATGGGAACGAGTCTTTGTGTTTGAGTTCATGATCCGGAAAGAGGGGCGAGGGGAGGGGGCGCTTCGGACAATCAGAGTGGTCTTAAGACAGCGGTTTTTCGCACCACCAATCGTCCGCAACGAGCAGGTTCCTGTGGGTCGCTCGGGTTCGCGTTACGATCGCAGATTCTCTGTCGCGCTCATTAGTCCCGTGTGCGTCATCGACCTGCAGACGATGCAGGCTTGCCCCACGATCACGCAGCGAATTGCCCGACAATTGGATTGCGCAACCATGCTATTACGCCCGCCTTAAATGCTCCGTTAGGTTCCTCTAATAACGTGTTGACGAGGGGGAGGGCGTCGTGATGACGGCGGCAACACATTTGAGCGAGTCGTTTATTACAGAAAGCCCAAGTCGAGATTTCTTGTTTCGATTCATTGGGTGATTATTAGTGACTCTTGTCCGATGCCAGCAGGAAATCTGCGGACGGCAGGGACGAGACGGTATTGTGTTATCAATTCAAAAAACGAAAAAAAGAGATTTTACGATGAAACGTATTTGGTTTGTTAAAATGGTTTTACTCGGTATCAGTGTAATGTTCCTGCAGGGTTCTGCTGCCCGCGTGGTCTTGGCGGGAGAGATCCACCCGGTCGCACCCGGTGAATTGCATCTCCATATCGATGATGAGGAAGGACAGCCCGTTGCGGCCTATGTCACGGGTAGCGTCATTACTCCGGTTGTTTCGATCAATCAGGGATCCCCAGTTGCTTTGGAAAGTGTGAATATCCTTGCGTTTTGGCATGATGCCAACCCGCTCGCAGTTGGGGACCTCTTTCAGTTGAAATACAATTTCTGGGAGGATAATGCACATACACAAATCAGCGATACGCTGGTGGCTACCTTTACAGGCTTGGATCCGTTAGCGGGCCCTGCGAATATGCAGGTTCAAGTGACCTTTTACAGTGACTACCATGAGACACTGTTTCCGACAATATTGACCGGTCCAGGCGTACAGGATATTGGCGAACTGCTGGACCTTCGCATGGGGGATGCGAATTTCCAGGGATTAAGCGACGTGAGTCTGTATGCGACATCCGTACCTGAACCGTCGTCATTGGCGCTGTTGATGGTCGGCGGCATCGGTTTCGGGATTCGCGCCTATCGCCGCCGACGGACTGTCGTGGGCTGATCGCCAGAGTAGGTCTGTTTAACAGAAACGTTGACCAGAGCCGCCGTGTTTTCCAAAATACGGCGGCTTATTTTTCTTGATCGTTTACGATCGAAAAAAGGAAGGTGTGGATTGGTTTTCCCTGTCGTGAGATCTCATCAACCGCCGTGAGGGTCTGGGCGGACTGTCACTGAGTGTGATTGAAAAATGAAGCAGATCAGCGGTAATGCCCGGTTACGTTTCTTGCAGTACACCGCCGCGCACGAAGCGCGAAGACTCGGGCCGCGCTTCGCGTGGCCCGGTTGCCCTCTTCGGACTTTCAAGTCGGCTCAGGACAAGATCCATTTGACGGCAGCAGCCCACTCGCCAGCGGCCGGACCGGAATAGGTGACCACGTTTGGAGCCTGCGCGGCCAGATAAGCTGCTGTGGTCATCGGTGGTGCCTGTGGGCCCTCACCGGAAATCCAGAGTGGATGAGGGGCAATCAGCGACAAGAGCCCAGGAACATCGCCATACTTGATGGCCCCTGGAACGAGCATCGGATCATAGGCGTTGGTGATTGTCGCAAAGCGGAAGCCCCCTGTTCCAATCGCCACTTTGTTGATTGCAGGCCCCGCCTGAATGGCCGCAGCAGCGGCAATTGGGCCGGCAATCGGGCCGAGGCCGATCAGATGGACCCCTTGTGGTTCATACTGACTATGTCGGCAAAACGAGATCATCGTCAAGACATCATGAACGCGCTGTGAGAACAGCGGATGGTTATAACCGAGTGTGTATCCGACGAATTCACGTGGGTTTTTGACCTTTCTAGCCTTTGTCAATGGTTGGCCGTCTGCCAGGAATTCCCCCTGATACAGCAGATCCGGAATGGCGACCGCGACACCCGCGTCGAGCAACTGCTGGACTTCGGGATTCGGCGAACCATCTGCCTTGAGCAGTGACCCCTTCCCTCCGTCAGTGATCCAGAGCGTCACTTGCTTGTTCCAATTGCGTGGCAAAAAGAACAGCGATGGAATCTCTTCACCCTGCTTTGTCAGGCGGATCAGCGAGTGGAACCGCAGGTGCCCGTCTGCCTCGACCTTGTGCTTGTTCTCTTGGGTGAAATCGGCTTTGCCGGGAAGCTTGCGGCCAATCATCACATCCCAGGCCCCGCCGAGAATTTCACGGAACTTGCCGAGAGACTGTTGATCTTTGGGAATCAGAGCCGCCAATTGCTGCTCCTGATCCGCAGCGAATCCCCGAACAATGCGTAATTCATTGGCGACAGCAGGTTCTGGAGCAGGATGGCTGGCATTCCAGACCGTAGCCTCGTCCCTGGTCAGTGGCACAAAATCACGTTCGACAATCGGCAGCGTATGGCCTAGCTTGAGATGCGTATTGAAGAATTCATACATCGCCAAGCGACTCGGCTGGTTATAGTTATGCGGGAAGGGGCGATACTTTCCTTGCACGAGATCAGGGACACCGAGCATGGCATAATGCTGCTTCAGTTCGGGAAGACCTTTGGTTTCGAGTTCCTTGGTCCAGTCATCCGCTGCGGTCATTCCGAGCGGGCGGGGTGCCAGCAGTGCTGCCAGCTCGATATTGCCA
Source organism: Schlesneria paludicola DSM 18645 (assembly GCA_945869955.1). Lineage (GTDB taxonomy): Bacteria > Planctomycetota > Planctomycetia > Planctomycetales > Planctomycetaceae > Schlesneria > Schlesneria paludicola_B. Next base: position 12,889 of record CAMBQP010000085.1, read on the forward strand.
GTATTGACTCGCAGGTAACTGGCATTTTCACAGGTACAACCCCCTTGCATTGAGGTCGAGACCATCACCGCCGGGAAGAACGCGGCGGGGCGGGCATCGACCCCACCTAACAGGAATGTTTGTGTCCCACCTCCACTCGCCCCCGTCACACCGATCCGACTGGTATCGACTTCGTCCAGTGAACTGATCCAGTCAAGGGCGCGTACCGAGTTCCAGGTCTGCAAGCCAACAATGTTCAGGCAGCGGAGTTCTGACTGGGCGCTGAACAGCCCCCACTGGTCGGGTCGGCTGAGGTCTTCACGCTGTGTTTTGAATCCGTGTGCCAGTTCGTGTGTCAAGGGACCCCCGTCGGCGTAGCCCAGCATATCATACAGGAAAACGAGACAACCCATTCGCGCCAGTTGCACGCAACGCGCCTGCAGCGGGTAACGCCCGCTGGGAAGTGATTCGGCCTTGGAATCGAGTTCCTGTTTGAACTGGGCTTCGGTATGTTCGTAGAAACGGCCGTTTGCCCAATGCCCGTGTGGACAGAGGATCGCAGGGCTTTTTCCGACGGGTTTGGCTTTGGGGCGATAAAGGCTACCGGTACAGAAAAGTTGATCCCCGGTCTGCAGAATGACTCGTTCAACCGTGTAATCCTCCCGATCGACTTTGCCATGCAGGACCGCATTCAGGGGTTGCCGGGTTGGCATCGGCCACAAACCGGTTGATACCATCACCTGTCGGCGTACTGCTGCGGATTGCTGTTTCCATTCGGCGGGACTGGCACTCGGTGTCCAGGGGAAATAGGCATCCAGATCTTTTAATGCACCGAGTCGCACATCAGCCGGCAGGCTGCCGGCGGGAAGAACTCGCAAACTTTCGGCAACCGCTCGCTTCGCGTGACCCAAGGACGTGGCGGCGGCCAAGGTGGCAGCAGTGAACTTCAGTGCGGTACGACGATCGATCGGAAGTCTGTTGGTCATGTTCGGGTCTCGATGTGTGAAAAGAAGATCGTGACGAATCGTTGGCTCATCATAGAAATCCATCACCGCTGATGCGACTGTACGAGACGATTTATGGCGGATAAACCAATCAAATCGTCACGCAGAATGGCTTCCTGCCAGGGATTTTTCCCTGAAGTCCAAGATCCCCGAACCCCTTAAACCGAATTTTTTTCGCGGGCGAGTCGCAATTGCCCACACGCGGCATCGATGTCGGCCCCTTTGCGTTTGCGGACCGTAGCGGGAATGCCAAACGATTCCAACACCTGTACAAACTCGTCGGTTCGGGGTGCGGTCGGTGCGACAAATTCCAGTTCCGAGACGCCGTTCATCGGAATCAGATTTACATGAGCCACGCGGGACTGCAGTCGTTTGGAAAGTTGCCGTGCGTGTTCCGGTGCATCATTGACCCCTGATAGCAGCACATACTCGTAAGTGACCCTGCGGCCAGTAATCGCGAAATAGTCATCAGCCGCTTCGAGCACGGCATCAATGCCAATTTTGTCATTGACCGGAACCAGTCGATCACGCAACACGTCGTTGGGGGCATGGAGCGAGACCGCGAGGTTGTATTGCTTGCCGAGTTTGGCTAATTCACGGATTTTTTCGGGAAGACCTACCGTCGAAATCGTTATCCTCCGAGCCCCCAGGCCCAGCCCCCCTTTTTCGTTCAGCGTATCGAGTGCTGGGACGAGTGATTTCAGGTTGGCGAGTGGTTCACCGATCCCCATCACGACGAGATTCGTGATTTGCTCACCCTTTTTCAGCAAGCGATCCAGTCGCAAAACCTGCTCGAGGATCTCACCCGTGGTGAGATTTCGTTTCAGGCCGAGCAAGCCACTGGCGCAAAAAACGCAGCCCATGGCACAACCGACTTGCGTAGAAATACAGATTGTGCGCCGATCGGTTTCGCGCATCAATACGCATTCGGTGAACTGCCCATCAGCCAGTTCCAAGAGGAGCTTTTCGGTTCCGTCGCGGGAGACTTGGTGCTGTGTCTCTTTCGAGGGGAACAGCGAAAACTGACTTTCCAGCGCCAATCTGATCAGGGCAGGGACATCGTGCATTTCACTGAAGTTGGCCGCTCGACGCCCAAAAATCCAACGACGAATCTGCTCGGCACGATACGCCGGGAATCCTTGTGAAACGCACCACGCGGATAACGCAGCGAGGTCGAGTTCGTAGACCCGGGGTTTGATCACCGCGACAATTCCCACCGGAATCTCATTTCCCGCCGGAATTTCATTCATGAGCGACCCAAAGACTTCAGGATTTCCTGACCCGCATGGCTCTTGTTCAGGATGTAAAGATGAATTCCACTCACTCCCTGATTGATCAACTCTTGGCACTGTGCCGTGGCAAACTCGACCCCAATCTCGTACTGCGCCTGTTTATCATCTTTGGCCGCTTCCAGTCGTGAGGCGAGTGACACGGGCATCGTTGCTCCGCACATCGCTGTGATCCGTTGAATTCGTGCAAACTCGGTAATCGGCATGATTCCCGGAATCACAGGGACCCCCAGGTTGCTGGCTGCGACCCGGTCCCGGTAGCGAAAAAACGCCGAGTTGTCAAAAAAAAGTTGGGTGAAAATGGCGTCGGCACCGCAGCGCACCTTGCGGACAAGATTTTCAAAATCGACATCCAAACTGGTGGCTTCCGGGTGTTTTTCCGGATATCCAGCGACCCCAATCCCCATCTCAGGGAAATGCTCGCGAATCAGGCTGACCAGCGCATCGGCGTACTTGAGTCCCCCTTCCACCGCCTGGAATTCAGCCTGCCCGGCGGGTGCATCTCCGCGGAGCGCCATAATATTGCGAATTCCTGCGTTCCAGGCGAACTGGAGCCATTCGATCAGTTGCTCGCGGGTACTGCCGACACAAGTGAAATGTGCGGTCGAGGTGACGCCAAACTGTTCCTGGATCTCGCGGCACCACTCGACTGTCCGTTTGCTGGTCGATCCCCCTGCCCCATACGTACACGAAACAAATGCAGGCTGAAAAGGGGTCATCTCACGGAGTGTCTGCCGGAGCGACTCGTCAGCTTCCGCCGTTTTGGGGGGAAAGATTTCGATCGACATCGCGGGGTGGCTACTGGAATAAACTTCGCGAATTCGCTGTACGTTGCTTGCCATAATTACGCCAATTTCCTCGGATAAAGACTGATGCAATAGGGTAGGCGATCCGTGACAAGACTGCCAGTATGTTTTCGTTGAGATCCGCGCCTAAAAAACCAGAATGAATGACCGTAAATCGCAGATTGATTAGAATTGCGGAAATGTGAAATCACTTCCTGCTTCGGCTCCCTGATGATGCTGCAAAATATGTCGCAACAACCTTACACTGCCTCATATCAGCACACTTTATTTGGAGTGGCTGAGTCTGGGGCTCGCTTCAACAGGCGATTCCAATTTCAGAATGTTCGTTTCGGAAGACAGAGTTTGCCGAGCTTGCTATGATTTATTGTCAAGATCAGACTTGAAGCGAGTCGGGTTACCCGGCATGCTGTTGCAGTGCGCTAATGTTCGGCTCAACCGGACCGTGTGAAATGTTGTTTGCGAGGGTATTCGTGTTGAATACCCAACCTGAAAAAGTACAGAAGGAATCTCGGAATGTCGACCGTTGAAGCGTCCAAGCCCAAGGCCACAGAATCCACGAAAACGCGGCATGCGTCGGCAAAACCGAATCATGTCCCCTACAAGGTGAAAGACATTGCTCTTGCGGCTTTCGGTCGCAAGGAAATTGAGATTGCCGAAAACGAGATGCCCGGGTTGATGGCCCTGCGAGAAAAGTATGGCCAATCCAAGCCATTGAAGGGTGCACGGATCGCTGGCTGCCTGCACATGACGATTCAGACCGCAGTCCTGATCGAAACGCTCACCGCTCTCGGTGCCGAGGTGACTTGGAGCAGTTGCAACATCTTCTCGACCCAAGATCACGCCGCTGCCGCGATCGCCGCAACCGGTGTTCCGGTCTACGCCTGGAAGGGGATGACCAACGAAGAATTCGATTGGTGTATTGAGCAGACCGTATTCTTCCCTGACGGTCAGCCGCTCAACATGATTCTTGATGATGGTGGCGATTTGACCTCGTTGGTACATCAGAAATTTCCGGAATTACTCGAAGGGATCAAAGGTCTCAGCGAAGAAACCACGACCGGTGTTCATCGCTTGGTTCAGATGCATGAACGAGGTGAACTGAAAGTTCCCGCGATTAACGTCAACGATTCCGTTACCAAGAGCAAATTTGACAATCTTTACGGTTGTCGTGAATCGCTCGCTGATGGAATCAAACGAGCTACCGACGTGATGCTCGCGGGCAAGGTTTGCGTCGTGGCGGGCTACGGAGATGTCGGTAAGGGATCTGCCATCTCGATGCAGCGCTACGGCGCTCGCGTTATCGTTACCGAAATCGATCCCATCTGTGCGCTCCAGGCCGCGATGGAAGGTTTTGAAGTCACAACGATGGAAGAGGCCGCTGCTCAAGGCAATATCTTCGTCACCTCGACGGGCTGCTGCGACATCATTCGCGGCGAGCACATCGAAAAGATGCAGAACGACGCCATCATTTGTAATATCGGCCATTTTGACCTCGAAATCGATGTTGCATGGCTCGATGGTCAGGTCGCCAATGGCAAGGCAACCAAGGTCAACGTTAAGCCGAGCGATGTCGGTGCTGTTGATCGCTTCACATTCAAATCGAATGGCCGAAGTGTGATCCTGTTGGCCGAAGGCCGTCTGGTGAACCTCGGCTGTGCAACCGGACATCCCTCGTTCGTCATGTCGAACAGCTTCACCAACCAGGTGATGGCTCAGTTGGCTCTTTGGAGCGAAACCAGCACATACACGGTAGGCGTTCATCGATTGCCGAAGGAACTTGACGAAGAAGTTGCTCGTCTGCACCTCGAAAAGATTGGTGTGAAGCTCTCGAAGCTGACCGAAAAGCAATCCAAGTATCTTGGATTGCCGATCGAAGGTCCCTTCAAGCCTGATCATTACCGTTACTAAGCAGCAGGGCGATGCAGCATGAGCAGTGTCGCATGATCGCGTATTTGTCTGTAGCGTGCGTAAGAACGAGTGCTTGAGTAGCGTTCAATGCCTGCGGCGAATCAAATGATACGGCGATGAAGCCCGGTTTCTTAAACCGGGCTTCATCTTTTTATGAGTGGGTTACTCGCTTCCAAGCACCGCCACCGCATACGCACAAGCCGCTTCGGCGACTGCTGGTGACTGCTGATCCCACAACCGCACGATCCGCGACGCTTTCGTTTTTCTGTGCTCACGGATCAGGTCGGTCGCCAGAAATGTTCCCGATCCAGACACGATGACGGTTTCACACGGTCCGGCGAGTCGATGCAGCACGCGGTCGAGTGCACCGGCCAGGCGTTTTCGCTGGACATCTGCCAGGAATTGTGCGATTTGCACCGCTTCTTCGAACGAGACTTCGTCACGGTCGCAGCAAAGCATTCGGACCATTCGGTCATAGGCCCCCATTTTGGTCGCCGGCTTTCCATTCGCCGTATCCTGATCATCGGGATCTTCGGCGATGGCTCCTGTCAATAAATAAACGTCCAGTGTGGTTGCGAAGAGTTCGGCTGCCAGTGAGCAGTAGCCACCACGAAACGGGACACTCTGCGCGACCGCACATAACGGTGTTCGCCTGATTCCGGAATAAGAGAGCTCGCCGGACTGCAAACGGCCGAGATCCGTCACGCCGTTTGAAACCGGTTTTCCGTTGGATAAGGGGATCAGATCGGTCGTCGTGGTTCCGATATCGACCAGGATCCCAGCGCCCGTCGGAGCCAACCGGCCGCACCATGTTGCCAGCGCATGCCAATTGGCGGCAGCGACCTTGGTCGAGTTTTCTCGTGCCTCATCAACGTTCATGAATGTTCCCGATGTTGACCAGACAATGACGCGGGACAGGGGAGATATTCCCGATTGGGAACTGGCGAGTTTACGCTGAGAAAACAACGGTTCGACCGTCCCCCGGATGGTTTCCAGGATAAAACGGACCCCTTGGGACTTGGTGGGAAAACAGTCAGCAAGCTCGGCGGTCATTGTCACCGCCACACGATCCGCAGCGGGGAATGCGGCCAGCAGAGATGCGATCTCGGTTGGCAGTTTTGCGGGATCGCGCCAGATGGCAAAGGGACGGGAGACTGCGCAACCCGTTGCATCCGCCCCTTTGATATTCGCACCACCAATATCGAGTCCAAGTAGCGTCATCGGATTAAATGCCTGAAGTGAAAAATGAAAACCATCGCTTAACGCTTCCTACGAATTGAATTTTGCGAAGCTCTCGAAGGGTATGCGATCGAATCCAATTTATTCAATCGAGTTTGGGATCACAAATTGTGACTCATGCCCTGCTTAACAATCATCCCCCTTCCCCTGGGCACACCATCAGATTGCGGAAAATGAGCCAAAAATTGAACGCGAAGACGCAAAACCGCGGGGACGCAAAGCAGAAAGAAAGGCAAAATCGAAATGGCTTTTGCATTCTTGCCGTTCCTGCGGCTTAGCGTTCAATTTCTTTCCTGGTATTTCAACGGTGATGAAGACGTTGATCAACCAAAACAAGAATGTCCTGGAAATGTCGCGAGATTCAATTTGTTGAAATTGGGTTTGAGGTCTCGCGTGCTACGAAACGCCTGCTTTGCGTCGGCGTGAGCTGGGATTTCGTAAAGATTACATTTTTCAACAGCCGGTTCGGCGCGGATTACACAGGAGATCCGGCGGAACTCGCCGAAGTCTGACGATGATCGGGGTTGTCCGGCACGAATGGCCGCTGCAGCACTCAAATAACCGGCGATTAACCAAAATCAAAACCTTGGCACGCCCGGTGCTTAGGGAGGGAATCGTCAATCACTTCGACTCATTGAGAAACCGACGGCTCCTCAATCGAGTTACCACTTCAACCCACGCTCAGGAATTTTGCTCATGTTAGTCATTACCCGTAAGCAAGACGAATCGATTGCCATTGGATCCGACATTGTCATCCGCATTATCAAATTGGGAAAAAACAGTGTTCGGATTGGGATCGAGGCTCCTCGGTCGGTATCGGTTTGCCGGGGCGAACTGGCCCTTACTGAATCCGATTTCCGCGTTAGGGAATTTGAGATACCGACCAGCGAGCTGTCTGAAGAGTTTTCCCTCGAATCGATGCTCGTTTTGAACTGAAGGATCGTCACTTAAGGAGTGGGGGTAAGCGATGACCTGTTCACCGATTCCGTATTTCTATCGAGCCCTGTTCGGGTGCTGTTTGTTGCTCACAAGTCTTTCTTCTGTGCAGGCTCAGCCGGGTTGTGCTCGTTGTGTCTCACCGGCCACAGTGTTGCCACTGCATCAGTCTGGTCCGATCCTCTGGAGTCCGCTGGCTCCTTCTCGGCGACCAGCCCTGCTTCCGCCTCAGGACCAACCACCCGTCTCTTCGCCCTATTACTCGGCTGATCCTGAGAACTCGGAGGCGGGTGAAGTCTCGTTGTTTGCGCCGGTGCGTCGTTCAGCACCACGTTCGTTGCCAACGGAGAGATCTCGCCCTATGGCAACAGAAATTGACAAGCCCGATCGACAACAACCGTTGAAAGTTCCCGACGCTTCTCAACCAACCGTGATCGAGAAAATCGGGCAGCGTTATTCGGATCCTCGCGTGATTCGCATGCTGCAGCAACTCACCCGCGAGCAGTCGAAATCGTTCTTTATCGAGGTTTCTGATCTGATTGATTCGCGGCATCTGAACCCTGCCACGTATGCTCAGCGCGTCGATCACGGCTTAGAACACCTCATCCAGGGACTGGATGTCCCAGCGTTCATCACCGCGGCACAGGTTCAGGGAACGGGTGCAGAAATTGCGGTGTTTCAGGGGGAACTACGGGAATTAAGGACTCGACTTAACATTCGCAATCAGCAAGACGCACTGGCGACTCTGAATGATGTTCAACATCGGGCGGCGCAGTCGCTGGCTCTCAATCCTGCCGCAGTCAGTCTAGAATTTCTGTATGGAGCCACGGACAGCCTGGACCCGTACTCGATGTTGTTGCCGCCGGAAAATAGTGGGGGCCCCAGCGTGGGATTGCGTGACACGATGGTCGGGATCGGCGTGGAAATCGAATCGCACCCTGCGGGGCTGAAGATTCTCAAGCCTCTGCCCGGTGGGCCCGCCTTCCAGGCGGACCTGCGTGTCGGCGACATCATCACCCATGTTGATGGCCACGAGCTCAAGAGCGTCGAGATCAATCGGGCCGTCGACCTGATTCTGGGGCCTGCAGGTTTGCCCATAAAAATCCAGGCTTTACGAGGGGATCGGTCGGGAGTTGTCACCTTGTTACGGCAAAAGTTTGCAGTTCAAAGTATCGTCGATGTGCGGATTCAAGAAAGCTCTCAGGGAATCGGATATCTCAAGCTGGAACAATTTGCAGAATCAACCACCCAGGAACTCGACCAGGCATTGATGAAGCTGCACCGCCAGGGAATGAAATCACTGATCCTGGATTTGCGCGGGAATCCCGGCGGATTACTGACCACGGCCATTTCGGTTTCGGATCGATTTCTCTCGGGTGGAACCATCGTCGCAACACGAGGCCGCACGCCCGATGATCACTCGGTCGAGGCCGCTCATTCTGCCAATACCTGGAAAATGCCGTTGGTCGTGTTGCTGGATCGTAAGAGTGCGAGTGCCAGCGAGATTTTTGCTGCGGCGATTCAGGACCATCATCGGGGTCTCATCATCGGGGAAAAATCCTATGGCAAAGGGACTGTTCAGACCCTGTTCCCCTTGCAGACGTTTCCCGCAGCACTACGCCTGACAACCGCCAAGTTCTATAGCCCGGAAGGGCGTGAAATGTCGGGAACCGGTGTCACTCCCGACATCAAGGTCGATGCGGGGCAGAAAGCGGAAATTGCACCGCGAGATCAGGTTCTTGACGCAGCGTTGCGGCAACTTGTGGGCCCACGAAAGCAGTCTCGTGAGAAGCGAATTCAACGATCAGGTGCCATTGTTAATCCCCTGATTGTGTAATCGGACATGTCCTGCGGATTCGTTTTGTTGGGTTCAGAGACGAAATGAAATTCATTGCATTCGCCCTGTTTGATTCGCCCTGATCCTCAGTTGCCATCGTCGGTGAAGGTTACCTTCTTGCGAAATCGTCCCAACTCGTCCGGATTTGACCATCATCGATTGTCGCCCCAGCCAGTCTGCATTCGGTCTGACCGTCGGATTTTGCAGATTCTGGACGATTCGCTGTCGCAGACTACAATTTCAGCTTCGATTGGCAACCTAGTCTTTGTTTGGCACGCTGTCCTTCGGCAACGCGGCATTCGGGATCGGGCGTCGCTGATCATTCACTGTTGATAATCTCTTCAAAGTCGAGGTTTGTCATGATCCGGATTCATCGATTGCTGGTGACAGGGATTGTCACCCTGTGCTCACTCTGCTGCAGTTCATTCGCGGCCGCACAAGAAAATTCTTCCTCGATCTGGAATCAATGGCGAGGGCCAACCCGTGATGGGCTGGTCCGCGGCAGCGATTGGCCTTCGTCACTCTCGGATCAGTCGTTTTTTCGGCTTTGGCGAGTCGATCTGGATCCCAGCTACTCGGGTCCGATTGTCTCTGAGACCATGGTGTTCGTCACCGGAACGAAAGACAAAAAAACCGAAGTAGTGACCGCCTTGGATCGAAGCACGGGCAAAGAGGTTTGGCGCGTTGAGTGGCCCGGTGCCATGTCGGTTCCGTTTTTTGCCAGTGCCAACGGTGACTGGATTCGTTCGACCCCTGCATACGATGGTACCAGCCTGTTTGTCGCGGGAATGCGGGATGTGCTAGTCTCTCTCAATGCAAAAACGGGTGCGGAACAATGGCGCGTTGATTTTGTCAAAGACTTTAAGACCGGCTTACCGTCGTTTGGCTGTGTCTGCTCGCCGCTGGTTGATGGTGATGCATTGTACATGCAAGCGGGAAATTCGTTGACAAAACTGGATAAAGCGACGGGGAAGTTGATTTGGCGCTGTTTGGAAGATGGAGGTGGGATGATGGGTGGTGCCTTTTCCTCTCCTGCCATGGCCGAGAAACTTGCTGGACGACGCCAACTGGTGGCGCAAACACGAGAAAAATTGGCAGGAGTCGACCCCGAAACGGGGGCTGTTCTGTGGCAGCGAAACGTACCAAGTTTTCGCGGGATGAACATTTTGACTCCGCTGGTTTCAGGCAATTCCGTGTTCACCAGCACCTATCAGAACAAGTCCTGGCGATTTGATGTATCGGAAACGGGAGGAACCTTCGACACGAACGAGGCTTGGAGCAACAAATCTCAGGCCTATATGTCTACCCCTGTGGTGATCGATGGATTTGTCTATCTTCACCTGCAGAACCAGCGATTTACCTGCATCAATCTCGCCACGGGTGAAGGGATGTGGACCTCGCAACCCTACGGGAAGTATTCGAGTCTGGTCGCACAGGGAAACCGGATCCTCGCACTTGATCAAACTGGGAA
>CAMBQP010000086.1 GCA_945869955.1 Schlesneria paludicola DSM 18645
CGGTGAAATTTTTGGACGAGGGGGAGCCAAGGCCAAAGCGGAAGAATTGGGACTCCCATTCCTGGGCGAGTTGCCAATCGATGCGGGGCTTCGCATCCGCGGAGATGCAGGCCGGATCGCCAGCCTGTTTTCCGAGAGCAACCCGTCTCGCGATGCGGTGATTCATATTTGCGAACAGGTTGCCATTGAAATTGCCAAGCAATTGCTGATCGCCCCCAAGATGCCGTCGCTCGAGATTCTGTAAAGCAATGGAATTGGGACGGGGCAATCAAAAGACGTCTGGAACCAGTAAGCCCCATGGGAGTGAATCCCTGTGCTCGCTTGAAACTGCGTCCCCCGATTTTCTACATCAGCAGCCTCGATCGAGTTGGTGCGGAGATTTCGGCATGTGTCCCCCCGTGTTCCTGGCACGGGGCGTCCTCATCGCCACGGGTTGGTCATGGCCGCCGATTGACGCGTTTCTCTTCGAGGCGTGGTGAAACGGCGCGGTGTCACCATGTGATACAAGCCTTCACCGTTTGACCCGTAGCCACAGGCGCAGGCGGGTCGGTGTTCAGCCGACCTCTTCGAACGTCGCGGGACAACAATCTCCGTGTCGAAGAAAAGGGGATAAGTCCAAATAATCTTCGACAAGGGGCGTTTTCTTGAGATCTTCTCGTTGGCATGCCAAGAACAGCACGCCAAGCGCCGGGGGGAATGATCTTTCACGTACTCAACCGTGGAAATGCCCATGATCGGATTCTCGCCGATACGCTGACTATGCCGCGCTCGAAAAAGCCTTGGCAGAAACTCAAACCAAAGTTTTTGTGCGCATGCTGAGCGATTCCCTCATGCCGAATCACTGGCAACTGGTCCTGTGGCCGCTGCAGGATGGTGACCTGGGGCGTTTCCTGTAACGGTGAACCACAACGCGTGTGCGTCACTGGCACTTGCATCATCAGTGTGTCGGAACCGGCCACCTGTATCAGGGAACTTACAAATCATTTCCCATCGAGGAGGCTGCTCATCTGAATCCGGTTTTGCGTGATGTCGAACGGCACGCCGTACGACCGACAATGGCCGAACGGGCCGAGGATTGGACTTGCAAGAGCCTGTGGCGTTGGTTGCCTCCCACAGCACACCAAGAGAAACCGATTTTATACCCAGGACCAATCCTCGCCCCCTCACGACTAGGTCACGCGAGTGCACCGCGCCTTGACTAAAAAAACAGGAAGCCGTGCAAGCCTCTGTCGTCCGAGGCCGCCCCTACGGCTCAGAGTCACGTCAAGAGGCAACCGCCAAACAACGCGGACTCGAATCCACCTTTCGCCCCCGAGGCCGACCAAAAAAGGGAATCAACGACAGCAAATCCTAATTTATTGGATTTATCCCGTTTTCTTCGCCCCCCCCTCTTCTTCCGAGTCAAAATCCTGGCAATTGAAGGCAAAAGTTATCGACTTCGCCAAAGCCTCGATACAAAAAACGTTCCGAAAAAGGTTTGAATACGGGCTCGAATACGAGTTTCAACCCATGCGGATGTGATTCACTCCAAAAAACGATCAATTACGCGTCAGTAAAGCGTTCCCTTTTCGATTGCCGTTCCCATCAGAGTCCAAATGTATGTCGAAGAGCCGTGTCAAACGGTTCGCAATCGGCGACATGTCCAATGATGCAGTCAATTTCGGAATGGAAGACAGTAGCAACGTTATCAGTCATCACGACAGAATCGAGCCGTAACCCCATCTGCTGACCTGCTGGCGATTTCGCACTGACTGGTTGGCGGCTTGGATGACCAGCACGTGCCATGTTGCTCGTGATCATCGCGACGATGGTTTGCGGTAACCCGGCCTGCAATTGATCTGATTGAACCACCAATGCCGGCCGACGCTTCGCGGTGCGCAGATTGGAATCTGGAAACATCACCAACACAACATCACCGCGTTGAGCGTTCATCGTAAACCCCCGCCTCGGGCCGATCCCAGTCCTCCGCGAATGTTCCAAGACGGTGCCTGAGGTCCGCCGCTTGGCGTTCGTCGATTCCCTTTCCCGCCAGGTCAATTGAAGCGGGCTCGGTAACGGGATCAATTTCGATCCGCAAGCGGTGGTTTCCCGGAGAGACATTGTCTGGCAGTTGCAGCACCAGTCGCCGGTCGTCGAGAATCATTGCAGTTGTTTCAAGTATCGTCATAATTTGCCCCTGCGCCCTGAACAGATTCGGATGTCACCGTCATTCGGGAAAGACACAATGTAATTCCAGCAGATATCCGAAATGGAATTCCTTCATTCCTTTTTTCCTGCTGTCCAAAATCCTGTCCGTGATTCTACCGCCGCAGCCGACCAGACGACATCGTTCCTCGTGCTCGGGCGAAGAAAAGGGAGTATCGCGAAGAAACGTGATTATGTCCAAATAATCGTTGACAGGTAAAGTTATCTTTGAATCTTCTCTTTGCCATGCCAAGAACGGGCCGAGGATTGGACTTGCAACAGCCTGTGGCGTTGGTTGCCTCCCACAGCACACCCAGAGAAACCGATTTTATACCCAGAACCAATCCCCGCCCCCTCACGACTGGGTCACGCGAGTGCACCGCGCCTTGACTAAAAAAACAGGAAGCCGTGCAAGCCGCTGTCGTCCGAGGCCGCCCCTACGGCTCAGAGTCATGGCAAGAGGCAACCGCCAAACAACGCGGACTCGAATCTACATTTCGCCCCCGAGGCCGACCGAAAACGGCAATCGACGACAGCATCCTAAATTATTGGACTCATCCCTTTTTCTTTGCCCCAAACATCAATTCGGAACGAGAACTTAAAATTGAACCGCAGCCTTGATCGAAGGAGGTGGCGGAAGTCTCGGCTTGACGGATGTGGCGTTTTGACGTACGTTTTTGCGTGAGATTGCCACATGAACAAAAGGAGACCGGATGATGCCGACAACGAACAGCGATGCTCGGATCAACTTCCGGCTCAGCCTCGAACTGAAGAAGACGATTGAAGATGCCGCCGCCGAGATGGGGCAGTCCATCAGCGATTTCGCCATTTCCAACCTCGTTCATGCGGCCCGAAAGATTCTCCACGAGCAGCAGGTCACCCGGCTCAGCGAGCGGGACCGGCAAGTTTTTGCGGCCATGCTGGACGACGAATCCAGCAAGCCGAACGAGGCCCTGGTGAAAGCCGTCAGACGCTATAAGAAGCAGGTCGGCTGATGGCGAATTGGACGATTCGCAGGCTAGACCAGGCCCATGACCGCTCGGTCTTCGACTGCGGCCAGCGGATGCTCAACGAGTGGCTCAGGGATCGGGCGGGTCAGTTCGACCGTCGTGATCTCTCACGCACGTTCGTTGCCACCCGCCCTGATGAGGCAACCGTTCTCGGCTACTATGCAGTCTCAACTCATCGAGTGATCTACGACGTATTGCCTTCCACTGAGGCCAAGGGATTGCCTCGGCTGGACATCCCAGTGATCCTGATTGGTCGGCTGGCTGTCGATCAGAGCGTGCAAGGCCAAGGACTGGGTGCATTACTTTTGGTGGATGCCCTGCGAAGGTCAATACGGATTTCCGATCAGATCGGCATTCGGGCTGTGGAAGTCGATGCGCTCGACGACACCGCTCGAAACTTCTATTTGAAGTTTGGATTTCGTCCGTTGCTTGACGATCCTCGACACCTGTGCCTCCCGATGCAAGAGATTCGCAAGCTAAAGCTCGATCCACTTTAGAAGCCAACTGTATTCGGAACCGAAGGCGCTGCTGCCGGAGTGGCTGCCGCCAATCGTAACAATCCCGCGGCATCAGGAGCAGCAGGCGCGGCGCTCGGTGCTGCTGGGGCCCATCGCAATCAGTCGGCGGTTTCAGGTGCTGCGGGATCTGCAGCCGAATATCACGCGGTGAGAAATTTCCTGATTATCCTTCATCGCCTCGAACCACACGTTTGGCCCTCGGGATTCACGATCAGGTCGTAGGAAATGGTTTAAAAATTTAACGCAAAGTCGCCAAGCCGCAGAGGCGCAAAAAAGCGGGAAAGGCAAAATCCGATTATGTTCTTTTGTCTTCCTGGTCTTCCTGGCGTCTCCGCGTCCCGGCGTCTTTGCGTTAAAATCGTCTTACCGGCATTTCCGCCGGTTGAGAACCCTGGGGACACGAAAAACATTTCGATTCTAAACCCCTACACCTGCGACCGATCCGCCGCCGCTTGAGCTCGAAGCGATTCGTAAAGCCCGGCATGACCCAGCAGAATGTCTCTCAACCCTTCCCGAACCATTTCCGAATTCAGCGCTTGGGTGCTCATCGTATTATGCGTGGGTGCTGAACGTGGGGACACTGCGCTGGCTTGAATTTGCGTTGCGATTTTGCTCAAATTGTGGGGATCATCGGTTTGGATCTATTTTGATTTAAAGTGGAATGATGGCGAGGATGGCACGAGCGGAAGTGTTTGCGCCTGATGAAGTTGCGGTTGTGCATGTGATGAATCGCGTGGTTCGTCGCTGTGATCTGCTGGGTGACGATCCCGTCAGTGGCAAGAATTACGATCATCGCAAAGTCATGATTGAAAATCAGTGACAGCGATTGGCCGGCGCGTTCGGAATCGACCTGTTGGGATTTGCCATCATATCAAATCATTTCCACTTGATTCTGAGGTCTCGTCCGGATGTTGTGTTGACTTGGTATGATACCGAGGTGGCTCGCCGGTGGTTGTTGATTTGTCCGGTGCGAAAGAATTCGGCGGGGGATCCGGGAGGATCGGGGACTGGCTCCGTCCGCGGTGCCTGTCCCCGATCCTCCTGGATCCCCTTTCCTCCACGGCGGGGGATCCCGAGGAACCGAATGAATTTGAGCTCAATTCCATCCGGAATGACCCGCGTAAGCTCGAAACAATCCGGTTGCGATTGAGTGATCTGCGTTGGTGGATGCGGGTGTTGTGTCAATACATCGCGGTGCGGGCCAATCGGGAAGACAATGAACTGGGGAAATTCTGGCAAAGTCGGTTTCGTGCAGTCCGTTTATTGGATGAGGCGGCACTGTTGGCCTGTGCAACTTACGTGTGGCGGAACGGGGACGGCACCTCGCACGATGTCTTATTCCAGTGGTTTTTTATTGTTGGTCGGAGCCAGTCCCCGTTTTTCAACAGATTGCTATCACAGCGGGATTATCTGGAGTTACTCGATTGGACCGCCCGGCGGGTGGCGCCGGCAAGCGAGGAACGACTCCGCCGTCGACGCCTCCGCTTTTCAGCGATTGAGCGGTAAACTTCCCACTCCAACAGCCTGGGTCGAGTTAGTGCAGGATTTCGGCAAATTACTCGCAGTCGTCGCTGGTCACCCCCAGACGATCCGTGCAACACGGAGTCGAATTTCCGACTTTCCACACCGCATGCGTCCCCGCGTCCGCGAATTATTGCGATCTTCTGAGTAGCAACGATTCGAGAAAATCTGACGGAGGCAATTGATTGATCCTCTCGCAGAGAGCAGATAAAAATTAACGAGGCAGGGGTTTTCGTTGGCCTCGTGGCGACTTGATCGCGTTCTCTTGTATTTTCCGGCGGTCAGATCACGAAAATCGTGTGATTTCTTGCCCAATAAGAGGCTTTTGCCCCTCCCGCTCCGCTGCCATTAGCCTTACTCACTCAGTATAACCAAATTATTTTAGTGTCCCCCGGGACTCCCCGTTGACTTACACTAAATGATACCAAATTCGTCAGTTTTGAACGGTTATTTGGTTCCCGATGGCGCCACATCACGGCAGTGCTCTTCGTGTTCCCCAGTTTGTTCGGCGACACGAGGTCGTCAAACGGGGGGTGTCGAAACTGTTGTTGTGTCCCCAGAAACGTTCGCCACTGCTTGTCCCAGAGCGGACAAACAGTGGCATGAGAGTCAAAATCTGTTGTGGGGTGGTGGTGGTTCGCTGTTAGTCGTTGCCGCCGACCGACGCGGGGCGGATGGAACGAACACAAGGGTGCAGGGCTGCAGCAGAGAAAAACAGAACAACAGCGGACGTGCTTTTACTCTTACACCGGAATCTACTACACCGGAATCTACGTTGCTGGCGGGTGCCGTCTGGAAGCTCTGCCGCAATCAAATCCGGAACAAGCGTTTCAGCGCGTTGATCAAACCGTGAGGGGTTCCCTCGCGGGCCTCGACCTTCAGGGCTTCCAGCGGGGGATGCAGCAATTTGTTCACGATCCGCTCGACCGTTCGCTCGATCTGCTCACGGTCCTTTTCATTCAGGTCCGGCAGTTTGTGGAACAGTCGGTCCAACTCGTCCTTGCTGACGGCATGCCAATCCTGCATCAGGCGCGAAACGACCTCGCCACTCGCGCGATGATAATACTCGGCCATGAATTTGGCCGCCTCTTCGTCGATCAACTTTCGCGCCTTGTCGATTTCTCGGACACGCGCCTTGCGGTTCGCCTCGCACGTCTTTTTCAGACTGTCGATGTCGTAGAGAAAGACATCGTTCAAGTCTCCCACATTGGTGTCGAAGTCGCGGGGGGCTCCTAAATCGAGAATGAACGCGGTCCGTCCGGCCGCTGCGGCGCGAACCTGCTTGAACAACGAGGCATCCACAATCGGCTTGTCGGCCCCGGTCGTACTGACGATCACATCGGCCTGGCCCAGCCAGGTATTCAGCTCGGACCAGGGTACGGCACGGCCGCCCCATTCTGCTGCGACGCGCTGAGCTCGCTCGGGGCTCCGATTCACGACCACAATCTCGCGGACACCTTCGTCTTTGAGATAACGCAAGGTCTCTTCGGCCATTTCCCCGGCACCGATCACTAGAACCAGCTTATCGTCGAAATGGTCAAAAATACTTTTTGCAAAGTCGCCGACGGCCACACTGGCGATCGAGACTTTTCCTTCGGCCAAGCGGGTTTCGGTCCGAACGCGACTCGATGTCCGGATGGCTCCTTGAAACAAGGCATGGATAATTGGCCCGCAGGCTCCTTGCGCCTCGGCGACCCGATACGCCTCGCGCACCTGGTTGACGATCTGGGGCTCACCCAGCACCATGCTGTCGAGTGACGAGATCACTTCGAACAGGTGCCTGACCGCTTCGGACCCGGTTGCCGCACGTAATTCGCCGACAAAATCGTCGAGCGGGAGATCGTGAAATTCGGACAGAAACTGAGCCAGCATCGGCGGGGTCATCGGTTCGGCATCGGATCGACGTGCGACGTACAACTCGACACGATTGCAGGTCGACAGGATCACGATTTCGGTCTCTGGAAAACGCTGTTTCATCGCCGCGTAGCCGGTGACCAGTCGTTCCGATGTCGCAAACGCCAATCGTTCGCGCACCGCCAGCGAAGTGGTTTGATGGGTACAGTAAAGTGCCAGCAGATTCACGGGGCCTGTCCTTCTGTTGCCACGGCGGCGGGAGCAGACGCATTACCATGAATCGAACGCATGCCGACCGCTGCGGTCAGCATTTGCAGCCCGATCAACGTCACCAGCAGAAACCCACAGGCCCAGGCGGTCAGCAGTGCGACCTGCCGGCCAGGGGACCGCTTTTGGATCAGTAACCAGACAAACAGGACCCCCATTAACAGACAGGTGACCGCTCCGCCAATCACGACAGGATCGGTCCAGGTCATGGCGAGTTCGCCCCCCTTGGAAAAGATCGAAAGCCCGAAGCCCGAGGCGATGCCGAGTGTCTGCAGGGGGACCGCAGCCAGGATTGTCCAGCGATTGAGTCGTTCGATCAGTTCCAGGTTCGGTAATTTGATCGCTCGACTTTGGGTTTGACGTTGCTTCAAGCGGCGATGCTGCCAGAGATAAAGCAGGCTGAGCACAAATCCCAGCAGGACGAACGTGGTCCCCAGCATCAGCAGGGTCGCATGCAGCAACTTCCAATTGCGATGATAGTCCAGCACATGGCTGGGGGCAGCGGTCACATACTGCGCGGAAACCACCAGCAACAGCACCACCGGCCACATCACCAGCCCTATCCCCAATTCACCCTCGGCTAACGAAACAAACAAATAAACCAGCACCGCCAACCAGGCAACGACCAGCAGCCAGTCATGTGCCGAGCTCAGCAGGGGGGGAAGGTCAGACTGATTGGATCGATACAGCAGGTAAAAGGTATGGGCGATTAGACCTGCGACAGCCATCAGCAGCGAAACGATTCGGGCAAGTGCGTGCCGCCACCGGAACTGGCCCAGTTCACACGCGAACGCCAGCACGTAACTTGCAAGGAAACAGAAAACACTCGTTTTCAGCATAACTTCTCACCAGCGTCGCCAGACTCGGAATCACAGGGATGGGGCGACAGCTTCCGTAAGACAATGGCCGTCATGACCGTCCACAGATCATCCAGACTATGATAACAGGATTCCTGGGTTTTCGTAATCGCTACCGGTAGGATGCCGGTGCCACGTTGGGCGGACTCCTTGATTACGCGATTCTTGGGTTTGCGTACACCCGCGCAGGACTTTTCGATAATCGGTAGCATCAACAACGACCTCTCGCCAAATGGTGCCAATTGGTTTCGTGTGACTTTCAAGAAGGTTGTGGCGTTGATGGAATCACCTGCCCGTTTTTGGAGCATTCCGGTCGATCAATTGTTTGATCAACTGGAAACGTCGCCGGTCGGTTTATCCGTTTCCCTCGCACAATCGCGCCTGTCACAATTTTCTGCAACGCGTCTGGTTGCCCGTCGACGGACAAACGGGGCCATTCTATTCGATCAGTTCAAAAGCCCTGTCATCTGGCTGTTGTTTGGTTCGGCCTTTCTCTCGTTCGTACTCGAAGATCCAACCAATGGTTTGATGATTCTGTTCATCCTCGTCGCCAGCGGATTGCTCGGATACTGGCAGGAGTGGAGTGCCAACGATGCCGTGGCGCGCCTGCTCGAAGGAATCGAAACGCAGGCCACGGTATTGCGTGACGGAAAACCGGTGGAAGTCCGGATGGATTCGATCGTCCCCGGTGATCTGATCCGTCTGACTGCGGGATCGCTGATCCCTGGTGATTGCCGCTTGATTGACTCGAAAGACTTGTTCGTCGATGAAGCCGCTTTAACCGGCGAAAGCTATCCCGTCGAGAAACAGACCGGAATGCTGGCGACCGAAACGCCCCTGAGTCAACGGACGAATTCGCTGTTCCTCGGGACACACGTCGTGAGCGGGATGGCGACGGCGATGGCGATCCAGACGGGCCGAAATACCGAGTTCGGCCAGGTCTCATCCCGACTCGAACAACAGGCCCCTGAGACCGGTTTCGAACGAGGACTGCGAAACTTCGGAAACCTGTTGATCCGAATCACGCTGGTTTTTGTTTCGCTCGCGTTTTTCATCAAGGTGTTTGTACTCCCGTCAGACCAGGAATTCTGGTTTCGCTTGATCGAGTCGCTGAAGTTTGCCCTGGCGCTGGCTGTCGGAATGACGCCACAAATGTTGCCGGCCATTACGAGTGTCGTCCTGGCGCACGGGGCGAAAACGATGGCTCGATCACAGGTGATCGTCAAGAAACTGCTCGCGATTGAAAATCTGGGGGGAATGAATTTGCTCTGTTCGGATAAAACCGGAACCCTGACCGAAGGGGTCGTGCACCTGCATTCCACCCCCGACCTTTCCGGCCACGACAGTGAACGAGTCTTACGATACGCCTCGATCAATGCCGTGATGCAATCCGGGTTTGAAAACCCGATCGACCGCGCGATCCGGAAACATCGAGAATTCGACTTCGGTTCCGTCCGCAAATTGAACGAGGCCCCTTATGACTTCCAGCGTAAACGCCTCAGCGTACTGGTCGAGGAGGGGACATCCCGTTTGATCCTCACCAAAGGGGCCTTGGGGAAAATCCTCGAGGTCTGCTCGCACGTCGAAACGTCCGCGGGTGCAACCAGGGAGATCGCAGCCGTCGGTATCGAGACAGGCGGCATCGAGACAGGCGGCATCGAGACGATCAGCATCGAAACAGTCGGCATCGAAACCGTGCGTCCCCAGATCGATCGCCTGTTTCACGAGCTGAGTGATCAGGGGTATCGCGTGTTGGGGGTTGCTCGGCGGGAGGTCACGATCGATCACCTGAGCGTTGAGGATGAAAACAACATGACGTTGATTGGGTTGCTGGTCTTTTTCGATCCCCCCAAAACCGGGGTGTTGGAAACGGTACGGGAACTGGAGCGACTGGGTGTCGGCCTGAAAATTATTACGGGGGACAATCGCGCTGTGACTGCGGCCATCAGTCGTCAGGTCGGCTTGACGCAGTCACGCGTGATGACGGGGAGTGAGATGGCCACGTTGAGTGATGCCGAACTGACTCGGCAGGCGAGCGAAGTTGATCTGTTTGCCGAGGTCGAACCAAGCCAGAAAGAACGGATCATTCTGGCGCTGAAGCGAGCCGGCAACATTGTGGGCTTCATGGGTGACGGGATCAACGATGCCCCCGCATTGCACGCCGCCGATGTCGGAATTTCGGTCGCGGGTGCGGTCGATGTCGCTCGGGAAGCCGCACAGATTGTGCTGCTGAGACAAGATCTGAGCGTACTGATTGATGGGGTCGAAGCGGGGCGACGGACTCTGGCGAACACCTTGAAATATGTCTTCATCAGCATCAGCGGGAATTTCGGCTATATGTTCAGCCTGACGATTGCCTGGCTGTTCATGCCTTTTCTGCCGCTGCAAGCATCACAAATTTTGCTGATCAACCTGCTCGCCGATTTTCCGGCGATGACACTGGCAACCGATCGGGTTGATCCAGAACTGATCCGGTCCCCACGGCGCTGGGACCTGGCATTCATCTTCCGGTTCATGCTGGTGTTTGGGCTCAGCGGTTCGATTTTTGATTTTTTGACGTTCGGAATTCTGCTGTATGGCTATCAGGCGAAGGAAGTCGAATTTCAGACCGGCTGGTTCATCGAATCGGCATTGACCGGCCTGATCCTGATGCTGTTGGTCCGAACCCAACGCCCCTGCTTTCAAAGTCGCCCGGGGCCCCTCTTGACCACCGCACTGCTCACCATCGGAGCCATCGTAGTCTATTTACCTTTCTCCCCGTTCAATCAGGCACTGGGGTTCGAGGCTCCTCACTGGTCGCTCTTGGGGCTGGTGCTGATGATCAGCCTGTTTTATGGCGTCGCGATGGAGTTCGCCAAGCGGTTTTTCTATCGGCAGCCGCTTTCAACACAAACGTCGGCCTGAGCCACAATCCTGCCGGCATGTTTGCTGTGGGACTTCGTTTGCTGTGGAGCAGCGTTTACCGTGGAGCAGCGTTCAGGCCGAGCCAATGTCGAACCCCGGGAATGCGCGACAGCACCAGCTTTTCGAGCAGCAACACCAGGATCAGCGACCCCCCGAACAGCGGTAGGTACAGGCCGAATAAAACCACCACGATGACCGTTCCCCAAGCGAACTTGGCGTTCATGGAGGGGTGAGGGGCACCTAAAACCCCTTTGTCGCGACGCTTCCACCAGAGGATGACACCACTGACCGAGAGCAAGACGAGTCCCATCGCGGTGAGTAATCCGAGCAATTGGTTTGGCCAGCCGAAGAGTTGACCTTCATGAGCGGCAATGCCGATATTCACGAGACGATCGACCCAATGACGGTCCTGAAAACCTTCCCGACGGAGGATTTCCCCCGTGGTGCCGTTGACTACCAGATTCACGCGGTAGGGGCGGTTCGGGGTCTGTGATTTGGCGGTCCAATTCTCGGACCCACGGCCGGGTGGGGCAATGACGACCGGGGGTTGCAATGCCAAGGGAGCAACGACCGCCGCCACGCGATCAAAGCCTTTCAGATCTTTGGGCATGACACCGCTACTGCGACCTCCACCACCATGCCCAGCATGCTCGTTCGCGGCCATTGTTTTCGGGGGACCCCCCCCGGCACGCTCGCTCCCTGTGGTCCAGTCCTGTTGCACCACGGCGGTCCCCGTCATGGTACGGATCGTTTTCAAATAGTTGCCCCAAAATTTCGCCCAGGGTAAGCCCGACATCAGCAGAAATAATGCCAGTGTTGAAATCCAGACACCCGTGACGCTATGCAGGTCGCGCCAGAGGATCCGCGATCCCATTTTCCATCGCGGATACAGGACACCTCCCAATCCTTTCGCATTTCGGGGCCACCACAAATAGAGTCCTGACACGATCATGATGATTGTCCATGAAGAGGCGAGTTCAACCATATTCGACCCGCGATCCCCCATGAGTAATTCGCCATGCAAGCGAAAGAGGATCTTCATGAATCGTTGGTTTTCCGGGACCGAATGCAGGATGGATAGCGTTTCCGGGTGGACATAAACCCGAGTCGATTCCCCTTCCTTTCGGACCAGGACCCGCGCCGCCGATTTGGGTGTGGAGGGGAATTCGTATCCGCTGGGGGTCGAATCTGGAACGCTGCTGAGGGCGGCCTGCACCTGCTCGGAAACCGGGGCCGGGTGATGAATTTCCAGATTGTCATAGGGGCGATCGATCCAGGCTTCAATCTGCGGTTTGAAGAGATAGATCGAACCCGAGATCGCCAGCACAATGACGAAGGGGAACGTGAAGACCCCTGCGTAAAAATGCCAGCGCCAGACGGTCCGATAATTCGGCAGCCAGTGAGAAGTGGGGGGATCGGTAAATTCGCTCATGGAAGTCTTTATCTTTTAGAAGTCTTTATCTTTTGGACTCGATCTTAGCAGTCTGTTGAAAAAGGAAGGACAGGCACCTCACACAGGGTATTATTCAAGTGGATTTTTGTGTTCGGTCGGAGCCAGTCCCCGTTTTTCAACAGACTGTTAGGCCATCTCTTGACCCTGATGCGAATCACGACTGATGAAAAATTAAAAATCGTTGATCACTTCGCCACCATTACGGCTATGCAGATTGCGGTGAACGACGGTATCGATGTTATCGCTCATAAAACGGACTGCACCGTCTCCCATTAACAAGTTGGCTCCCCCCGTGTGCAGGCTGCGGGGGCCGAAAAAACCAGTGAAATGGGTCACCACGTCCGGGGTTCGGCTGTTCGGTGGGTTGTAGCCGTTTGTCAGCGTGCTGAGTGCTCCGGAATGGGCCCACGAGACCCCTCGTCCGCGCATCGTGCCGTCGGCGGGACCGCGCCAGGTCGTCATGGTGGGCCAGACGACGGATAGGTCCGGATTGGAAATCACCCCTGCTCCATTCGCAAATCCCGACCAGGGACCTCCGGTGGGTGCGAGTCCTTGAACTGGCTGCAATGCGGAATTGACGCCGGTCGATCCATTTAATGTCAGGCGATAATTGAAGGGTGGCAAGGTCCCCGCTGGTAAGGTCACCGTCGCTCCGACGCTGCGGATCGCCTCGCTCATGAAGACCGTATTGGATGTTCCGTCCCTCACGCCACTGAATCCCACGCTGGAATTTTCATAGACAATCCCGTCGGTCACCCAGCGCAAATCGTAATTTGTTCCGGTGCCACTGCCATAACTGACCATGTAATTTGTCCCCGCGTAAATGAAACCGCCATAGCCCGCAGTCTGGGTGGGGGCCGAGTCACTGGGGCAGAGCATCAAATTCAGCGGAGTGGCAAAGGCTTTGGTGAACGCAGGGTTGGGGGTTAGGGCATTAAAGGGGCCGGTGAAGGCGGGTTTGGTAAAGTCCAGGAGTGACTGCAGATTTGCCTGATCCAAATAGGGGAGTAACCTTGCCTGGGGCGAAAAGCCTTGTGAGGTGGCAAGCTGTGCGCTGACCATCGGAAACATGGTGAACGTACTTTCGTAGTTATGTAACGCGAGTCCAAACTGCTTTAAATTGTTTTTGCACTGCGTCCGTCGTGCCGCCTCACGCGCTTGTTGCACCGCAGGCAATAAAAGAGCGATCAGTACGGCAATGATCGCGATCACGACCAGTAATTCAATTAAGGTGAATCCGCGCAAACGATTTCGTGGACTGGAACTAGACATTTTCATGAACCTCGATCGAGTAAGCCATTAGAAACGCGGGAAGCAAGAGTCTGTCACACGGGACGGCCCGGAATGGCACGCTCACCTGAAGGACTGATCCACACTTGTGGAGAGCGAATCGGCGGCCAAAAGTGAGCGTGCGATGTCAGGCCGTAGGATGTCAGGCCGTGCGGGCCTCAGACTCATCACAGAGACAACTCCATCGCCGCCAAGACCTGCGCAGCCGAGAACGATTGCGGTCGCCTGGAATAATTGCGATAGAGAAAAGTCAAACCGCGATCGCTCTTGGCGGTGGAACGGGAGGCTGGATTGCTGCGGAAAGAAGCTGGACAGGCTCGACCGTCAACCGCTCACCCCGTGGTTCGATCAGGATTTCGAGCGTGATCGGTAACGGGAGAATGAAGATGGGGAGGCCCGCCAAAGATTGCTCAACACCCTGACACTGCTGGGCACACACGCCGATGACGGTTTGGAAGCGTGGTGTGGATTTTGCCGTATCAGCAGGTTGATTGACCGCGTCAGTACGCTTGCGTTTTTCGGCGCTCACCTTGATCGGGCTCAGCTTGAGTTCGGTTTTTGCCGAGCAACATCCCTGGCTGGCCGTCTGTGCCGAGTGAATCTTTGCCGAGTGAATCGGTGCCATGCGGATGGGGGCCTTAGGGATGGGGTGCCTTTTGACTTCGCAGAGTGCTTTTGGTGGAGGGGTTGGGGTCGAGGGGATCTCAAAACCCTTTATCCCATAACGTTTGCCCCAGGCCATCTTTTGGAGAGGGGTAAAACAGCAGCATTTTTTCCGACACTGGTCGGCGCTGCGACATCCACAGGGACGATCCTGGCAAGGAAACGGTTGTGTAAGATCTTTCTGTGCCACATCTCGAATCAAACCAACGGGAATTGGAACGAGCGCAACAAAAAACGCCACGAGCAGCAACACGATTGTGACATGTTGTCGTGAGGGTTGAACGCAGAAGTTAAAACGCAACAATTGCATCAGCGGTCGCCTTGCCCATTCAGGCAGCGTGCTGGCCATTTCAATTCACTCTCCACGTCCAAGATCGTACCCAGATTTTGCAGAGATCGCACCTGATGAAACGAGAGAATTTTTTTTTCTCTTGATCAGGAAGCCTGGTTTTCAAAGCTCAGAGGTCCGCGTTATCATCATAATCCCTATTGATCTCTCAACCCGCAGTGGCTCGCAAAAATGAGACGAAGTGCAGCGAAACGGCCTCGACCCGATTCTCCATCGATGCAAGACCGTGGTTTTACGATCATCGAATTGCTGGTGGTGATGGCTATCATTGCAGCACTGGTCGCTTTATTGTTACCTGCAGTGCAACAGACCCGCGAAGCGGCGCGAAAACTGGATTGCCAGTCTCATCTCCGACAGATTGCGCTCGGGGTCCATCAGTATTACGAGATCTACAATGGACGATTCTTCCTGCACCATCCGTATGATGCCGACGTGATTGCCCATGAAAGTGCGGCGGATTCGTTTGCGGAAATCTACTGGGCCGACAAAATCATGCCCTTTATCGGAAGTGCTGCTGAGTCCGATGAATCCGTGGCAAACAGGGGTGTCAACGTGGCAACCAACGGCATCTATCGATGTCTGTCCGACACTTCCGTACCGACGCCGTACATCGACCCCGACACCGGTCGTCCTGACGGGATTGAACAGCGAACCAGTTACGCGATGAATTCACTCCTCAGCCACAAGACCCGACGATACGGTTTATGGACATTGCCCCGGTTTCAAGTGGAGATCGGCTTATCCAATTTCGTTTGCTTTTCTGAACGCGATGCGACGGCATTCAGGCCACCCTCGGACAACGACCCCCGCTAGGATGATTACGACATCTGGCTGGGGACTGACATCATTCAGCCTTGGATTGCTGACCGACGTCATAATGGGGCGGCAAACTACCTTTATCTCGACGGCCATGTTTCGACCATGATTTTCAGTAACGCCATTATTGACATGTATCCCGATAAAAAGGCTCTCGTCGACGACGGGACTTTTGTCCAATAGCGCACCCACTGGATTCAGAAGCGCACCCACCGGATTCGGAAGTGTACCGACAGGGTTTTGAATGAGGGCCACCACGTGAAACGTCCGATCCGTGACCAGATCATGTGGCCTTTGATGGGGTTGTTACTCGTCGCGATTGCCGCAAATGCGATTTTTTCCGCCTGGTGGATGTCGACGCGCAATCGGACTGCCCTCGAAGCCCGGCAACGGCAGATTATCGGCGTGTTGGAAGAGTCGAGTTTTCCGGTTACGCAGACTGTGATTGAAAAGTTGCGACAATTGACCGGAGATGAACTCGTCGTCTGGGATACCGCCGAACGGCGAGTCGTCGTCGGAACGCTGCCGCTTGCGGATCTGTCGGCATACGAATTTGCGGAAGACTCCGCGGCGGAACAACAAGGTCCCCCCCGCCGGCAAACGCTTGGCGATACCCGTTACCTGGTTCGAGTCTGTCGCATTCGTGGATTTCCGACCCAGCGATTGGCGATTCTGACTCCGGATCACTCGATGCGAAAAGCGAGTCGTGATGCCATTTGGCCACCACTCGCCGTCGGGCTCGCCACAGTCCTGGTTTCGATCCCCCTGACGCTGGCAATTTCCGCGAGTTGGGCGCGCCGGATCCATTCGTTGGAAAAGCATGTGGAAACGATCGCTCAAGGCGATTTTGGACTCGAACTGTCTGGGGGGCATGTTGATGACGAGTTATCCCGACTGGTTCAAAGCATTAATTCGATGAGTCGTCAATTGCGCGCGATGCGAGAACAATTGATTCAAGGTGAGCGTACGCGGTTGGTGGCGCAATTGACGGCGGGAATTGGTCACCAGTTACGAAATGGGATTGCCGGCGCCAAGCTTGCCATTCAATTGCACGAAAGTCGCTGTCATCAAGTTACCGACACAAGTCTGATCGTGGCGAGGAATCAATTGGCGCTGGTTGAAGAAGAGGTGCAGGGGCTACTTTCGCTCGGCAAAAGTGATGCAAGGCCACCTGGAGTCGTTGATCTCAGGCTGATCGTGATGACCGTTCGCGATCTGGTCTCGTTATCTTGTGAACATCAACAGATTGAACTGACGGTATTGGTTGAGGATCCGCCACAGTCGGTGATCGGATTTACCGATGGGTTGCGCGCGGCATTCCTCAATCTTGCGCTGAATGCGATCGATGCTGCGGGAGCAGGAGGCCAGGTCTGGTTAGTGTTGAAGTCTGACGCAACATTGAATTCTGATGCAACGCATTGCAGACTGATCGTCGAAGACGATGGATCAGGGCCTCCGGTTGAATTGGAAGAGTCGCTTTTCGAGTCGTTCGTCACCTCGAAGCCCGAAGGGATCGGGCTCGGACTGACCGTGGCTGCGACCGTTGCCCGGACGCATCATGGGACCTTAACCTGGAGCCGTAGTGATGGGCGGACCCGATTTGAATTGAAATTGCCAATGTCGGCTGCGACGAAAACAGGGGTTTGACGATGCCGCGAATCCTGATCATTGATGATGAACCGGCGATCTGCTGGAGCCTGAAAGAACGGTTGACGGATCAAGGGTATGAGGTCCAGGTTGCAGGCGCGATCGAACGAGCGAACAAGATTCTGGCGGGCTTTACGCCCGATGTGATCGTGGTGGATGTGCGATTACCGGGCCAGGATGGCCTTTCCGCGATTCCCGAATTTCGCAAACAGTTGCCGACAACACCGATTGTGGTCATGACCGCTTTTGGGGATTTGGAAACGGTCGTCGATGCGATGGGTCGAGGTGCCTTTGACTATTTAGTGAAACCGTTCGAGTTGCCCGATTTTTTGTCGGTGATCGCACGTGCCATTCAATCTCTTTCTCATCCAGCGACTTCCGCGGCGGGGCCGTGGGAAGGGGGACGGTTGATCGGTCGCGGAGCGGCCATGCAGGCCCTCTTCAAGCAAATTGCGTTGGTGGCCCCAACGGCGTACCCCGTACTGATCACGGGCGAGACCGGAACGGGGAAGGAACTGGTCGCCGAAGCACTTCATCGACATAGTCTGCAAAAAAACGGGCCGTTTGTCCGGGTGAGTCTTGCCAGCCTCAGTCCTTCTGTGATTGAAAGCGAGCTATTTGGGCACGTCAAAGGGGCGTTCACGGGGGCGGCCGAAGATCGTCGGGGATTATTTGAATTGGCCGAGGACGGCACGATTTTCCTCGATGAAATTGGCGAAACGCCACCGGGAATTCAGGTGAAATTGCTGCGAATTCTGGAGTCCCATGCGTTCTCGCCGGTCGGAGGGAGCGGCGAGCGAACCACCAACGCCCGATTGATTGCGGCCACCAATCGAAATGTCGACGAAATGATCGCTTCGGGCCAATTTCGTGAAGACCTGTATCACCGACTCAAAGTCTTCTCGATCGTGCTCCCCCCGTTGCGAGATCATTTGGAAGATCTGCCGTTCCTGGTGGAATACTTTGCCGGACAGCATCCCCAGTCGACTCGGCTGATGATTACGGCCGAATTCATGGCGACATTGCAGCAGAGGACGTGGTCCGGCAATGTCAGGGAATTGAGGAACGCCGTGGATCATGCGGTCGTATTGTCGCGTGGGGGGGCACTGGCACCCGAGCACTTGCCACCTTGGCTACCGATTCCGTGTGTCGACAAGCCTGCGGGTGAAGAACTGGAAGCGGCGATCGGGGTGTGGGTGCAGAGGCAGTTGGCTCAGCAGGATGCCGAGAATCTTAGCGATCTTTATCGTCGCTTTCTCAGTGTTGCCGAATCCGCTCTGTTGAGTGAGGTCTTGGCATCCACCCAGCAAAACCGAAGTGCCGCAGCCAAAATCCTGGGACTGGACCGTGCGACATTGCGAGCGAAACTCGGGGCTGCATCAGGGAGCTGACACCCCGCGATGATCGCCTGTCTCGCGAGTTTTCCATCCGATTTGGCGATGATTTCCTCAGAGTCCGGTATGAGCGATGTCAAAATCGGTAAGTTGAAGGGGGAAAAGTTTCTGGCACGACGAGAGCATTTGTGCTAACAAAGCGGGCGCGTTTGTGTTGAGATGCTCGGGAAATTTTCAACAGGGTCGTGCACGGGAGCTTGCAAGTTATGTCGGTTCGTCGTCGGAACGGTTTCACACTCATCGAACTGCTGGTCGTGATTGCGATTATTGCGGTTCTAATCGCCCTGCTGCTTCCTGCGGTACAGCAAGCCCGCGAGGCGGCTCGTCGCATTCAGTGCAAAAACAACCTGAAACAATTCGGTCTGGCGCTCCACAATTATCTCGATGTCCACACATCGTTTCCCCCCAGCTTGTGCTTCTCTGGTAGTTCATGGTCCGTGCATGGTCGCATTCTCCCGTATCTCGAGCAGGCCAGCGCTTATGCACAGGTTCGACTCGACCTTGATTGGGCGAATCCCGTCAATCAGGCAACCAAAGTCGCGGAGCTCAAAATCTCTTCGTATGTTTGTCCATCAGACCCGAACAGCGATCGAATGCATTACGCGGGTCCTGACGAGGGAAATATTCGGCCGCACAATTACGGCGTCAATTTCGGTACATGGAAAATTTATGATCCGCTGACGAATTCAGGAGGGGACGGGATTTTTTATCCGAACAGCTGCACCCGTCCAGCGGATATTGCAGATGGCATGAGCAACACACTGCTCACTGCCGAGGTGAAGACGTATCAGCCCTATTTTCGCAACACGTCTGACCCGGGGGTGGTCCCGCCGTCAAGCGTTGCGTTTGTGGCTGGCTATCCAGGGGTAGGGAGATATGGCCCCGGTCTGGATGATAACACAGGCCATACGGAATGGTGTGAAGGGCCTGTTCATCAAAGTGGGTTCACCACGACTTTTACGCCGAATACACGGGTCCCCTTTACTGAGGGTGGCCGGACTTATGACATTGATTACAACTCGCGGTACGAAGGGACGAGTACCACGCAAACCACCTACGCATCCATCACTTCTCGCAGTTACCACACCGGAATCGTCAATGTCGGGCTGGCCGATGGCTCGACCCGCTCAATCAGTACAAATATCGATCGGATTGTCTGGCGTAGCCTGGGAACGCGAATGGGGGGTGAGATCGCCGGTGAATTCTGATGGCTCTGGGTTGATGCTGGTGGCTGCTGGTGGCTGATGCCGACCGTGGGGACTCAGTCTTCCGCGGCGGCAAACCCATGCTGACGGAGGATCGCCTGTCCTGCGTCAGACAGCACAAACTCCCGAAATCGCTCGCAGGCGCTTCGGTCATTTGCCCAAGTCATCATGACCCCTATTTGTTGCAGTGCGGGATATGACTCTGTTGGGAGCGGCCAGGATCTCCCCCGGCTTCGCATGGGGGCTGCGGAGGCGAGCGAGGCTGCAACGATTCCGACATCGGCTGCTCCCGATTCCACAAACAAGGCCGCCTGCGCGACATTATCGCCGAGAACAATTCGATCTTTTAACGATTCCTCCAAACCAAAATACTGTAAAGCCCCCTCGGCCGCGCGGCCGTAGGGGGCAAGCCGGGGATTCGCCATCGCGATTTTTTTGACTCGGGGATCGCTCAAGACCTGAATCCCCTCGTGGTTTAAGTCCAGGGGCGAGTCATTCGGAACCCAAAGAACCAGATGGCCTGAAGCATAGGCAAACTCAGAATCCTGCACCGCATCCCCCTGATCAATCAATTTACGGGGATAAGCGTGATCTGCAGAGAAGAACAAATCAAACGGGGCGCGGTTGGAAAGCTGTGCAAAGAAGTTTCCGGACGAACCAAATGTGGTTTGAACCATAATCTCTGGATAAAGTCTCTGGAATTCTTCGATCAGTTCCGGGAAGACAAACTTCAAATCCGATGCAGCAGCAATGGAAATTTTGTTTTTACCGGACGAGATTCCGCTTTGTGACATCAGCGGATGATTTTGAGTGCATCCACTGAGGAGCAATCCACTGAGGAGCAATCCACTGAGGAGCAATCCACTGAGGAGCAATCCACTGAGGAGCAATCCACTGAGGAGCAATCCACTGAGGCGCAATCCACTGAGGAGCACCAGTGCCAAGGCGGTCAGCCACCGACGTTCCATGTGCTGCTTTCGAATCAGAGAGGATTGCCAGTCGAGCGAATTCAACAGAACCCTTGGGGACTCGCGGGAGTCTTCCGTTTTCCAGGCCGACAGTTGATGGTTAAAGGAAAAAAACGGCGACAGGGGACCTCACAGTCCAATTCTACGTGGTCTAATTCTACGGCATGGCGACCTCGTCGCAATTCACGATGGTCGACAAATCCAGCGGATTTTCGTGTTTTCGAGGTGTTTTTCTTGTTCGTCAAGCCAGTAACCTGCCGAACCAGAAATAAAGGGGCTTTTGCGTTGCAGTTTTCCGGGGTTCCTCTTACACTTCTGAGCTCGTTTGAAGTGGCGATACGCTGGTCGAAGCCTCTCATTCACAGTCACGATTTCACAGTCACGATGACCATCATTGGTCGGTGACGCGAGAATCAGCCGGTAAATGAGGTGCTGTGGGCTTTTTTTCAGCGGAATCTGGCGGATTTTGTGGGGCGACGCCGGTGTGAAGCACCAAAAATTGCGAAAAAAACGAGATCAACTGCAGACTCTTTCACAGAGAGCTTGAAGTTCTCTCGAACGATATTTACACTCTCCATGTTCCGGGGCGTATTCCATGTCGTGGAGATTCCCGGAATTCGTGACAATTGACAGAACACAGGTAAAAGTATGCCGACGATCAATCAGCTGATTCGGAAACCGCGGAAGCATCAACCCGTTCGGACGAAAACTCCGGTGCTGGAAGGGTGTCCGCAGAAGCGCGGGGTCTGTTTGCTGGTGAAGACCGTCACGCCGAAAAAGCCGAACTCTGCATTGCGTAAGGTTGCTCGTGTTCGGCTTTCCAATGGGAAAGAGATTACAGCGTATATCCCCGGTGAAGGCCACAACCTGCAAGAGCACTCGATCGTTCTCGTTCGTGGTGGTCGTGTTCGCGACTTGCCAGGGGTTCGCTACAAGATTATTCGTGGTGTGCTCGATACGCTCGGTGTTGCCAAGCGTATGCAGGCACGCAGCCGTTATGGTGCCAAGCGTCCCAAGTAATCGTTCGCTCGGCCTTGGCTGCTCGCGGGTTGCTGCAGGCTGATGTTGGTGCGTACAGTGTTGTTGTTCTGGTGCGTGATGTGTTGGTTTTGGGCCTGGATGTTACTGGCTTCTCGATCGTCCCGCTGAATTTCTGCTGAAGAAGACCCTAAGATGGCTGATAAATTCACCTGCAGTCGAACCCACCTTAAGCCTGATCCTCGATACGGATCCAAGTTGGCTTCCAAGTTTATCAATTGTTTGATGCACGACGGAAAAAAGAGTGTCGCACAGCGATCCTTCTATTCCGCAATGGACATGATCTCTGAGAAGATTCCCGACAAAGAGCCGATTGAAATCTTCACCGCTGCCGTCGAAAATTGTCGTCCTTCGCTCGAAGTGAAGTCCAAGCGAGTGGGGGGGGCCAACTATCAGGTGCCAACCCCGGTGAACTCCAAGCGACAGCAAACTCTCGCCATTCGCTGGATTCTCGAAGTATGCCGCGATAAAAAAGGTCGTCCGATGGATCGCCGTTTGGCTGAAGAGCTGATGGCAGCCTACCGACGCGAAGGTGCGGCGATCACGAAACGTGAAAACGTACACCGTATGGCAGACGCGAACAAGGCGTTCGCTCACTTTGCTTGGTGATTTCCTGATGGGTTGTTTATTGGCTGGGAAGCGCAAGATTTCTTCGTCAGCCAAATTCCTTGGACAGTATTGCCAGAGGCACGATTCGTAAAGAATTAACGCAGCAAGACCCGGTATCGAGTGATGCCGGGTCTTTTGTATTCCCCCCAAAAAGATTTTTGCAAATGCCCAGCTCAATCAACCAGATTCGAAATATTGGGATTATTGCTCATATCGACGCGGGCAAGACCACAACGACTGAGCGAATCCTGTTCTACGCGGGCGCCACGCACCGTATGGGGGATGTCGATCATGGCACGACCGTTACGGACTTTGATCCGGAAGAGGCGGCTCGTGGTATTACCATTTATTCTGCAGCGATCTCGTGTAAATGGCAGGATCGTGGGCAGGAATACGTGATCAATATCATTGACACCCCGGGGCATGTTGATTTTACCGCCGAAGTCGAGCGAAGTTTGCGAGTGCTTGATGGGGGTGTGGTGGTCTTCAGTGCGGTCGAAGGTGTTGAAGCGCAGAGTGAAACCGTCTGGCGTCAAGCAGATCGCTATCATGTCCCGCGAGTCTGTTTTATCAATAAAATGGACAGGATTGGGGCAGGATTTGAACGGGTTGTCGGGCAGATCACGTCTCGGCTGAATGCAAATCCCGTGGTATTGCAGCTTCCGATTGGCG
>CAMBQP010000087.1 GCA_945869955.1 Schlesneria paludicola DSM 18645
CAACCACTCGTGAGCCACGAAGTTATCGTCAATCTGATCAGCAAAACAACCACAAAACAAGGTCTCAAAGTCCAAGCTGAACTCGACACGGCATCATATCAAACTGGACGAACCATCAGCACAAAAGAACTCGCACAACTTAACCTAACCAGACACTCATTTCATGGCGAATGGAATTATAAATTGACGCCAAACCGGTAACATTAATTTGATCAAGTTATTCTTGCACGGGTACTAAGCATCCCGAAACGGAACCTCCAGATCGTCATTTAGGAAGATTTTCTATTTCACACACGTCGCTTCTGTCATCCCGGTCTATTGTGGATATTCAATGCACTGGAATGACGAGATCATATCGCTGGCCTTTCCGATGCTTCGGTAATACCCGACATCCAGATCCCAAAAATCCCCCAGAAAATGCGGATCACGATAAAATCGCCACTTCCCTTGCACAACGATAATCGACGAGATCCTGTCGTTAATCTCTCTCCCGATCACTTGCATGATCAAGTTGGTCCGCTTGTGACTTCCACCAGAGTCGATGTCTTCATAGACCACGACTTCTGGCAGAGTTTTTAATTTTTCCGGACGAGGAATCGTGACACTTTCTGTTGCTGTTCCGGTAGGTTTCATCAAGTCTCGTTTGAGTTCGACCCAGCCCAAGCTGACTCGGGGAAATGGAAATGGGTTTGAGGGAATGGAAACCTTCGGCATGGCTGACGAACGACCTGCCGTTGCTCGATTTAGCCTAAACTTGTTGCCATTCGCAACGCAAATGGAACCGCAGTCTGTGATTGCTGAACATTGTCCTTGTGGCGTGCATTGTGCGCGTGGCGTGCATTGATCAATGCTACCCGCATCAGTCACTCCTTTTGAACGAGTGACCGGTCTTCAGTCCTGCGATGAAGGTCACCAATGCGACCGCCCCGAGAAAGAATATCGTGTCGCCCGGGATCCGCATCCACCGGAGTGTTTGCAGCAACGGAGTCTGCAGGAATTCAGGACTGCGGGCGTACCAGTAACCGTGTTCGACCGAGGCCCAGGTCTGCATCAATCCAACCGGAAGCAGACTCAGCAAGCACATGGCCATCAAACCGCCGTTCATGCCCCAAAAGGCGATCTTTAGCAACCCGTTCTTCCACTCCACACCGGGGACCAACGCGCGCAGGCAAACCAGCATCAAGCCAATTCCCAGCATCCCATACACGCCGAACAAGGCGGCATGACCGTGAAGCGGCGTCGTATTGAGTCCCTGCATATAATACAAGGCGATCGGTGGGTTGATCATAAAACCAAATAGACCAGCTCCAATCATATTCCAAAACGCGACCGACACGAAAAAATAAATCGGCCACTTGTACCGCTGAACCCATTTCCTCGCACGGGAACGACGTAAGTCATCCATGGCATCAAACCCCACAAGCACCAGTGGGACCACTTCCAACGCACTAAAAACCGAGCCCCAGGCGAGTGCCAAGGTGGGTGTCCCGGAAAAATAGAGATGATGGCAGGTGCCGATGATTCCCCCCGACAAAAACGTGGTGGCGGACAACAACGCGGCCGCTGCGGCGACGCCGGGACGAATCAAGTGCAGACGCACGAAAAAGAAGGCGATGACCGTCGTTGCGAACACCTCAAAGAATCCTTCTACCCACAGATGAATCACCCACCACCGCCAGTATTCCACCATCGAAAGATGCGTGTGCTGTCCCCAGGTCAGCCCGGCCCCATAGAACAGGGCAATCGCTGTGGTCGCCACGGCCAGCAATATCACCAGCGGTCGCTGCTCGCCCGGCTTTCGCAGCGCGGGGAGCAAGACACGAATCATGAGAAATAACCAAAGCAATAGTCCCGCGAATAAGGCGATCTGCCAAGCTCGTCCCAGATCGACGTACTCGTAGCCCTGATGCCCCAGGTAGAACGACACCGTATCCGACATCTTGTTGTGAATGCTCAGCCATTCCCCCGCCAGCGAACCGACAACCACAAGTAGCAGCGCGAGAAACAGGATATTCACTCCCAACCGCTGCCCCCGGGGTTCGTACTCGCTGACCAGAGGGCCGATGAACAACCCCGACGCCAGCCAAGCCGTTGCGATCCAGAACAGGCCTATCTGCACATGCCAGGTACGAGCCACACTGTAAGGGAGCCATTGAGAAAGTGGGAATCCGTAGAAGCCATCCCCCTCGACCCCGTAATGAGCGGTAATGATCCCCAGCAGCATCTGCACCAAGATGAGCGCCGAGACCGTCCAGAAGTATTTCACGGTTGCCTTTTGCGAGGGAGTCGCGACCCAGTTTCCGAGCGGGTCGGTCTCGGGGATCGAGGGGGCAGGCTCTTCGGCCTTGCGAGCGGCATACCACCAAATCATCGCCGAAATCCCTGCCAGTAACATCATGGTACTGACCCCCGTCCAAACAATGGTTTCACCTGTGGGGCGGTTTCCCACCAGTGGTTCGTAAGGCCAGTTGTTGGTGTACGAAATGGTGTCGTGGGGTCGATTCGTGCTGGCGGCCCACGAGGTCCAGAAATAGAAATCACACAGATGGCGAAGTCGCTCGTGGTCGGTGACGGCCCCTTTGGGAATCGCATACTCGGTCCTGCCGTTCGCAAAGACATCGCTGTAATGCGCGAAATTCGCCTGAAAGGCTTCCCCACGAATCGGGGCGAGTGTAATCGTTTCGGTGGCAGGGTCATACGTGTTTGTACGCATCAGAGTCGCCAGCCGACCTTGAAGCTGGGCCTGTTGCTCGCCGTTTAGCTGTCCATAGTCGGTACCGAAATCGGCCTGCGACCACTGGCCCAGAATGAAGGTCGCTTCCCGATGCAGCCAATCAGCAGACCAGTCTGGAGCCACATAACTACCATGGCCCCAGATTGAGCCCACTTCCATTCCCCCCATCGACTGCCAGACGTTCTGGCCTCGCTCGATACCCCCTTCGTCGATCAGCACGTCCCCGGTAGTCGTGACGACGCGTTTCGGAATCGGAGGCTTCTCGGCATTGATCCGCGTACCGATCCAGCCAAGAATCGTAAACGACACCATCAAAACAAGCACAAAGGCAAACCAGAGTTGTCGCATTGTTATCCTTTTTTCATTGGGGATGATGACGCTATCCCTCGTGCCTCCAGAACGCAATGAACAAATGCCAATTATTCCGATTCACTGTCGCCAGCGTCGGGAGGCAAGTTCGTCCAGAACTCCTCAGCCATTTCCGTCAATTGCCTCTTGATTGACAATGGTTTATTGTCAACGCTTCAGTGAAGGTGCACCTGAGTTTTGTCTTCCAGCAAGCGAGTCGCGATGAACGGTGATCAATCTCCTCCCAGCACGCGACAATCGATGAGCGGGCTACTCATCAGCGGGCTACTGATAATCAGTAGCCTACTGGCAACCGTGGTTCTTGCCTGCGGAATCAGCTTGGCACAAGACCTCGACTCTGACATCGCAAACGCTGCAAACCCTACGAACGAAACCCACGCCAAGCAGCTCGAATTCTTCGAGCAACAGGTCGTTCCGATTCTGAAACGGCGGTGCTACGAATGCCACAGTCACGCTTCTGCCAAAGCCAAAGGGGGACTGGTCTTGGACTCCCGCCAGGGATGGGAGCAGGGTGGGGTGTCGGGGAAAGCGATTGTACCGAGTCAACCCGAAGAGAGCCTGCTCATTGCGGCGGTTCGTTACGAGGGCTTAGAAATGCCCCCCCAACAAAAACTCCCTGCCGCCGAAATCGCCGTACTGGAAAAATGGGTCGCACTCGGCGCACCCGACCAGCGTAAGTCCCCAGAGAGAAAGTTTGATCCCCAAAAACTCTGGGCGCTGCAACCGATTCAGCGGTCCGAGTTTCCGCGGCCCGAGATTCCCACAGAAAAACCGGCGGGCTCGATTCACAACGAAATCGATCTCTTCATCCAGGCCAAACGACAGCAACAAGGACTCGAGTCCTCTCCCAAGGCTGAACGACATCCCCTGCTCCGTCGACTGACATTCGATCTCACCGGCTTGCCACCAACACCATCAGAAATCGAAGCGTTTATGGCGGATCAGTCCGATCAGGCTTATGAAAACGTGGTCGACCGTCTGTTGAACTCGGTCGCCTTCGGAGACCACTGGGCCCGCCACTGGTTTGATCTTTCTTGCTACGCCGATCTGGCCGATATTGACGGAAATATCTTGATCCGTGATGCCTGGCGCTACCGGGACTATGTGATCCAGGCATTCAATACCGATAAACCACTCGACCGCTTTATCCACGAGCAGATCGCGGGTGATCTGCTCCCCTACACCAGTATTGAGCAGCAGCGTGAGCAGATCATTGCCACGGGATACCTGGCGATTGGCCCCTGGACGCTGCAAAACTATATCAAAGGGCAACTGGACGCCGATGTCGTCGACCACCAGATCGATCGGATTGGACGCACATTTCTCGGGCAGACGATCTCGTGTGCTCGCTGCCACGACCACAAATTTGATCCTGTCCCGACCCGTGATTATTATGCCTTAGCAGGGATTTTTCATAGCACGCGCACCACCAGCTATGACGGTCCCGGTGTGTGGAGTCAGATTACGCAGGTTCCCCTGCCAGAACTGCCGGGTGCGGCGGCGGAATTCGAACGACTGGCACAAGAAACCGCAGGGCAGCGGGAAACGCTCAGATTAGAACTCGCCGCACTCCAACGCACAGAAGCCGAACAACGCTTCAAGCAAAAAGTGGTGAACCCCAACGCGAATTCGCTGACGTTAGCGACCGGCATTGCAGCCAACGCCCCCGGCCAAATGTACCAGGTCTCTTTTAACGCGGGCCCTTCCGTCTGGGCGGATGGCAGCCAGGCAACGGGTCCGCAAGATGGATTGCTGCTGCAGATCTTACGTAAGGATGATTCGGTTCTGGCCTCTCATGTTTATCGCGCCCAAGCCTGGTCCGGAATGGCGAATCCCCAACAACTCCGTAAAGACTCGTTTACCTACCAGGGGGATGGATCCGGCGAAATCCGGTTGCTGATCACCTCAAGCAACCACACCGGTCGGTTCAGTGGAGCGATTGACGATCTGGCGATTGCAGACGCCGCCACATCCACGGTGCTCTTCGAGGAACATTTTCATCAGAGTCAACTGGGGGCGATTCGAGGGCAGCAAGCGAACACGGGCTTGCCTGTTTATGCAGGCTGTGTCACCCCCGGTTGGATCGGAGGTGGCATCAACCACTCTCACATGGTCGATCTCGGTGAAGCGGGTCAGCCGAACATGGTCTTACAGATTTACAGTGGCCCGCCAATCCCCTCAGACAATCCTCAAATCGTAAAAATCAGTGGCGAGTTAGACCAACTGGCCCGACTCCTTGAATCCGCACGGCCCCAACAGTCTCAGGCTCTCGCCGTGAAGGATATTCCGACCCCGCACGACTTCCCGATCTACCAACGCGGCAGTTTTCAGTCCCCCGGCGAAATCGCACCCCGTGGCTTCCTGAGTGCCGTTCCGGTCTCGACACAGTTCGTCATTCCGCCGGGACAAAGCGGTCGCCTGCAACTGGCTCAATGGCTGACAGATCCCGAAAATCCACTCACCCCACGAGTGCTGGTGAATCGAGTCTGGCACCATCTGTTCGGCAAAGGCCTCGTCCGTACGGTCGATTACTTTGGTGTCCACGGGGAAACGCCGAGTCACCCCGAATTGCTCGATTTTCTCGCGTTGCAATTGCAAGGGGACGACCAGTGGTCTCTGAAGAAAACCGTCCGTCGGATGGTGCTGTCGCAGACCTACCAGTTGTCATCCGCCTATAACGCGAAGGGGGCCGCCGAGGATCCCGACAATCGCTGGCTCTGGCAGATGCCCCGTCGCCGACTGGGTGCCGAGTCGATTCGTGAGGCGATGCTGATGGTGAGTGGTGAGCTGAATCCTGGCCGTGGTGGGCCGTCACTCGGGCTGGAACTCAATGACAACATTCGGGGTGCCGGTGGCAATGTGAATCCCGCCACATGGGGCGGCCACATTGCCGATGAGATCAAGCAGCGACGCTCGGTCTACCTCCCCCTGCAGCGTCAACGCCCGATGGGGGATTTTGAGATCCTCAGCACGTTTGATTTCCCGCATCCCAGTGAAATCGTCGGAGCACGCCCCAATACCACGGTGGCGACTCAGGCTCTGTTCCTCATCAACGCACCGTTCGTCAAACATCAGGCGGTCAAACTGGCCGAGCGGCTGGTGAAAGAAGAACCCGACGACCGGCTGCGCATCAATCGCCTCTATTTGCTGACAGCCAGCCGCCCGGCAGAAAGCGACGAAATCGAATCCGCACTGACGTTTCTCGATCACTGTACCCAGGATCTGACCGCTGCCGCTGGCAACGAAAAAGCGAGACTGTCAGCATGGGCCGAGCTGTGCCATGCCGTGTTGGGGTCGAACAATTTCCTCTTCCTTGAATAACCCACCTTCCAGGCAGGTGACACACCATGCACGATCTTCGTTCGTCCCTTCGAGCCTCCCGACGTACGTTTCTTGGTACATCCGCTGGCGGATTCGGTGCGGTCGCGCTGAACGCCTTGCTGCAGCAGCGCGCCGCTGCGGAACAGAAACCAAATTCTGTGGTGGAATCGGCATTAACAGCCAGGAAACCACATTTTCCCGCGCGAGCCAAACGGATCATCTTTCTGTTCATGAATGGTGGTCCCTCGCAGATGGACCTGTTCGACCATAAGCCGCGTCTCGCCGAGGGGGCAGGAAAAAAACTTCCGTATCAGCTCCCCAATACCGAGGCCACAGTTGGCTTTGAAAATACGGTTCTGCTGGGTCCGGTTTCGGGATTCAAACACCAGGGGGAATGCGGGCTCTCCATGAGTGACCTGTTACCCCATTTAGGACGCCACGCAGATGACTTGTGTGTGTTGCGGGGAATGCAGGCGGATAGCCCGAATCATCCCGTGGCGATCCGGCAGCTTCACACCGGTAATTTGTTCGATACCGTCCCGTCGATGGGTTCGTGGATTTCTTACGGTCTCGGCACCGAGAACCAGCAACTCCCCTCGTATATCACGTTGCTGCCGACCGAAGGGGAACGGAATTTCAGTAGTGCTTTTCTTCCCGCAATCCACCAGGGGACGGCGATTCAGAACGTCGAGTCTGGACCGGGAAAAGAACTGATTCGACACCTCACGGATCCCACGGTCCCCGAGAACATCCAGCGTCGACGGATCGACATGATCCAGGCGATGAACCGCCGTCAGCTGAATCGCCTGCAAACCGACCAGCAGATGGAAGGGGTGATCGAGTCGTTTGAACTCGCCTTTCGCATGCAAGCGGAAACACCTCGACTGGTCGATCTGACGGGCGAATCGAAAGCGACCTTGGATTTATATGGAATCGGCGACAAGACGACCGACCAGTTTGGACGACAGTGCCTGCTTGCGCGTCGCTTTGCCGAGGCAGGAGTCCGATTTGTGCAGGTCTCGCTCGGCGGTTGGGACCACCACAACAAGATTGCCACGGGGCTTCCTGAACGTTGTCAAGTCTCGGACAAACCGGTGGCGGGTTTGTTGACGGACCTGAAAATGCGAGGGCTGCTGGATGAGACGCTGGTCTTGTGGGGTGGTGAATTTGGTCGCACGCCGCACGCCCAGTTTGGGGATGGCCGCGAACATAATCCGCATGGATTCACGATGTGGATGGCGGGTGGCGGAGTCAAGGGAGGGATCACACACGGGGCAACGGATGACTTCGGTTACCATGCCATCGAAGGCAAGGTACACACGAATGATTTGCACGCAACCATGCTGCACTTGCTGGGCCTCGACCACGAACGCCTGACCTTCGAGCACCACGGCCGCCCGTTTCGTTTGACCGATGTCGCCGGAAAGGTCGTCAAGGAAATCCTCGCCTGACGAGAAGAATCGCGACCAGCAGGCATCAACAGCAGCGGAATCGATGGGGAGATCGGATGAATCGCTCTTCTGGATATTTGCATGTCGATGTTTTCCTGGTGACCAGTGGATTCTTTCTTCCAGGTGCCCATCAGGTGACCAACGAATCAATCGCTCCCCTTTTTGATTCGCAAGGGTGTCACGCAACGGCTAATGACGTGCCGTGTTGGTGCTAAGACACTTGCTGTTCACGAGGAAGTGCCCCCCATCGGCGAGAACGACGTTCCGCCGACACTTTCGAGGATTCAAGTCCAGGACCTGAATGATTTCCTCAATGGACCAAAAGGATGGGATGTGGCGGGTGGCCGATTGCAGAACACCGGTGCGAGCGATTGGACAAAAATTAAGGAACGAATGGGTTATATTGTCAACCTGTTCCGCACGAGACATCTCGTCCCTGAGCTGATGCTTTCGCCATACACAACAGGTCAATTGGAGGCGATCGCAGAAAACAAAATGCCGGAACGCCCCTGGTAAGAAATAAAACCCCTCCGAAAATAACCTTATCGCAGTCAGACGTCAGTCGTTTTTTTGGGTTCGAGTCGATTGGTGGCCATCGCTTGACTTAACCAGTGTTCACCGATCAGTTGCACGAATTCTGCTCGCACCACCTTGGCGCGTCGAGTCAGCCATAGCGGGGATTCCTGACGTAGATAGATCCCCTCCATGGGTCCGTCATAGAGTGAAGATTCTCCAATCAGGCGTGGAACTTCCTTGAGGTCGTAGAGACCACGTCCGACGCTGGGGACCGTGAAGATCCTGAGGTCTTCGCAAATCTGGTTTCGTTTCTCGCTGCACAGGAATTGTTGTTCGTGCTTGTCAAAAACATCAAAGGCAAGAAAATAATTGGGTAAATGCGTGTAAGCGATGGAATGTCGTGCGTAGCACCATTCGCCGAACAGGATCAATCGGTCCTCTAAAACATCAAACAACCGGCATTCACGCTGAGCCAGCCAACCCCAGAGCGGTACAAACTGATCTTTGACGCCGTGTTGCAACAAATTGCCGCGATTTTGAGCTAGCAGGTTCTCCTCGGAATCAAAGGAAATCCCCAGATTGGCACCATCGACCTTTTCTTCAACCATCACGGGTTCTTGCAGAAAGGTAACAGCCTCATCTCGATCGAAAACTTTGTCGGCGCGGGGAATGGACGTTCCTAACCAGAGCAAATGAGGGGTCGAGGGAAATTTTAAAAACGGAGAATTTATTGCTTTTTCTTCGATTTTTTCTTGCGAATGATCGCTAGTTCCTCACGACAAACAAAATCAACCCGAATGCCTGTTTTTGCTAACGGTTCTTCCCACCCAAGCCACTTGCTGTCAGCTCCCGATTTAGCCCCCCCGCGGTCCTCGTTTTTGCAGCAGCTCGCTGCAGCTGCGGAGTTGTTTTTTTTCTTGTTCCGAGAGCGAGTGGAGGCCTTGCTCATGAACCTTGGCCAAGAGCGAGTCGAGTTGCTGCTCGGCGGCTTCCTGCTCTTGTAACTCCTGTTGCTCACGCTGCATCCGGCGTCGTTCTCGCCAGCGTTGGATTGGTCCGAGTTTGACCGTGCTGCGAGCATTCTGTTCGGTCGCATCCGCTGAGGATCGTTCGAGACTGTCGTAACCCGAGGAAAAATCGTAGCCGAGACTGGAAATTCCCATCGCCTCTTGCATTCGTTCCTGGAACAACTGCAGCAGGTTTGAGGTGAGAACAAAGGTCCCCAGAAGCACAATTTGACTTTTGTCGAAGGCGGTTCCCAAGAGCAGAATGATCATGGCTACGATCAGGCCAATACGCAGTGCCATCTGATTGACGAGATGAGCGTCCATTCGCATCGAGAGGATCGCGCGGAGGATCTGACCTCCATCGAGTGGCAGAACGGGTAAGAGGTTGACCAGAAACAAGAGCCAGTTGAGAGTAAACGCGAGTACGCCCAGATCCGACCAGGGATTCGACCAAGCGACCTCACTGATGGGTAAGACCAAGGGGTTGAAGGCGTTCGGCAGCGATTCGGGTGCGTACCATGCGGGAAAGAGGATCAGGCAAATCAACAGATTGACCAACGGGCCGGCCGCCGAGGTGATGGCGAGCCCAGAATGTCCGTTCGCGGGTTGCACAAATGCCAAGCCGCAAACGGGGGTCATCAGGATTTCATCGCCAGTTCCACCCGTCCAGCGTGCTGCAAAGATGTGCCCAAATTCGTGCAGAAAAACCGACACAAACATGATGGCTGTCACCGTTAAACCCATCCACAACCCATGTTGTGGATAAACGATGAGAGGAAGAATGGCGAACCAGGCGCTGACGCGAATTTCGGTGGAAAACAGACGTCCCAACGAATAAGAAGGAATCATCCAATTGAGACGATCGTTCATGGTCTTTGCACCTCAAGCTCGATTACCCGTCGGGAAACGAATGACTCTTATGAGTGCGAGACTTGAACCTTGATGTTCAGGTGATCGCACACAGCAATCGACTACGGGTATCTTAGCGTTGCCGCCGCTGCAAACAAATCGTGATTCGGATCGTGATTCGGAAATTACGAGGGTGTGATCAGTC
This sequence comes from Schlesneria paludicola DSM 18645, assembly GCA_945869955.1. Classification (GTDB taxonomy): domain Bacteria; phylum Planctomycetota; class Planctomycetia; order Planctomycetales; family Planctomycetaceae; genus Schlesneria; species Schlesneria paludicola_B. The sequence continues at coordinate 10,453 of CAMBQP010000087.1, forward strand.
CGGAATCGGGGCTACTGGCAGTTGCATATAGCTTTTTCGGGATGCGACCCGAACGAGCAGCGAGATAGCCAGCACGGCAGGCGAGTCGCATCGCTTCCGCCATTTGCCTTGGATCCTGTGCTGAGGCAATGGCGGTATTCAAGAGGACTCCGTCACAACCGAGCTCCATCGCAAACGCAACATCACTCGCCGTACCAACCCCCGCATCAATAATCACAGGATAGGTTGGGTCGTTTTCTTTGAGATATTCCAGGCAGATGCGAATATTATTGGGGTTGAGTACCCCCTGACCACTCCCAATAGGACTCCCCGCAGGCATGACCGAGGTCGCTCCTGCTTCCTTCAGCCTGCGGGCGATAATCGGATCGTCCGAAGAATAGCACAGGACCTCAAATCCATCCGCGACCAGCTGTTTTGTCGCTTCCAGCGTGGCCACAGGATCAGGCAATAACGTTTTTTTGTCGGCGAGAACTTCGAGTTTAATCCAGCTGGCACCTGGGTTTTCGAGTCCCAACAGAATTTCTCGACCCAAACGGGCTGTGCGAACCGCATCATCAGCGGTGAAGCAACCTGCCGTATTAGGAAGAATGGTATAGCGTTTGAGATCGATGAAATCGAGAATGTTTCGCCCGGCGGCATCGACCAGCCGTTCGCGCCGAACGGCCACGGTGATGACATCAGCCCCGCTGATTTCCAGGCATTCTCGCATCTGTTCGAAGGTCGAGTACTTGCCGGTTCCGACGATCAAACGAGACGAAAAAAGATGCGACCCCAACCGGATCGGGGGAGAGTCGAATTGAGTCATAAACGCCGTTTCAGCCGCCTCCGACAAGTGTCACGATCTCAAGCTGATCATTTGCATTCAACGTCACTTGATCATGTTGGCCGCGGGGAACGACATGACGGTTCAGTTCAACCGCGAGAAACTTGGGATTCATTTTGAGTTGTTTCAGTAAGTCCGAAACCGTCGCCTCTGCAGCGACCGACTGGGACTCACCATTCACCAGAATCGAAATCATCATAGGGAAAGCACGAGAAATTTGCGGACCAAAATCCAAATCGAATCCGAAATTGATTGACCCCATGGCCAATCAGATTCCGTCTCACACAATAACGGGAGGTCGGTGATGGGAATGATTGCTCACCCTGCCGAATCACCAGCCTTCGGTCACGTTTTCGATGTTGACACCCTGCACGAAACCGCGCAAGGCGCCATTGCGGGTTGAAACTGCCTTGAACACATTGACATCGATTTTTTTAGATACGGTTTTTGCCGAACCGTCGGTCATGCCGAATACGCACAAGTCACTGCTATGCCCACTCCCAAAGCTAAAGAACTGCAGTGGTGCGGAATTCGCGGCAGTCGCCTGCCAGTAAGCATCGAATAAGTCGGGGTGGTTGGGATCATCCCAGACTCGAACACAACAGCTGAAACCATCCGCCCAGAAGCCAAACAGCGAATCGCCCACCAGAATCGTGTTCGAGGTTCCGTCGGTGACATCGCTGAATCGCACAGAGCTGCCGTCGTAAAGCATGCCATTGGGGACCTTCGGAGCATTGTTGGCAGCACTGCTGGTGTCATAGGCTCCCATTGAACCGCGATAAGTCCCATAGGCCCACCCTTGGGACATCCCCGATCCAGGTCGACCGGATGGGAGCGATTTGGCACTGGGGCAGATGTACGATGGGATCGCGGTCCTGATGTACTGTTCATTCGGTGATGCAACATTGTTCGATCCAAATTTTGCCTGAGCAAAATCAAGATTGATCGTTCCTTGATCCATTTGTGACATGATAAACGCATGCCAGCCCCATTCGGGGGCCATGTACCATTGAGTGACGTTTGTAAAGACTTTCTGACGATTCAGCACGGTGTCAATCAGAGCGGGCTGAGGTAGAGGACCGATCTGGCCCCCCCCGGTTCCTGGCTGGATAAAACCAGGAGGAAAGCACCGAAACGCACCTTCATAGTTGTGCATGGCCAGCACAATTTGCCTGATATTGTTGATACATTGTGCCCGTCGGCCTGCCTCGCGGGCATTCTGGACGGCAGGGAGCAAGAGTGCTGCGAGCATCGCAATGATGGCAATCACCACCAGCAGTTCAATCAGGGTAAAGCCCGCTCTGCGGGACGAACGATTCAATTCCGGACGACGAATCATGAGGTGACTCCTTTGATTGATACGGCTTCCTTGTGTCGCTGTCGCAAACGGGAACCGACGCTCCAGTCCACCACGTGCGGTACTCCATTCCGTCTACCCTACCAAAACCGCAGATAGTTTTCAAACCGAGAGTTTTATCAATGAAGAACAATTTACCTGAAAATGGTGAATTCACCCCATCGAGAATCCACAGAGGATCTCACCGCTCCCTGCTTGGGTTGGCAACGGCAAAACTCGAATCCTGGGTCTTCCTTTCTCAGGGCGTCCTGTTTCGATAGGATACCAGATGAAATCCCTGTACCCGAATTCGTTTGTGAAATCTGTTTTATGCCTCGACCACCCCGCAATGCTGACCGCCATGAAGACGATGACAATGACGAAAATTTTCTCCCCGAGGAGGATTCGTCCGTAGAACGACTGCAAAAAGTTCTCGCTTCGGCAGGGATCGCCTCGCGCCGTCATTGTGAGGAATACATTCGCGATGGCCGCGTCACCGTCGATGGTGAAACGGTGACCGAACTCGGAATGAAAGTTGACGCCCTCGAGCAAAAAGTTTGCGTTGATGGTGAACGGATCAAATTTCAGAAAAAACAATACTTTTTGGTGAACAAGCCAATCGGTGTCGTCTGCTCGAACTCCGACCCGCAAGGGCGTCCGCGGGTGATCGATCTGCTTCCCCCCTGGCATGGCCGCCTGTTTTCCGTCGGTCGATTGGATGAAACTTCGGAAGGGCTGCTGATTGTCACCAACGATGGTGAACTGGCTCATGCACTGGCGCATCCCAAGTTTCAGGTCGAACGGGTTTATCGCTGCATCATCGCGGGGATCCCGACCGACGACACCTTCAAGCAACTCAGGCAAGGCCTCCATTTCACAGAAGGCAAATTCCGCATGCGGGATGTTCGCCGGGTGAAATCCAATGGTAAAAGCACGCTGGTGGAAGTGATCCTGACCGAAGGTCAAAATCGCGAGGTGCGACGACTCTTCGCCCGCGTGGGCCACAAGGTGCTGAAGCTGAAACGAACCGCGTTCGGACCGATGAAACTGGGCGAACTCGACTCGGCAGCCTATCGTCCCATGACACCTTCGGAAGTGCGAGTGCTTAAGCAGTATGCTTCGAGTGACCCTGGCAGTCGCCCTTCCTGGCGGAAAAGCGAAGTCGTTAATCCGAACCGCCGCCGAATCAAAGGGGTGGGCAAGCCGCGTAACAAACCGACATCTCGCATGCCCGCAGCAAATCGGGGTAACTCGCGAGGTAAGAAGCCTCGTCGCTAAGGGATGCGAGCGGAAACGGGGGCTGTTCGCCAACTTAGGGACAGTTCCGTTGCCAGCACTCCGCTTGTCCGATGAGACCCTCGTCCGAGGGGGGCGCTGAAATGATGTTGATAATCCTGTTTTCCCAGATAATACGAATCAACGATGAACTCGATTCCCCTCCCGACCATTGATCTGCCCGGGCTCGTCCCGACTGCACTTCAGCAATTGGCAACCGTTGTCGAACACGTTGCCTGGGCAAAAAACACGCGTCGGATTCGACTCGATTGCCCTGGGATTGCCCGGCAAATCCGACCGGGTCAGTTCGTGATGGTGCGCATCCCGAACCGTCCCGATCCGCTGCTCGGCCGCCCTTTCGCTTTGTATGACATCTACACGAATGAGATGGGTGAGCCACAGGGGATCGAATTTGGTTACGTCATTGTGGGAAAAATGACATCGGTGCTGGAAACCTTGGTAGCAGGGGACCAGGTTGAACTTTGGGGCCCCTTGGGAAATGGCTTTCCCGTTCCACCCGCGGGGCATTTGGTGATTGCGGCAGGCGGAATTGGGCAGACTCCGTTTCTCGCCGTGATCCGTGAAGCACTTCGTCGTCGTGTTTATGGGATTCCGGCTCGTGATGTGGTTCAAGTCCCCTCCCGCATCACGTTTTGTTATGGAGTGCGTAGCGCCGAATATTTGGCGGGAGTCGATGCGTTTCGTGACGAGGGAATCGAGGTTCAGATCGCAACCGATGATGGATCTGCTGGTCACCGGGGGTATGTCACGGATCTGCTGAAACCGCTGGTGACTGCTGCAGTCCCCCCGGCCATGGTCTATTGCTGTGGCCCCGAACCGATGATGAAAGCGGTTGTCCGTCTCATCCAAAGTGCGAACGTACCGGGGTTGCTCTCGCTCGAGACGCCGATGGCTTGCGGATTTGGGGCCTGTTTTAGTTGTGTCACGCGGATTCGACAGGACGATGGTACGTGGGATTATCGCCGCGTGTGTGTCGAAGGCCCTGTGTTTGCTGCGGACCAAATTGTCTTCGATGAGTAACACTTGGAAGAGTCACAAGTGCTCTTCGACGAGTCAGAGCGAGAGGAAGTGGTATGAAATTTGTCTTAGTGATTCCCGATGGTGCCGCTGATGAACCGCAATCCTCTTTAGGGGGGAAAACACCGCTGCAGGGGGCGGTCATCCCGCACATGGATGCGGTGGCGGCCAGTGGTTTTATCGGTCAGGCAGACCACGTCCCCGCCTCAATGCCCTCCGGAAGCGATGTGGGGACCATGAGTCTCTTTGGGTATGACCCGCGGAAATTTCACACCGGTCGAGCACCTCTGGAAGCGGCGGCACAAGGGATCGAACTCGGCCCGCTCGATTGGTGCATTCGCTGCAATTTCGTCACCGTCGTCGACGACAAAATGGTCAGCTTTACCGCCGAACAGATCCCGTCCACACTGGCTCGTCAGTTGATCGAAACACTGCAACGGGATCAATGTGGAAATGAACACTGGAAATTTTTCCCCGGTGTCAGCTATCGCAATCTGCTGGTCTACCGGGCGCGAAACACCCCGGCTCCTTTTGGTCCCACGACCATGACGACTCCGCCGCACGACATTACCGAGCAACTGATTGCGCCGTATCTTCCTCAAGGACCCGGTGCGGAACTGTTGCGAGAGTTGATGGAGCGGAGTAAATCCCTGCTGACCGCCTGTCCGGCTAACGCCGAACGTGCCGCGACGGGGTCACACACCGCAACGCAAACCTGGCTCTGGGGACAAGGGCAACGCCCCGCACTGACTTCGTTTTACGAGCGATTCGGGCAACGGGGGGCGGTGATCACAGCGGTCGATCTCTTGCGCGGTCTCGGACGGTTACTGGGTTGGAACGTGATCGAAGTCGAGGGGGCCACCGGGTATCTCGATACCGATTATGCCGCAAAGGGAAAAGCCGCGATTCAGGCCTTGAAGGATGATGTTACGGATTTCATGGTTGTGCATGTCGAGGCGACGGATGAGGCCTCACACGAGGGGAAGGCCGATGAAAAAGTTCGTGCCTTGGAACAGATCGATCAACATATTGTCGGCCCGGTGCACGACTATCTTCGATCACAGGGTGACTATCGCCTGTTGATCTGTCCCGACCACCCCACGTTCTTACGAACGAAAACTCATAGCCATGGCTATGTTCCGTTTGCCATGTGTGGCACCGGCCTCGTGGCAGATCGTGCTGTCACCTACGACGAAATCGCCGCTGCGGCCTCGTCGTGCCGTCTGGATCGGGGTTGCGAATTGATGCCACTCTTGTTTCAGAATGCCATGTCCCAGAGTGCCGTTTCATCCCTGTCACATTAAACCTGTGAGTCGTGGGAACGGAGATCAGAAATCACGGTCAGCCGGGAGTTTGCCTGTCTTCGGAAGAGGGAGTCGATTCAGGCAACTCCCGTTCTCGCCGTTTCCCTTCTTGATAATATTGTTCCATCTCGAGCAGCGTGGCGGTCCGGATATCTTGTCCCTGTTCTTTCAGTCGGCGTTCGATGTATTCCACGCGGCGCTGGAACTTGGCATTGCTGCTGCGCAGGGCCTCTTCCGGATTGATATGCCAGCGCCGGGCGATATTTGCCAGGACAAACAGGACATCGCCGAGCTCAGATTCGATTCGCCGCTGCCGTTCGATGTCAAAAGGTTCGGGGTCTGGCTCAACAGGTTGATCGACCGCCGCCGGAACCTGTGGAATTTCTCCCGAGGGAAATAACTCGTCAGCCAGTTCACCCAATTCTTCACGAAGCTTGTCGAAGAGCATGGTACGCGTCGGAAAATCGTAACCGACCCGTGCCGCTTTTTTCGACAACCGGGCTGCTCGAGCGAGTGAGGGGAGTGCGGCGGGCAGCCCGTCGAAGATCGATTCACGATCCTGTTTTTCGACCTGTTTAATCTGATCCCAATTGCGGGTGACATCTTCGGTCGTGGCCACTGCGGTGTCACCAAACACATGGGGGTGACGTCGAATCATTTTTTGGGTTAAGCCCTCGACCACATCGATCAAGGTGAACCGCCCCTGATCGGCAGCGATTTGGCTATCGAGCAGCACCTGCAGCAGTACATCGCCCAGTTCTTCCACAATCGCCGCATCATCACCTGAATCAATCGCTTCGAGTAACTCGTAGGTTTCTTCCAGCGTGTAGGGCTTGATGGATTCTAATGTCTGAGCCCGATCCCAGGGGCAGCCAGTGGGTGACCGCAACTTGGCAATCACCTCGCACAGCTGCTGAAATTGGGGAGTCATTTGCAGTGGATCGGGAGGTGTTCCCGGTTCTGGCAAGTGGTTAGCGGATCCATTCGCAGCGCATTCAGGCATGATCGAGCGTCACTCACAACTCGGGCGATGTCGCCGGCAAAACCGGTGAAAAATCCAAGTCGAGCGTTCGTTTGCAGCGAACGCTCGACTTCCCATTTTGAACTTTGATAGCAACCGTTGGCGGTGTTCTCCCTTGTCGACAAGGAAGAACGACTGGTTGTTTTACGGACGGCGAACCACTAAGACTCGGACACAATTTTCGCGATGTCCAGGAATTCGTTTTTCAACGCTTTGTAGAGCTTGCCGAACATCGGGTAGGACTTGGTATAGATCCGTTTGGCTTCGGCCTGCGGATCGGTACTCGACACCACTTTGATCGCTGCCGTACAGGCTTCAACAACCGATTTGTACTTGCCCGTTCCGGAAGCTGCCAGCAGTGCGGCACCAAATGCGGGGCCTTCTTCGGTATTGATGAGACTGACGCGACGTCCGTAAACATCGGCCTGCATCTGACGCCAGAAATCGCTGCGGGCACCCCCACCCGAGAGGCGGATTTCCCGAATTGGAATATTCATCGAATTGATGACTTCCAGCGAATCTCGCATGGCGAACGTGGCCCCTTCCATGATCGAGCGGATCATGTGCGAGCGTCCATGACGCAGGCTGAGTCCAATCCAGCAGGCGCGTGCGTTCGGATCGGCGTGCGGCGTTCGTTCTCCGGTTAAGTACGGGAGGAAGAAGAGACCTTCACAGCCGGGGGGAGCTTCGGCGGCTTGTTCCGTGATCAGGTTGTAGGGATCTGTTTTGAGGCGTTTGCCATCGGTCATCTCGGCGTGTGCGAGCTGATTTCGATACCACTGCAGGCTGCCACCCGCAGAGAGTACGACCCCCATAACGTGCCACTTGCCGCGAACCGCATGGCAGAATGTATGGACCCGTCCTGCAGGGTCAATCTGCACATCATCACTGTGGGCAAAGACCACACCGCTGGTCCCCATGGTTGCCGAGATGATGCCTCGCTTGACGATCCCGTTTCCGACGGCCCCTGCGGCCTGATCGCCGGCCCCCCCCACGACGGGAACCCCTTTCTTCAGCCCCAGCAACTTGGCCGCTTCTTCGATAAGAACCCCCGTCACGTCTTCCGATTCGAAGACCTTGGGGAGGACCGACATCTTAATGTCGAGGCGGTCAATCAGTGGTTTGCACCATTGGCGGGCTTTGACATCGAGCAGTAATGTTCCTGAGGCATCGCTGGCATCGGTTGCAAATTCTTCAGTCAACCGGAAGCGAATATAATCTTTTGGCAGCAGAATATGGGCTACCTTGGCATAATTTTTCGGTTCGTGATTCTTCAGCCAAAGGATCTTGGGTGCAGTGAATCCGGTCAATGCGGGATTCGCCACCATTTCGATCAGTTTCGCTCGACCACCGACCTTGGTCTCGATGTCATGACATTCCTGCGCTGTTCGCTGGTCATTCCAGAGAATCGCAGGGCGGATCACCTCGTTTTGCTTATCGAGAAAAACACTTCCATGCATCTGCCCTGTTAAACCAATCCCGGCGATATCGTCTGGTTTGATTTTGCCTGTTTTCATTACCTTTTTAATGGTGGTCTGAGTTGCTTCCCACCAGTCTTCAGGATTTTGCTCGGACCAGCCAGGTTTCGGGGAAGAAAGTTCGTACTCGGCGGTTGCGCTGGCGAGAATCGTTCCGTCCTCACGCATTGCTAAAGTCTTTGTGCCGCTCGTGCCAACATCGATCCCAAGAAATACTGCCATCGTATGCGGTTCCTTACTGATGAACGAATAGTCAAGCTGCGGAGTGAATCCATCGCAGCGGATCGAGCAATTTTCACCCGTGAGCAATACGGGAACTACTGGCAAAAAGGCCGAATTTCTACAGTGTTGAGCGAGGTCTGTGGCTGGGGAGCGTTTTTGCGCCACGCCAGTGATAGCCAGTGAGTATAACGCAATCAGGCCTCGCATGCCACGCTGTGATGCGACAGATCGTGTGCAAAGCGAAATCAGCAAACCGGATGCGAAGCTGAGAAACTTGGGAGGTTTTTTGTGGTCAGTCAAAGACTGCAATCAGAGGTGTTCCTGCAGGGAACCCACCAGGCGCTGATCAAAGCGGTGATTTCAAATCAAACACTACCAGGAAACAACAGGACCCGCCCAGTCATCGTGCTTCACAGTCGGTTCGGACCAATCGACCAGCGAACTGGCTTGAAAATCGACTTTGGCAATTTGTAAGAAATTAGCGAGCAAGGGGCGTCCGAATTGTGTCAGTACCGATTCGGGATGAAACTGAACACCATACAACGGTCGCGATTGGTGCCTGAGTCCCATCACAACCCCGTCGAACGTCCGCGCGGTAATGATCAACTCGGGTGGTAGCGAGGCTTCTTCCACAATCAGCGAGTGATATCTGGCAACCCGCAGTGGTGTCGGAATACCGGCAAAGAGTTCTCGCCCGGAATGGTTGATCATCGAAGTTCGACCATGCACTGGTTCCGAGGCACGAATCACTTTTCCCCCCAGCGCGGCCGCGATCGCCTGATGCCCCAGGCAGACACCCAGCAAAGGAATGGTGTCACTCGCCTCACGAATCAGATCGATCGAAATTCCTGCTTCCAAGGGAGTACAGGGGCCGGGAGAAATGATAATTGCCTGGGGATTCAGGTCTTTAACCTGTGCGACCGTGATCGCATCGTTGCGCACAACGCGGGTGTCACAGCCTAACTCGACAAAATATCGTGCGAGATTATAGACAAAGCTGTCGTAATTATCGATAAGCAGTATCATGAGGAATCTTGATAAGGTGAGGAAAGCCTGCCTCTGTCGCCATCAGGACTCGTTGATCAGGACTCGTTTTTGGTGAGTGCCCTGAGCATACCCGCCGCCTTGGTTAATGTCTCTTCGTACTCGGCAGCAGGATTCGATTGCGCCACAATTCCCCCCCCGACATGACACTGTAGCCAGCCATATCGCTGGACAAAGGACCGAATTAACAGATTGCTGTCCGTCTTTCCGTCTGCACCCACGTAAAACAGGCTGCCGCAGTAAGGGCCGCGAACAGTCGGTTCGAGCTCAGCAATAATTTGCATCGCCCGGACTTTCGGGGCTCCACTAATCGACCCCCCTGGAAAGGTTGCTCGAAACAGGTCCCAAATGGTGTATTGAGGATCAAGCTGGCCACGGACTTCCGAGACCAGGTGTTGCACAGTCTCGTACGATTCGACCGCACACAACTGAGGGACTCGAACCGTCCCCGGCAGACAGACTCGTGACAGATCATTTCGCAATAAATCCACAATCATCACGTTTTCCGCCCGATCTTTCTCACTTTGCCGCAATTCGTCACGGGTGAAAAGGTCTGCCTCAGGCCCCCGTTTCCGCTGTCGCGTCCCCTTGATCGGACGAGTCTCAATTTCTCCGTTGGTGACACTCAGAAACCGTTCTGGAGAAGCACTCACAATAGACCAGTCATCCCACTGCATCAGTCCCGCAAAGGGTGCGGGATTGACCAATCGCAGTCGGGAATAGAGATCAGTGGATGCACCGCTGGCACGTGTTAGCAAGCGTTGAGACAAGTTGGCCTGAAAAATATCCCCCGCATCGATGTATTCGATGACCCGTTCGACCGTTCGGAGATAATTTTCACGAGAAAAGGAACTCGTGACTTGGGGATGATTGGCTAAGGAAAATTGTGGAGCAAACTCGGGAAGGAGTTCGTTACGCGGGAACAGCGATCGCTCAACCAACTTCGCATCGAGGGCGTGTTTTACGGAACGGATCCGCCTTGCCGCCCGGTCCGTGCGGGCATGGCGATCAGATTCAGGCCATCCCTGCGAAATCAGCCAGACGCGATTCGTCTGGTGGTCCCAGGCAATCACACAGTCATATAATCCGACCGCCATCACGGGCAACTGAAATTCATCATAGCCAGGTGTTGCAACGCGTTCCCAGGATTGGCCCAATTCATAGCCCATCAGACCTGCGACTCCTCCTTGAAATGGAGGCAGACCGAGCTGTTTCTCTGCAGCCCACTGCTCGGACTTCGATCGGAATTCTGTCAGTGGATCCATACCGTAGCAGGGGGCTGCCAGCGTCCAGTGCTTGACGGGATCTGCCATCAAGAAACTGAACCGCCCAACCGGTTCTCGTTTTAGAGCACTCTCTAACAGCAATAACCTCGGCCAGTGTGCCAAACGCCGAACCGCATCCATCACAGTCAGAGATGAATTCAGTTCTTCAACAAGTGGCAAGCGGGTCGTCGTCATAACGTGATGAAAGCTTTGATCAAGATCATCCCGCTTCCGCCATCGAGGGAATCTGCAGCGCTTCTTTGATCAGGTCGAGCGTTTCATCCAGCTCGGGACGGAACAGATCGCCAATCAGCAAGTCGGTGATGTCCCCTTTTCGGTGTGGATGCTGCGATACAAACTTTCCGAAGCTGAAGCCTTTGTAATAGGCACAAACCAGCGAGCGCATCCGATCCATTCCCCGCACGTAGTCTGCTTCCCAACTCCCCAGCTGCGCTGCCGAAGTGTCACCTTTCTCGAGCCCCTCACATACCGCATCAGCGGCCAATTCACCCGACTTGAGTGCTAACAGGACCCCCGACGAATAGAGCGGGTCCAAGAATCCAAATGCATCGCCAACTAGCACCCAGCCATTCCCGGCAGCCCGTCGCGATCGATACGAGTACTCTTTGGCGGCGCGATACGGAGCGACTCGTTTCCCGAGGCTGATCCGCTGCTTCACCGCTGGGCACTTGTCGACCTCTGCCTGATAAATCGCTTCAAACTCTTTCGAATCTCGATTTTTGAACAAGTAACTTTGATCGGCGACGACCCCGACGCTGATGATATTGTCATGCAGGGGAATATACCAAAACCAACCCGCCTTCCCCTGAACCTGTAACACAACGGTAGCCCCTTCATCACGGCCGATATCGCGCTGCGCCCCCTCCCAGTAGGTCCAGACAGCCGCTTTCTTCAGTTCTTGATCCCATTCCCGAATGCCAAGTTTTCCCTGAATCAACGAACTTTGACCGCTGGCGTCAACGATCACGTCCGCGCGTTCAATCCGTTCCTCGCCACCCGCTTCGTCCTGTACGCGTACTCCGACCGCCCGATCCCCTTCGAACAAAACTTCGAGCACTCGAACGCCATGTTGGACATCCACACCATGCTCGGCAGCGTTCTCGATCATTCGCTGATCAAACTCACTTCGTTTGACTTGCCATGTCTGCGAGGATTCGTGAGGGTTGTTATCGAGAAAATAAAAGGGTTCGGACAACCGTCCACTCGCACCGACGAACTGCACACTGTACTTGCGAATGAATTCACTGCTCTTCATTTTGTCGAGCATGTTGAGTCGTTTCATCACCCAGTAGGTCTGGGGGATCAACGATTCACCAATATGAAAACGGGGAAAATGCTCACGCTCGAGCAGTCGAACATTGTAACCCTTTTGAGCAATCAAGGTAGCTGCGGTTGAACCCGATGGGCCGCCACCAATCACAATCACACGAGGTACTGCCGAGTTGACCATAATGAAAGGCTCCTAATTGATGATAGATTAAGGCTCATGACGCCAAATGCTTCCCACAACTTCATGTGGGAACCGAACTTGATGCAGCAAATTAACAAATTGCTCTAATTCAACTTCCGATAGATGGCCCAGTTGCCCCGCGTGACACTCACGTACGGCGGAGGCCATGTTTCCCAGTAACTCTAAACCAGAGGTCGTAATTCCGACCTCGACCACGCGCCGATTGTCCGACCGACGCTCACGATGAACCAGATTCCGATCTTCGAGGCGATCAAGCAGACGAGTCATGTCGGGGGCTCGCGAGATCAGTTTGTTCCCCAGGGAAGATGTCGGAATCGTCGTTGGGTGAACCGCTTCGAGCAACCGCAAGGTGTTGTATTGTTGTGCTGATAAATCAAATTGAGAAAACAGTTCATCTTCCAGCGATTTTAACCG
>CAMBQP010000088.1 GCA_945869955.1 Schlesneria paludicola DSM 18645
AAAAAGGTTGATCGAAAACAACAAAAAATCCAGGCCAAAACCAAGCGATGGGGCGCGAACCAGCCCCTCGAGTCCCCGACGACTCGCTTCAGGAAATCTGCGATCGAGAAAACGCCAGAGACCACCGCTCCCCCTCACGAAACTCATTCGGGCACATCGCCGCCAAAAACTTTTCAAAAAATCATAAACGGAATCACGCGATTTGTCAACAACTTTTTTGAGATAATTAAAAATAATTTTCTCACGCATTTCTTGCCGGCGTTACCTTGAAAGCCATCAAAAGGAATTCCAAGGGTCATCGTCAGAAAATTCTCGGATTTGTGAGGCAACGAAGAGTCGATCCTTCGGCCTCATGCCACTGATTGACCGCTTTGGGACAAGCCGTGCCGAATGTCGCGTTGACTGTCACCACAAATTCGACGGCCCCGATTGGCGGCCTCGTCCCGCCAGACAAAACAAAAATACGAAGCGCACTCCTTCTGGGAGGAATTCGAAGCAGTGCCACCCCGCCGCTCCATGCCGGTCAGATTTTTTTATCGCAAAGTCGCGATGACGCAGGGACGCCAGGAATACCAAGGATGAGGATTGGATTTTGCCGTTTCCCTCGTCCTTGCGTCTCTGCGCCTTGGCGACTTGGCGTTATCCCCTGCCGGGATTGCGTCCATGATGATTTGCCTTTTTTGAAAAATCGGCACCGGCTGAACAAGGAACAAGCGGGAAAATTCGATTGGCAAATCACAGGTCATGGAGTACGATCGCGATCATCAGATGATGGACGAAAAGGCTTGGCGCGGCGTACTCAGAGTAGAGAGGGTTCCTCGCGTTATTTGGAGTCAGGACTTCATGTTTGCTGAGGGATTAAAACGTCCGCGGGGACGAAATTTATGGCAGTCGCAGCATCCCGACAGTGAAAAGTTGGATTCCTCGCGGCATGCTGGCGGGGAGTACGTTTATGTGGTGGATGAGAGTGAAGCTATTTTTGTCGTGCCGGATGGGCCGCACCGACACCCTGAGGTTCTGGGTCAAGGCAAGGAGGCACTCTATGCCGGTGAAATCAAATTGGACCGAATGGGTCGGGTTATTGAACTGAACAATCTGAGCGGAACATTTCAATTTCATTCACCTGCTGGTCTTGACTGTCTGTTCGAAAAACTCGCCGCCAATGGTGTCGTGATTGATCGAGAGGTCGTTTACTTTTACGGGCCTGAAAACTGAAAACTGAAAACCGGTTTCGCAGTCGAGGCATTCAGAATGTCGTATCATGGCAACCCTTCAAAAAAACGTGATCGCGATCCTGGAAGAGGATCACCAACGGCGAGTCGAGATGTTTCGCTGGCTTGATGATCGACTCTATCAATACAGGCCAGTCTGGTTTCGGACCGCACCGGAAATGATCGACTGGCTGCGAGCGGGAGAGAACCATGAGTCTCTCGCCGTGATCGGACTGGACCATGATTCTGATTCGGATGACGCGGGAAGTGATGTCGCATCCGGACGCAAAGTTGTCGATTTTCTGATCGCGCAAACGAGTGATTCGGTGAAAATTCCGGTCTTGATCCACGCGACGAACGAGGTTGCCCGCACGGCGATGGTTAACTTGTTGCACACGCACGGGTGGCCCGTGCGTGCAGTGATTCCCGGCGATGACATCTCGTGGATTGGAAAAGCGTGGTACTCAGAAGTGAAGGCTGCCATTCGTGATGCGGCCAAAACGCGGTTGCAATCGATGGGTGACTCCGTTCCAAAGGCCGATCCGCCGGGTGAACAACTTGTTTTGTTGTTCGAATAGGAAGGAATGACATTTCGTCGGCTCGAAAATACTGACGAACCCATCGAAGTCATGGTGACGAAGTCGAGTCTCGTCGATGGGAATGACCGCCACCCAAAGGAAACACCATCGGCAGCGAGAAAATCGGAAAAAACTGCTGGCTCAGAGTGTTATATTCCGCTTTCGTCAGGGCAATCCGCTGCAATCTGCGGCGTATTGGGAATGATGACCGGTTGGGGAGTTATTGGTGCTGTGGCCGCTTGCCATACAATGACCCTTAATCGTCGGGGGATTGGCGCAGGTGGAGCTGCTGCAGCGATGATTGATCGCGATGAGCTTTTTGGAAAAAACGCCGAGTAGAAAAAACGCCGAGTAGATGGTTGCGGAATCCACCTTGTACGGTTTCAACCCTGAAGTGCGGTTTCTAAATCCCGACAGCAGTCAGGCCGGAAAAACAGGTCTATCGAGGAATCCGAAAATTCGTCAGGATGGACCTTCTTGACAGCGATGGGGCGACTTTCAGAGCAGCGAACATGCGTATTCCGACTTCTCGACAACGAGCGACTCAGGTTGATATGCAGACGGCGATGACGCCGCTGATCGATGTCGTTTTTCAGCTGCTGATCTTCTTCATTTGTGCCTCGACGGGACACATGAAAGAGTTGTTATTGCCGACCGATTTTCGTGCCGGGGCTGTCGGCGCGGCCACGCTTCCCGAACTGGAACAGCCGCTGGGGGAAGTTTCGATTCGTTTGAAACGGGTCGATGAAGTGACCGTCGCCTTTCTGGAGGGGCGTGAATTTCCGGATCTGGAACAACTGGGGGCGACACTGCGAGCCCTAGCCAATGCCGCGACCGACATCCCGGTGACGCTGGAAATCGGTAGCGAGGTGACGATGGGGGATGTCATTTATGTTTACGATGTCTGCCGCTCTGCAAAATTTCAATCGGTGAACTTTGCGGTCACAAAATCAGGTTCGGGTACGAAGTCTGATTAGGTGTTTGGCCTTTTCTCGCTGCGTGCTGCGTGCTTTTCTTGCGGCATCTTGAGGCCTTTGGGTGGCGATGATCCCCAGCCGCATCCGGACGTTTCCGGGTAATCTCGATTGGATCCTTTCGGATTCTTCAACAGTCGCGTGGGTGAACATCGCCCCGCTCTCCTTGCTCGCAGGGAGGGCATTGGGTATGTTGAAGTGGATATGTTTTGACGCTGCGACGAATACCCCGCCTGTTCGAAGTTGAGATTGAAATACAGGATGTTCACCATGCCGATGCGACCTTGGTTCGCCTGCCTGTTTAGCCTGATGTTGGCCCTCCCCTTAGGCCTGCTCGCCCCACCTGGCCTGCTCGCGCAAGACAAGAAATCCGCCGATCCCCTGGACTGGCCGTACTGGCGCGGTCCCGAGATGAATGGGATCTCGCGAGAAAAGAATCTTCCGGACACATGGTCTCCTGAAGGGGAAAATGTGATTTGGAGCCGGGCGGATCTCGGGACCCGATCGACTCCCATCGTGATGAATGGCAAGCTCTACACGATCGTACGTCACAATCCCGGGACTGAGAAAGAGGCGGAAAAGGTGATTTGCGTCGATGCCGCCACCGGGGAAACCAAGTGGGAAAGCATCTTCAACGTCTTTTTAACCGATGTTCCCGACACCCGTGTGGGCTGGTCGAGTGTCGTCGGTGATCCGGTCACCGGGCATGTGTTTGCACTCGGTGTCTGCGGCTATTTTCAGTGCTTGGATGGCGTGACCGGCAAAACACTCTGGTCGCATTCGATGAGTGAAGAATATGGTCTGCTCAGCACCTATGGGGGCCGAACCAATTTTCCGATTGTTTATGAAAACCTCGTCATTGTCAGTGGCGTGATCATCGGCTGGGGCGAGATGGCTCGTCCCGCCCATCGCATCATTGCGTTTGATAAGCGAAATGGTCAGTCCGTCTGGTTTCAGAGTACGCGTCCACTTCCCGAGGATACGACGTATAGTGCTCCTGCGATTGCTGTGATCAATGGGCAGACGCAGTTTGTGATTGGTTGCGGGGACGGCAGTGTTTACGGGCTGCAGCCTCGTACTGGGAAGATTTTGTGGAATTACGACGTCTCGCTGCGCGGGATCAATACTGCACCGACGATTATCGGTTCCACGGTGTTGTGCGGTCATAGCGAAGAGAATCTCGACGATACGGCCATGGGGGCCATTTTTGCCATTGATGCTTCGAAGTCGGGGAACATTACGAAAAACGGCGAGATTTGGCGGACGAAGGAAGAATTCATCGGCAAGACCGCTCCGCTGGTGATCGATGATCGGGTCTATTCGGTCGACGATGGTGGGATCTTCTTCGTCAACGACTTGAAGACTGGTGCGTTAGTGGGGAAAGCCAAGATCGGGACGATGGGACGGGGGAGTCCGGTTTATGCGGATGGGAAAATTTACGTGGTGGACGGAAACGGCCGCTGGTTCATTTTCGCTCCCGATGCCGCGAAGGGTTTGAAGAAGATTCATAGTCTGCGTCTCGAACAGGGTGACGTGAACGCCTCGCCGATCATCTCGCACGGGCGGATTTATCTCGCCTGCGAAACCATGATGTATTGCATCGGCAATAAGGATGTTGCCCCCTCGGCCGATCCGATTCCGGTAGCGGCTGTGGAAACACCCGTTGCCCAGGATCAGAAGCCTGCCACGGCACTGGTGGTTCCGGTTGAGTCGCTGCTCAAGCCGACCAACAAACAGCAATTTTCGGTCTATCTTTATAATGCCAACGGGCAGTATTTGAAGACAGCCGATCCCAAGGATGTGAAGTTTGCAATTCAGGGGCCGGGTACGATTAACGAAGCGGGACTGTATACCGGACCGGGTGGAAGTGCCAATAGTGCGGTGATTGTGAATGTGGAAGTGGGCGAGATGAAGAGTCAGGGGCGAATTCGCGTCATTCCTGAAGTGACGCCGGATACTCCCTGGTTATTTAACTTTGACGATGGACAGGTTCCGGTCACTGCGGTTGGTATTCGGTATCGACACATTGCGGTCGACTACGATTTCTACCGCGAGCTGAAGGCCAAGGATCCGCTCGCCGCTAAGCTGTACATCATCTTAACGACCCAGTTCACCAACGTTCCTGCTCCGAAAGCGACGTACGACGACTCGACACCGGCACAGGCTTTTACCGGATTCAAGCGGTATCTGGGTCTGCTCGAGGCGATCACCAGTCAGGATCTGGGGAAGGAAAAGCTGGATCCTTCGTTGAAATTACTGCAGGATGAAGGGGTGGTGACCGGCTGGGAATGGACCGGGAATGACAAGATTCCGATTCAATTGGTCGTGACCAAGGGGCCACGCAAGATCAAGGGGAACGGGGTGATGTGCAAGATCACCACGATTCCGAAGGGGACTCGCAGCCAGGGCTGGCTGGGACATCCCGGCTCGAAGAACTATCAGGTGCAGGCAGACGTGCTGGCCAATCAGGTGGATGCGGGTGTGGATGCGGACAAGAACGCCAAAATTCCGGATATTGGGATCACCAATCAGCGTTACCGCTTTGAAATGATGGGTGCAGCTCAGAAGTTGAAGCTGTATTCGTGGGTGCCGCATGATCGAAAGATTCATGAAGTCGAGTTCCCGTGGGAGCCCGAGACTTGGTACACGATGAAGCTGATCGTCACGACGGAAGACCAAAATGGCGAGAAAGTTTCGGTCTGTCGTGGCAAAGTTTGGAAACGTGACGATGCCGAGCCTGTCGCCTGGTCGATCGAATGGGTCGATAGTCCTGCCAACGAGACGGGGAGTCCTGGGTTGGTCGGCAATGCAAAAGATGCCGAAATCTTCATCGACAACGTGCAAGTCGTCCCCCAGTAATTCTCGTAACAGTAATCCTTGTAAGCCTCGCTTGATCAAAACAACAGATCAAAGCCGTAAGCTCATGGTCTGGCAATTATTCCCGATAAGGTTTTTAAAATGAAATCACTCTCGACCAAGTTGGCTGGAGCCGCATTGTGTCTGATCGGCGTCGGTCTGGTGTCGGCGGCGGAAAAATTCAATCCGACCGAAGACGCACTGAATTTCATCACCAAGATGAAGGTCAGCAAGTACGACTGGCCCCAGTGGGGTGGCTCGCCACATCGAAATAATACGCCCGAGGGGGAAGACATTCCTTCTGAGTGGAATCTGGAAACGGGCGAAAATGTGCTCTGGGCCGCACCGCTCGGTTCGCAGACCTATGGCAACCCGGTCGTGGCGAACGGCAAGGTTTTTGTGGGGACGAATAATACGCATGGGTATTTGAAGCGGTATCCCTCGAAGATTGACCTCGGGGCGCTGGTCGCGTTTGAAGAAAAAACCGGCAAATTCTTGTGGCAGGCTTCTTCACCGAAATTGCCAACCGGCCGTGTCCACGACTGGCCACAGCAAGGGGTTTGTTCAACCGTTTTCTGCGACGATACCCGGCTTTGGTACAACACCAGCCGTGGAGAAGTTCTTTGTCTGGACGTGGAAGGTTTTCATGACGGTGAAAACGACGGCCCATTTAAAGCGGAAGCGAACGAGAACCTGGATGAAGCGGATATCATTTGGCGTTATGACATGATGGGTGATCTCGGGGTTTCGCAGCACAACATGTGCTCGTGCTCGATCACCTGCGTGGGGGATCGTTGTTTTGTCATCACCGGAAACGGAGTGGACGAAGGTCACATCAACATTCCCGCCCCGAATGCCCCCAGCTTTATCTGTCTCGACAAGAACACGGGCAAGCTGTTGTGGACCGACAAGTCGCCAGGCCTCAACATTCTGCATGGTCAATGGTCGAGTCCTTGTGTCTTTGAAGCAGGTGGCCGTGAACAGGTGGTCATGGGTGGTGGAGATGGCTGGGTTTACAGCTTTGATCCAGCCGGGGATGGCAAAGGGGGGGCCAAGCTGCTGTGGAAGTTTGACGGCAATCCTAAAGAATCGATTTATCTGCTGGGTGGTCGTGCCACCCGAAACCACATTATTGGTACGCCGGTTTTTTATGACGGCAATGTGTATGTGGGGGTTGGTGAAGATCCTGAACATGGTGAAGGGGTCGGCCACCTGTACTGCATTGATCCGACGAAAAAGGGAGACGTCAGTCTGGAATTGGCTGTCGATGCCAAGGGAAAAGAACTTCCTCAACGTCGACTGCAGGCAGTGGATGTCAGCAAGGGTGAGAAGGCGATTCCAAATCCCAACGCTGCCGTGGTCTGGCACTACGACTCGGTCGACCGGAACAAGAACGGGAAAAAAGACTTTGAAGAGACGATGCACCGGACCATCGGAAGTGTGGCCATCAAGGATGACTTGCTGTTCATTTCCGACTTTGCAGGGCTGGTTCATTGTCTGGATGCGAAGAAGGTCGAAAACGGTAAGCCTGTTGTTTACTGGACGCACGACATGTTCTCTGCCGCCTGGGGTTCGGTGTTGATTGTCGATAACAAGGTGTATGTCGGTGATGAAGACGGTGACATCACGATCTTCGAGCTTTCCAAAAAGGTGAATGTGATCGCCGAGAACAACATGATCAATTCGATCTATACGACACCGATCGTCGCGAGCAATACGCTGTTCATTTCGAACAAGAGCACCTTGTTTGCACTCAAGTCCGGAGCCAAGCTCAAGGGTGGGGTCAAGCAAGGGTCCACGGAAGGTGGCGGCGGGAACGAATAGACAATTCCGTTTTCCAATCGAATGGAATTTTGGTATTTGCATTTGGGCATCAGTGGCGTACCATATGTGTGCGTCACTGATGCGTGTTGATTTCTTGTTGGTGATTTCATGTCGCTGGTCCGGCTGAGTTCGATCCTGGTTCTTGCGGTGGCATTGTTGCTACCGCCGGGGCTGTTTCGTGACTGTTGCTGTTCACGGCGAGCTGTGGTGCCGCAATCAGTGGTGCCGCAACCAACTGTCCAGCCAACTGCTCCTGACAAAACCGTGCCGGTTCGGTCGTGTTGTCAGGCAAAGGCCGAGGCAAAATCGCGGCAGGCGGCCCTCACCGCACGCGAGGCAGAAGAGCCAGCATCCCCACGACTGCACTCGCAGTGTCAGTGCCGGACGCAGGTTGCCAGTTTGGCGATTCTGATCGTCGATCAACGAGTCTCCAGCGGTTCCGATTCGATTCCCTTGTGGACTCTGCCGGGTATCGATGTGGAACGAGCCTCGATTTCACGGAACTCGTTGGGGATGAATGTGGCTCCGAGTAGCCATTATCTGGATCCCCCATTGCGAAAAACCTTGTGCCGGTGGCTGATTTGATCACAGTTCCACCTAAACCTGTGCGGTGAGCTTTCACGCCACTGATAGGTTTTTGCATGGTTTCGCCGTTTCTATTTGAACTCTCAATCCTGTCCATGTGTTTTCGCTGGCGGAATTCGTTTGGTTCGAGTTCCGTCAGAGAGATTTTTGTTTGTGTGTCACAAGAAAAAGGTCTGTATTATGTCGATGCGTAATGTCAGTGTCATGATGTGTGCGGTATTGGCCGTTGGTTTCATGGCGTTTGCTGCCGATGAAAAAGCCAAGCCATTCAAGGCAACTTGCCCAATTTCGGGTAAAGCCGCTTTGCAAGACAAGACCGCTGATTACAAGGGTGCCAAGGTTTATTTCTGCTGTGGCAACTGCCCCGGTGCTTTCACCAAGGATACCGCCAAGTTCGCCTCGAAGGCCAATCACCAGCTGGTTGCGACCGGCCAGGCAACCCAGGTGAAGTGCCCACTCTCCGGTGGCAAGCTCAATCCTGACGCCAACGTCGAAATCGGCGGGGTCAAGGTTGGTTTCTGCTGCGACAAATGCCAGGGCAAGGCTGCTGAAGCCAAGGGCGACGCACAAGTCGACCTCGCCTTCGCCGACGCTGCTTTCGGCAAGGGCTTTGAAATCAAGAAGAAGTAAACTGTTCTGAAAACAGGTTGTGTTTCCGGCAAGGTGCCCGGTTTCTCTGAAACCGGGTACCTTGTTTTTTGCCAGGGATCAATTCACAGAGATCCAGCGTCGCGGGGATCGCGGTCGGGCAAATCGGCTGAAGCTTATGCTTCGGCGAACTGCATTAAATCCTGCTTGGTGACTTTTTCGCCACTGAAGATACGGGTGACTCGACCACGTGCCAGGGTGGCAATGCGGTCGGCATGAGCCAGTACCAGTTCGGGCTCGGTCGAGGCCAAAATCACCGCGACTCCCTGTCGTTTTTGCTCGGAAACCAATTTCATAATTTCGGCTTTGGCATTTACGTCCATCCCTCGTGTCGGTTCTTCCAGTAGCAAGACGCGAATGGGGCCGAGCAGCCACTTTGCGAGGACGACTTTCTGTTGATTTCCCCCGGAAAGTGACCCGGCTGGCAAGGCGGGATTGGGAGGGCGGCAGCCAACGGTTTCGAGCATCGGCTGGCAAAGTTGGTGTTCTTTACGGCGGACCAGCCAATTCCCCATGTTCCGCTGCAGATGAGCGAGCGTCATGTTGTGAGCGATCGGGGCACGTCGGGCCAAGGTCTGGGCTCGATCCGCTGCGACGAGGACCACCCCTTGCTGAACGGAATTGGCGACATCATTCGTTCGAAGCGGTTTGCCATCAAGCAGGATCTCGCCCCGTGCAACGGCGACGGATCCTCCGATCGCGTGAACCAGTTCCTGATGCCCGGCCCCCACGAAGCCATAGAGTCCCAGGCATTCACCCGGTTTCACATCGAGCGAAATTCCTTCGAAGCAGCCGGTTTTTCCGAGTCCACGGACTTCGATTCGAGCCGACGTGGTTACCGCAGGTAGCAAGGTCGCCTCGGCACATTCTTCGGTTGTCGAATCGCTGCGGTCCCCGACCATTTGGCGAATGATGGTCGCGCGGTCGAGTTCGCTGGCAGGGCGGGTTTCGATCTGGCGACCGTCGCGCAAGATGGTAACGCGGTCACAGATTGCCAGGACATCTTCCAGAAAGTGGCTGATGAAGACCATGGCGACGCCACGTTTCTGCAGATGCTTGATCAATTCGAATAGCCGCTTGGATTCCGGGGGGCTCAGGGCACTGGTTGGTTCATCCAGAATCAGCACGCGTGCTCCGCTGCTGAGTCCTCTGGCGATCTCGACCATCTGGCGGATCACCAGCGGGTAATCGCCCAGGCGGCGGCGAACATCAATGTGGATGTCCAGTTCTGCCAGGGAGTCGGTCGCCTGACGATTCATTTGCCGCCAATCGACTGTTTTCCAGGAAGTGACCGCTTGGCGACCGAGAAAGAGATTTTCGGCCACAGACAATTGTTCGATCCCGGACAGCTCTTGATAGACCATGGCAATGCCATGATCGAGGGCTTCGCGTGGTGAACCGAGTTGGACAGGGATGTTGTCCAGCCGGATGACTCCTGAGTACTCGGGGACAACTCCGGCCAAGACTTTCATCAGCGTGCTTTTGCCCGCTCCGTTACAACCGACGAGGCCATGCACTTCGCCTGGAAGCAAATTGAAATTCACTTCGCTGAGCGCGGTGACTCCACCAAACCGGACTCCGATGTTGTGACAATCAAGTAGTGGTGCGGAACTGGAAACCGACATGAACAGAACCCTTTCGCCAGGAATCGCCTGATTCTCGCCGCGATCGTCTTGCTGCGATCGTCTCTTAAGAGAGTGATTTCGCGTAGGTGAATCGCCGCTGGCAGCGGAATCTGGTTTCGGATGGATCAGAACCATTTGACTGCCAATCCGTTGCAGTATGTGTTCCCGGTCAAAGCGGCTGCAAGTCTGGCGATTGGCAAAACGAGCAGACTGGCGAATCCTTGGCGGCCAATGGGGGATTCCGGCCAATGACCATTACAAACGGAATAGTCATTGATATGCTGAACGAGGAAAAAATGCGGGTTGAAAAATGAGGGTTGAACAAACGGATCGTCAAGCGGTCCCGGTATTCACCTGATCTTTCGCGGAGAAGCGATGCTCAGCGCTTTCACACCATTGTCGCGTCGAACTTGCCTGCAGGCGGGGGGGCTCTCTGCGGTGGGTCTTTCGTTGCCGCAGTTGATGGCGAGTCGCACTGAGGGGATGACGAATCCCAAGCCCCGCCGGGAATCATCCGCCGGTACGGCCAAAGCTTGTATTCTGCTCTACATGCTGGGGGGAGCCCCGCAGCAGGAAACATTCGATATGAAGCCCGAGGGGCCGGGGAGTGCGCGGAGCCTGTTCCCGTCGATCGCCACGAATGTGCCAGGAATCGACATCTGTGGGTTGCTCCCCGATGTTGCACGGCAGGCTGATCACCTGGCCATTGTCCGTTCGGTCCACCATGGCGGAAATGCGTTATTTCATGGGGCGGGAGTTCACTACAACCTGACTGGCTTTGCCAATGTTCCGCGCGAGGGTGAGCCGTTTCTTGATCGTCGGGACTATCCCTCGATCGGAGCGGTGCTGAATCAGTTGCGGGGGACGCGGCACGGCCTGCCCGCTGCGGTGCAACTGCCGATGTGGATCACGCAGGATGGGCCGGGTCGGGAATGGGCGGGCCAGCATGCGGGGTTCCTGGGTCGAAAATACGATCCGCTGGTAATGGATTATGGCTATTTGAAGTTGAATATGGACTTCAATCAGGCACCGGCGACGGGTGAGGCGAGCTTGCCGGGAACTCTGCCGCCGGGATTCACCCTGAATCAGGATTTACGCGGCAGTCGCTTGGAGCGGCGACTGGGGTTACAGCAGGTACTTGGACAGCAGCGAATTGGTGAGGGGACGCCGCTGGCGCGCGACTGGACCAAGCATCAGGCGCAGGCGCTGGATGTGCTCGGTGCGGCCTCGACCTGGAAATCCTTCGATGTGGAGACAGAGTCTGCCTCGTTGCGTGCCCGTTATGGGGATGACCGATTAGGGCGCAGTTGTCTCGTCGCTCGACGTCTGGTCGAGGCGGGCGTTTCGCTGGTGACGGTGATTTTTGGTGGTTGGGATACGCACTCGCACCATCTGGAGCATACTCGCGATCAGTTATTGCCACCGCTGAATCGAGCTTATTCGGCGTTGCTCGAGGATTTGTCGGATCGAGGCCTGCTGGATACGACTTTAGTTGCCTGGACAGGGGATTTTGGTCGCACACCCGTCATCAACGGAAACAGTCCCCCGGGACGGGATCACTGGGCGAGTGTCTACAGTGCGGTGCTGGCGGGTGGCGGGATCCGTGGGGGGCAGGTGTATGGGAAAAGTGATCGATTGGCGGCCGAACCGGTTGATAACCCGGTTCCCGTGGCTGACTTTGTGGCCACAATTTACCACGCCTTGGGGTATGATGCAGAGACCACCGTGATCGATCCGTTGAACCGCCCGCATCACATTCTGGCCGGGCAACCGCTGCTCGGACTGTTCGGATGAACAATGAATCACGTGAAAAGCCACCGAAAACAGGGATTGTTGCGGTGAGTCAGGAGCAATCATGGGCGATATCACCGATAAGCGGTTGCTCTATTTCAAGGGGGGAATGTTCGTCGGCTTGGGCCTGTTGGCGGTCGGGTTGATTCTCTTCGAGCATCGAGATCTCCGTTTGGCCATTTTGCTTGCGATTGTCATCTGGTCCTTTTGCCGTGCGTATTACTTCGCGTTTTACGTGATCCAGCATTACATCGACCCCAGCTATCGTTTTGCGGGATTGGGATCATTCGTTGCTTACCTTTTTCGCCGGCGTGCGGACAAATTTCGCCAGCGTGTGGACAAAGCGGACAAAAACGGCTGTTGATTTCGGGACTTGTTCAGCGGAAGTGATTGTTGAAAGGGGTTGGTTGAACAGCCGATTCCCGTGATTTCGCTCGATTTTCCACAATTATTTCCCCCAAAAACTTCGCGTAACACCCCTGCATTAACGCCCGATTTCCCCGATTTTCGATGAAGATATTGCAGGAAATTGGGCGTAAGTCCTTATGCTGTAATGAAGAGCGATCTGGCAAGGAACATCAACCCTCATCGGGGTCACTTGCGAGACTGACAGCATTGTGATCGAGCGGTCTGTAGCGTGGCTCTGCCGTCACCATTACCTTTTCAGTCTCTCGTAACTTGGAGGGCAACAAGGATGGGCCGTGAGCCAAGCCAGGGCGAGAGCACGGAAGAATTGAGAACCGAAGGTTCGGCCCAGGAGGTTGGTATGCAAAAACTGTGGTGTAGGAATGCTCTTCTGAGCAGCCTGTTGGCGGTGGCCCTCGCGGTCATTCCTGCAGAGGCTCAAGATGCTAGCGGATCGACCACCGTGCGTTCGATTGAGTGGAGAACGTCTTATCGCCGTGCTGCGGATGAAGCAAATCGTGATGGAAAGCGTTTGTTAATCAGCATCACGGCAAGTTGGTGTGGTCCCTGTCGTCAGATGAAGCAATTCACGTTTTCGGATTCGCGTGTGGTCGATCTCGTTCAGTCCAACTTTGTTGCACTGAAAATTGATGCAGACGAGCATCCAGAACTCGTGACAGGCTTTGGTGTTGAGGCTTATCCAACGACGTTTATTGTCGATCCGGATCTGACCATTCTCAAGCGGATGGGGGGATTTCAGTCTGCAGGATCCTTATTGGACACGTTGAATTCGCTCTCCAATACCGTCCAATCCGTTCCGTTGACGCAATCGACGCAATCGTCTTTGGCTGCAACGAAAGAACTCGCGACAGGTGATAAAGAGGTCGCGACGAGTGAGATTGCCTCGGCACTTGAGCCAGCCAATACCATTCTGTTTGGGTTTGATGGGTATTGTCTGGTGAGTTTGCTCGAGGAAAGTCGTGTTTGCCGAGGGTCGGCGGAATTCACGGCAGAACATCGCGGTCAGGCGATTTGTTTTTCCACGTACGAGAATCTGCAGTGTTTTTTGGCAGATCCAGAAAAGTACTGGCCGGTTGCAGACGGTCAGTGTTTGGTGAGTTCTCGCGGGGGGGCATTTGCGGGTCAGGGTGATCCACGGATGGCGGTGACTTGGCGAGGGCGGATTTGGTTATTCAGTGACCGCGAAAGTCAGCAACGATTTATTCAGGCTCCATTGCTGTATGTCAATGCGCTGTAATGGGTTACTTGTCGAGATTGTTTTTTGGCTGATACGGATTTTTCCGTAGTGAACTGGGCTGGGGACTGCGAAGCCTCTGCCCTCGGTTGCTTGAAAGTGGGTTGAGCAGCCGAGGCAGATTTTCTGTTCATGACGCCGTTGAGGCAATTGGGTTGCGAGTTTCCGCTTGCACAACTGGTATAGCCAGCGGTTGATTCGAAGAAATTGCGAACAAACCGTGCCGACCTGTTTCCTTCGGTCGATGACAGCGGTACATTCTTGAAGATCGTCCAACGGTTGACCCTTTGCGGGCGTACATTCACCGTGGGAACGGGCCAGTTGCGACGCGATTCGGGCGTCTTTTCGTCATCGTGAGGTTGTTCATGTTGTCATCTTCTGTTTTTTCGTCGCTGTTGTTCGCAGTAGAAGGTGTGAATTCGCTGAGGCTTGTTGATTGGCTACCTTCGATTGCCGTCGGCGTTTTGCTGATCCTGGGATTGATCACGTTTACCTACAGCACCAAAGCGGGGATTATCGCCCGGGCCACCACGAAGGAAGCGGTCCGGCAGCCGATCTTTCTGCTTTGCATGGCATTGGCGATCGTTTCCTTGGCGTTGAATTATGTTCTTCCCTACTTTTCGCTGGGGGAAGACGTAAAAATGTTGAAGGATTGTGGTATGGCCACGATTCTGATCACGGGTTTGTTGATTGCTGTCTGGACCGCCAGTACGAGCGTTGCGGATGAGATCGATGGAAAAACGGCAATGACGCTGTTGTCCAAACCGATCAATCGTCGCCAATTTGTACTGGGTAAGTATATTGGAATTCTTCAGACGATCCTCTGGTACATGCTTCCTGTGGTGACCGTCTTCCTGGTTTTGATTTATTTTAAGGTCGGCTATGATGCCAAGGAAGGTTCGAAAGATGCCCCCTTGCATGCCGAACGGATCCAAGAGGTCTATCAGGTTCTGCCGGGCATTGTGCTGCTCATGATGGAGATTGCCGTGATGTCTGCTATCAGCGTGGCGATTTCGACTCGACTACCCATGGTGGTGAATCTCACCAGTTGCTTTGCGATTTTTGTTGTGGGGCATTTGACTGGTCTGCTGGTTCAGGCGGGGGTGTTGAAGCTTGAATACGTTCAATTTATGGCTCGCTTAATCGCCACGGCCCTCCCTTCTCTCGACTTATTCAACATTAGCGCGGCCGTGGCCACTGGTGATGTTGTGCCACCGATTTATCTTGGCTTTTCCGCGATCTATTGTGCATGTTACTGTGGTGCTGCGATCCTGATGGCATTCATTCTGTTCGAGGATCGCGACTTGGCTTAGGTAAAACCTCTGACACACTGGCATCGATCGTGGACGCAGCTTTCGCAAGTTCGCTTGAACGAATCCTTTCTCGTCGAAGTTTATTGCGAGGCCACCTCCTTGCGTGCTTCTTCTGGTCTCTGGCCGCTGCTTTACTGCAGGGACTTTTACTGCTGGATCTGTGTCTGTTACTGGGACTGCTTGTCGATCGAGGTCAGCTCAATCTGGATCTGACACCCGCTGATCTGATCCGTTTTACTCAACAGAGTGGGATCTCTCTGGCGGAACCCGCAGCGGGTATTGCGGCGTCTCCAGCCACCCTGCCTCAGCCAGCCACCCTGCCTCAGGGGGTCACCGAGGCTCAGGGGGTCACCGAGGCTCAGGTGCTGGTCCATGTTGCCTGTAAAGAGCGTGGCATACTTCCTTTTGTCTGGCGATGGCGCGATGTCTGGTGGGGTGGGGCCGTTGCTTTTCTGTTCAGAAGCTCGTCCTGGTTACAGTGGAACTTGCTGGCGCTGGTCTGGCTGCTCTCTGCAGGGGCGGTGCTCTGGGTACTGCGTGCGATTTGCCTGCGCCAAATTCGAGCCCTTGGTGATTTCATCGCGATGGACGCGGTCGCCTCAACGCGCCGTCAGCTCCATCGGCAAGTCTTGAGAATCGGAGTGGAAGACCTTGATGGGGCAACCCACAAGCTGGCGTCCGAGTTGTTTGTGAATGTGACTGAACAGCTGCGTCAGGGAGTATTCGTGCTGATCACGACACTCGTACGATATCCCCTAGAAATCTTGGGGCTGCTCTTCGTGCTGCTGAATCTCGACTGGCGACTCGCGCTCCAGTGGTTAGCACCGCTCGCATTAGGAGCGATCGTGCTGAATCAGTTACGAATTTCGGCCCAACAAAAATCGAGCCAGATTGCAGATCAAATCGAGCGTGAACAACAGAGTCTGGTGGCCAGTTTCCGGAATTCCCGTATGATACGCGGGCTTGGTCTCGAGCAAAACGAGCACGATCGCTTTCAGAAACAACTCGAACGATACCATCGCCAGCTCGCCCATTCAGAAAAATGGAGTGACCCCGCAGGCTACCCAGACTGGGGAGTGTTCCTGATCGGAACTGTTGTCCTGACCTTTCTGTTGTTTCTGATTTCGAGTCATATCCTGGTCGACGGCGGTGCAGCGATACCGGCCCGGATGACGATCGCTGAGGGGATTACCTTCCTCGTGGCGATCGGCCTCATTCTTCCCGCGATTCGGACATGGCGATCCCTCGCGGAAATCCGGCGACAACTGATACTGGCTGCAGATCAACTGGAACGATTTCTACGTCAGATCCCGTCGGTGACTCAAGCGGTCGGTGCCAAGTTCCTGCACCCCTTGGCGAAAATCCTTCATTTTGACAACGTGAAGTTTCAAACCCCTTCTGGACGGATCCTGCTGGATGGAACCAATTTTCAACTCGCCGCAGACAAATGTTATGCGTTCGTTTCCGTGAATCCGTTAGAAGCCCGAGCAGCGGCGTTCCTGTTGCCCCGATTTATCGAACCTCAAGCGGGGCGAATCCTGATTGATGGCGAGGATATTGCCTGGGGGACGTTAGAGTCGCTACGGGCCGAGACCGTATTTGTCGGAGCGGATGATCCGCTGATTGAAGGCTCTGTTTACCAGAATCTCTGCGGTGGACGGACCGATCTGACGCAGCAGCAGGCGACGGATGCGGCCAAGTTAACGCACGCACATCAATTTATCGTGAAACTGTTTAATGGTTATGAAACTCTGCTGACCGACGAGTTTGCGGCGCTCGACGCGGGTCAACGATTTCGGCTGAGTCTCGCTCGGGCGGTGGTTCGCAATCCCGCACTCTTGATCATCGAGGAGCCCTCTGTGGGTTTGGATGAAGATACCAAGGGACTGCTCGTCGATGCCTACGATCGGATCTGCCGTGGCCGGACGGTGATCTTTCTCCCCAGTCGGTTGTCGACCGTACGCCGCACCGATCAAGTGGTGGTACTGCACGAGGGGAAGGTCGCGGCTCTGGGTCCGCATGCGCAACTGGTGACCCAGTCACCGGTCTACCGTCACTGGGAATACGTGAATTTCCACGAGTACCGGCATGAAGTGTGAGCTCATTGGTTGACTTTTGTTTGTTCAACCGCGCTACTGTGTCCGCCGCAGAGACGGCCGCATTCGATGCAGGGAAATTCGCGAGGTCGTGACGGAAGAGAGGGACAGCATGGGTCGGGTAACAACGGCTTTTCGAGCATTTTTCAGATCATTGTTTGACGCTTCCACGGCAACACGTGTGGACGAGGCACTGCGTGCAACGGGATTGCCAGCGGAACGCGATCAAGTCCCCCAGCCAACCCCTTCTCAGCCAAGCCCGGTCGCAACCGAGCCGGTACAAATACGCGAGCAGAAACCGGTCCAAAATGGGGCCATTACGTTGCTCGCCAGTCTGCAACGGGACGCCAGACTGGTCGATTTTCTGCAGGAAGATCTGAGCAATTATTCGAATGAACAGGTCGGTGCTGCGGTTCGCGATATTCATCGTGACAGCGCACAGGTTCTCGAACGTTTTTTTGCCATCCGCTCGGTGCTCAAACAAGAGGAAGGGGACAAGATCACTGTCCCCGCCGGTTTTGATGCGGGCCGCTATCGCCTGACTGGCAAGTTGAATGGGGCAGCCCCGTTTCAAGGGACATTGCAGCATCATGGTTGGGAGGTCACAAAGTGTGAGCTCCCGGCATTCACGGGAAGTGAATCGGCAGGGAAGACAATTGCCCCTGTCGAAGTCGAAATTCTCTGAAACGGGTCAGTCGAATTACCGATTCGGTCCGTTTGCCCAATCGGTATCCGCTCCCGGTGCCGATGCGGGAGGCTGAACGGGGGTTATCGTGTCATTCGCTGTGGCCGAATTCCGTTGCACCTCGTTGCGATCGGCTCCCAGCACGATTTTTTCAAAACGTTCGGTTGTCGACTTTTCAGGAAGCGAATTGGAATTCGGCCAAGTTCCGTTGTAAGGCTGAAATGCCGGATTTCCGCTCCGCTTTTCGGGGGAAATCCCCGCAATGGAGCGGGACGGCCCTGAGGGTTTTTGGGCTGGCAAGGGTTGGGTTTGCACATCAGACCTGTTTGGCAAAAACCGATCCAGCGGGAGTTGGGCTTCTTCCGCAGCCTGGGTGTCACTGTCCCATGAAACCGAGTCCTGCAAGCCCTGCAGCTGATCTCGCAAATTGGCGGGCTGAGTACGGATTGATTCCCGCTTTGGCGGGGCAGAACGGGTCGAGTTCAAACCTGCGGAGGCGATCGCCGGTTTTGCGGTGTTGGGGGCGGAACCGGTCAGGGTGCTTTGTGAGCCGAACCGTCCCCGGGCATCCAGTCCGGATGTTGGCATCCCTTTCGTCACGGGTTCGACAGCTTCTTTCCCGGAAACAAAGGGAAACATCTGACCTGGCCCCGAATTCATCCCGATCCGCATCGCCAATTGACTTGCAGAAAGAGGGGTACCATTCTGTGGAGTCACATCGGTCAAGACAGCATGGACGGCACCTGCTGTTTGCTGAATTTCTGGATCAAGTTTGGCCTTCGATCGACCCGCCTGCAAGGAAGACCGCGCACTGTTTTCGAGCTCTTGATTATCCCAGGCCTCCCCTCGATCCTGAACGACTTGCGCGGGATTTTGTCGACGCATGATCTCGGCTTGTAGTTGTTCCACGCTCAGGTTGTTCATGTCATCGATCGCGGGTGCGGTTTTCTGCCGGCTGACATTGGCAAGCTTTTGACCGGCGGCCACCACCCCGTCGACCCCCTGCGGAGGAAAGAGTCTGGCGAGATGTTGTTGAGCCTCTTTGGAGGTCGCGCCGCTGTTTTGAAACAAGGTGAACGCCTCGTCCTTGCGGTCCTGTTTGGCATAAATCGCGGCCAGATTCGACAGCGCCCCTCGATGTGTCGGGTCAATCTCTAAGGCTTGTTTCAAGGTCTTTTCGGCTTCTTCCGCATCGCCGCGTAACGAGTATGAATATCCCAGATCGCTGAGCAGGCTTAAGTCGTTCGGCAGAACTTTCAGTGCCGCCTGGTAATGCTGATCGGCGAGTGCAAACTTCTGCTGTTTGTCCGCAATGATGGCCAGACAGTGGTTGACCTCGGGATTTTTCGGTGAAATCGATAAGGCGCTTTGATAGGCGAGACGTGCATCATCCAGTTTGCCACTTCGCCGCAACTGGTCCCCCTGTTCCATCAGGTCTGCAACTTGGATCGCGTCTTTGGTGAGTTTCTGCTTTTTCTCTGAGATGCTTGCAGGCTCATCAGCCAGACGGCCTGATGGATCTCGCTTTTTTCCGTTCATCGAAGAATTGGATCTTCGCGCATCACCGCTCTCGTCAACCTGCGATGAAGCGGGTGTTCGTTCGTGAGTGGTTCGCACCAATTTGGAATTGGGAGATTGGCAGCCACACATGAGGAATGTGCCGAACACCATCGCCAGTACGAGATTCCAACGCATCGATATCAGCATTCAACCGTCCCTGGTTGAAAGAGGAATTGAACGAATTTATGCTCACAAACAGTCTTTAACAATTCACAATGACCAGCTCGATCAGGGGAATCGCGACGGACCAGATCAACAGACGTAACTTCTGACTTTGTCTCGTGATCACGAAAAAAATTTAAAGGTTTTGGCCAATTCTGTCGAGACGAGGTTACGCGGAATTCGCCAGCCCCTAGTTTTTCAACGCAAGGAACTCCTTTGATGACGACCATTGGCGATGTCTGTCACGTCCTGGAACAACTCGCACCGCTGCATCTGGCGGAAGACTGGGACAATGTCGGGTTGTTGCTGGGTGATCGGGCGACCGGGGTGACTCGAGCCATCACTTGTCTGACGCTGACAGCGGATGTCGCGGCCGAGGCCGTCCGCTGTGGGGCGGAACTGGTCGTGACACATCATCCGATCCTCTTTAAACCGGTCAAACAAATCACGGCCGCCACTGCGGAAGGGCGCATGCTCTCCTTATTGATGCGGCATGCGATTGCGGTCTACAGTCCCCATACCGCATGGGACAATTCCGCAGGGGGAATTAACCAGCAATTGGCCGAACGATTGGCCCTCAACGAGATTCGTCCACTCCGCCCCAGACCTGCCGTCGCGAACGAGCCTGCAGCGGGGACTGGATCGGGTCGCTATGGAACATTGTCACAACCTCTCTCGTTACGGGAACTCAATCTCCAGATCGCGAGAGAATTGCAGCAGCCATTTCTGCAAACGGTTGGAGATGAAAGCCTGATTGTCGAGCGACTTGGTATCGCCTGTGGAGCGGCTGCCGAGTTTTTGAGTGATGCCCACCGCCTCGGCTGTCAGGCTTTGTTAACCGGCGAAGCCCGATTTCACGCCTGCCTGGAAGCAAGAGAACGGGGAATGGGATTAATCCTGCCGGGCCATTATGCGACGGAACGGTTCTCGATGGAGGTGCTGGCGCGGCAGCTTGGTGATCATTTTACGGACCTGGTGGTGCAGGCAAGCGAATCCGAGCGGGACCCGGTGATGACGCTGTCTGCGTCCCCTTGAATTGGACGAAACGGTCGGTGGGCCTTGCCACCATTTTTGCCACCATTCTTGCAAACAGGGTGCGGACCATCAGATTCGATCAAGTTCAGTGGCCCTGATTCTCTGCGGCCGTTTTGCCGAGTTGTGTAATCGCCCATTCCAACGCTTCGCGAACCAGTGGCGAGGCGTCATCGAGACTCGCCTCCAATTCCGGGATCAGGGCCGAGTCACCCGAATTTCCCAGGACGATCGCGGCATTGCGGCGCAGACCTTCCCAGCCAGGACGAGCCAGCGGAGTCGATTTGTAACGCGTTACAAACTCGGCTTCGCTCAGTTTCAGGATTTTCAGCGCACTGGCGGGGTGCAAATCCTGCTGTGGCTGAAATGTTGGTTCGAGCGTCAGCGGGGCTTTGCGATTCCAGGGACAGACATCCTGACAAAGATCACAACCGAACAGCCAATCACCGATCCCCTCACGCAAACCCAGCGGAATCGGCTGACGCAGCTCAATCGTCAGATAGGAAATGCAGCGTCGGGCATCGAGAACATAAGGTGCGACAAACGCATCGGTGGGACAGACATCCAGGCAGCGAGTGCAGGTTCCACAATGTGCAGTCTCGTGAATGGGATCGGCCTCCAGTTCCAGGTCCGTCAACATGGCGGCCAGCAGCAACCAACTTCCCGCTCGCTTATTAATCAGCATGGTGTTCTTGCCAAACCAGCCCAGTCCCGCAAGTCTGGCGAAATCACGTTCCAGTAGCGGAGCCGTATCGACCACCCCGCGGGTATGACAGCCAGGCTGTAGTTCGTGTAGTGTCGTGGCCAATTGCTTCAGCTTCGCCCGCAACAGGTCATGATAATCCAGCGTCCCCTGCGCATACCGCGCGACGCGAGCAGTCTCTGACGACACCTCGGCAAGCGAACTCTCGGCAAGCGAACTGAGCGACGCGCCCGTGTGGTAGTTGATCGCCAGCATGATCACGCTGCTCACGCCGGGCATGACATGTTCGGGGTGAGCATAGGCACCCGCCCTGCGCGGCAGGTACTGCATTTCCCCCGCAAAGCCCTGATTCAGCCATTCCGTGAAACGAGCAAAACCGGGAGGGGACGTTGCCGGCGTAATGCCGACCAGGTCAAATCCCGCATTTTTGGCGGCAACCTTTACGGCGATGGTCAGCTCCCGTTGGCTGATGACGGGGAGCCCCTTTGGGACGACAGGTTGGTTCTTTGCCATGGACGGACCACATTCTTTTCCTGCAACACAACATTCCCTGGGAACGGATCGGTCAACATTCCGAATGTCTTCATTCGGTGCTCGTTTACGCGGCCCGTCGCTGGTCGAATTCAATCGTCGACGCTTCGAAATTTAACGTGGTGCGGATGGTATAATGGGTTTGATTCTGTGCCGAAAAATAGATTCGGGAACAAAGCTCACCCAGCATGCCAAACGAGAGAAATTGCACCCCCATCATGGCGGAAAGTGCGGTCAATAATAGCAAGGGATTACCGGTCATATCGACCCCCTGTTGCTGCTTCATCCAGAGGGTTGCAGTTCCTGCGAGCCCACCCACCAGGAAGCAAAGCAGGCCCATTGAGCCAAACAGCTTCATGGGACTGACCACATAGTGCGTCAGATACTTCACCGTCAGCAGGTCAAACAGCACGCGAATCGTACGTGAAAGTCCATATTTGGAAACGCCATGCCGACGTGGATGATGAGTGGTCACCACTTCGAGGCAACGCGCCCCCCGCCAATGGGCCAGGATCGGAATGAACCGATGCATTTCTCCATAGAGCTGCAATTCCTGCGCGATGTCGGTCTTTATGGCCTTCAGCGAGCACCCCAGATCGTGAACGGGAAAGCCTGTCACCCGTGAGATCAGCCAGTTCGCGATGCGCGAGGGGAGTGTCCGATCGAGAAACGAATCTTGTCGATTTTTTCGCCAACCATGGACCAGATCAAAACCTTCTTCCAGCCTTGCAAGCATCATCGGAATGTCCTGCGGATCATTCTGGAGATCCCCATCCATCAGGACAATCACCCCCATCGACGCGGCCTGTATTCCCGCCTGCATTGCTGCGGTCTGCCCATAATTCTTGCGAAATTCAATCACTTTGACGCACGAGTCCCTCTGTGCCAACTGCCGCAGTTCGTTTCCGGAATCATCCTGCGAGCCATCGTTGACGAGCAGGATTTCGTAAGGGAGATTCAGTGTCCGCAGCACATCCGTCACCGCTTTGTGTAACAACGCGATGTTCTCTGCTTCGTTGTAAATGGGAACAATTACCGAGACGCTCATGCGAGATTTCCTGAGGGATTTTTTCCAGTGAAGGGATGAGATCGAGCGGAATCAAATTCTTGGCTGTTCCGTTCGCGGTTTCTATTCCTCGTACTTTTGCTGCGAATCGTGCTGGGGTTGGTCAACGTTCAT
>CAMBQP010000089.1 GCA_945869955.1 Schlesneria paludicola DSM 18645
TACCGGCTGGGGAAAGCACTGGCGGATGCGGCCCCCTATTTGTTGCTCCTCTCGGCCACGCCGCACCAGGGGAAGACCGCTGGGTTCCAACGGCTGATGGCGCTACTCGACCGGGACGAGTTCATTGCTTCGGCGCCGATCCGCAAAGAGAAAGTCGTCCGTTTCGTGATCCGGACCGAAAAACGGCGGGCGATCAACGATCGGGGGGACCCCCTGTTCATGCCCCGGCTGACCAAGCGGATGCCGGTCCGGTGGGAAGAGCAGCATACGCTGCAAAAGCATTTGTACGAATCGGTCACGGAATACGTGCGGTTGGGATACAACCAGGCGATGCGGCAGAACCGACAGTACCTGGGCTTCTTGATGATCCTGATGCAGCGACTCGTGACCAGCAGCACGCAGGCGATTGCGACCGCGATGGCACGTCGTCTCGAGGCGCTGCACGAAGCTCCCCTCACCCCAGCCCTCGCCCCCGATGACGGGGTCGAGGGGGTGGACCTGGAGGAACAGGATAGCCAGGAACAGTTGGAAGAATTGCTGGCGATCCGGCTGGCGGGACTGCAGAACGAGAAAGAAGAAGTGAAACTGTTGCTCGATCTGGCTCGCCGCTGTCAGGCTCAGGGACCAGACGCCCGCGCCGAGACGTTGCTGAAGATCCTCTACGACAACCAACGGGACGAGAACAACCCGGAGTTGAAGTTTCTGATTTTTACCGAGTTCGTGCCGACCCAAAACATGCTGCGGGAATTCTTGATCCAGCACCGCTTCTCGGTCGTTTGCCTGAACGGTTCGATGGACCTGGAGGAACGGCGGCGGGTGCAAAGGGAGTTTGCCGAAAAGGCTCGCATTCTGGTTTCGACCGACGCCGGTGGCGAAGGTTTGAACCTGCAGTTCGCCCACATCATCATCAATTATGACCTCCCCTGGAACCCGATGCGGATTGAACAGCGGATCGGGCGTGTGGACCGTATCGGGCAGAAGCTCCCGGTGAAGGCGTTCAATCTGATCTTCGAGGACAGCGTGGAACTGCGGGTGCAAGATGTCCTCGAAGAGAAGCTGGCGACGATCCTGGAAGAGTTTGGCGTCGATAAGACCCAGGACGTGCTGGATTCTGCCGAGAGCGGTGCGGTTTTCGAGCGGTTGTACGCGCAGGCGATCCTGAATCCCGGCGATATCGAAAAGAACATCGACATCCTGATTGCCGAAGTGCGTGAGCAGGCCCGGGAAGAAATCGCCGGGCGGTCCTATTACGGCGAAACGGTGCTGGACCCGACATTGGCCCAGCAGTTAAGCAGTCATCCGTTGCCATTTTGGGTCGAACGGATGGCGACGGCGTATCTTCGCTCTGAAGGGGGGAAGGTTCAGCGGGACTTGTTCAGCTATTCGCTCGAGTGGCCCGATGGGAGTCGCATGGAACGTGTGTCGTTCCAGAGTCGGAATGCGCGGGA
Source organism: Schlesneria paludicola DSM 18645 (assembly GCA_945869955.1). GTDB lineage: Bacteria > Planctomycetota > Planctomycetia > Planctomycetales > Planctomycetaceae > Schlesneria > Schlesneria paludicola_B. Next base: position 1,449 of record CAMBQP010000089.1, read on the forward strand.
GCAGGGATTGGAACACGTCAGCCTCGAAGATGCTCGCATCCGTCGCCTGGTACAACAGTTGCCGCGTGTCGTGGTCGGCGAACCGATTCCCTGTCTCCGTATTGCCAGCTTGCCCGCCGAGGTTGTGGGTTATTGGTCGTTGTGGCGTATCGCTATCGATCCTCAGTCGCCCCGTGACGTGAAGATTATTCCGATCTTTCACCACGACGACGGGCGGCAGCTCGTCCCGACAGCCCGACACATCTGGGATGCATTGATGGAAGACCGGCCGGAAGTGGAGCAGGTCGGAACGAAGACGGGTGCTGAGGTCGAATTGGTGTTTCGGAAGCTAAGAACCGAAGCGGAACGTTTGGGGGAAAACGCCTTTCATGAACTCGATGCGCGGCATCAGCAGCGTTTGCAGCGGGAGCAAGAGAAGGGGCAGTACGCGTTCCAGGTTCGGCGTGAGGCACTCGGTCGGCTCGGCCTGCCCGAAGTACGTCGGCACAGGCTCAAGCGATTGGGTGAGGAAGAACTCGTCTGGGCTGCGGAACTGCGTAAGCGTGAGCAAATCCTGCCGGATCTTCAGCCGGTGATTTTCATAAGGGTCGAGGCCGCAAATGACAAGTTGGCGTGATACAATCCTGCAGAACTTCAAGCTGAAAAATTCTCGACTCACCTTGGTGGCCGATCCGGATGGGTTGCTCACCGAAGAAGGGATGCTCACCGCGATCAAGGATCGGGGCTTTGATCTGATTCCGTTTGCGGATCCGATTGCGTTTCGCTACGAGTACGAATCGCAATATCGCAAGAAGTGGGACACAGGGCAAAGCACCGATTTGGTGGTGGTGCTACGCTCTGCCGACTCGACCCTCGAAAAGCTGCCGTTTGATTTGCTGAAAGCGGGACTGCCTCTGTCGTTTGCCTTGCACAAATTGTTTCCGAACTTAAATCCAAGGATCCTCGCGGGATTGGACCGGGTGTATCTCGACGCCGTTGACGAGGCGTATCAAAAGTATGATGGCGATCAGTTGACCGAACGGGGGACGAAAGAGTTTGTACTGAAGAGTTGCTTCAAAATTGTTCCCGACATGGTGGGGACACCGGTTGATTTGCTGAAAATGCTGCTATCGCTGCATTCCCGCCAAGTCCGGCTTCCCGAGGTGCTCGCAGAGCACCTGCTCGAGAGTCTGCTCAAAGAGCCCGCGTTTGCCAATTGGCCGTTGGCCGATCTGCTGACCAGTCGAAAAAAGTTTTTGCGGTTCCTGCAGGAAGAATGGCAAAACTTCCTTGCCGGGCAAGGGAACAAAGGCCCAGCGTGCCGCGTCCCCTTCAACCACGAAGACGTAAGGGCTTATATTGATACGCTATTCCTGGATGGCTCGCTGACCCCGGTGGAACGTGAGGGGATCACGGATTTGCCCGAATGGATGGCCATCGGCGTGGCTCACGATCCGGCGGCGGATGCGGTGCGGCGGTTCCGAGGATTGCACGAGAAATTTGCCGCTCAGTTACCGGGGGTGATGGTGCCGCATCGGGAATGGCAACAAGCGGCGCAGCGTTGGGCGGAACTGGTCGTATTGCGATGGGAATGGGACCAAGCGCTGGACGCCGCCGACCGGACTGCGTGGGAGACATTGCAGGGGAAGGTTGAAGCCAGTTTTGGGGAGTGGATGCAGAGCCGTTATGGAACGCTTTATAACCTGGCGTACCATCAGCAACCGGTGATGGTCCACCAAATCGCGCATTTTCTGGCGGTCGAACGAAGACAAAAAAAGCTGAAGAAAGTCGCTTTACTGGTGATGGATGGGCTGGCATTCGATCAATGGATCTTGCTGCGAAACCAGTTGCAAACAGCGGACGCCTCGTGGCGTTTCCAGGAATCGTCTTGTTTTGCGTGGGTTCCCACGTTGACCAGCGTGACGCGGCAATCGATTTTCGCGGGGGAACCGCCGTTCTTTTTTCCCGACTCGCTGCATACGACGGCCAAAGAACGGTCGCACTGGCTCCGTTTTTGGGAAGATCACGATGTTCCCCGATCAAGTATCGAACTGGTCACCAACATCCAGGGGGCTGACGATCCGGAAGTCTGCAAGGCGTGCGAGAATTCGAAGCTGTCGATTTTGGGATTGGTCTGGAATCAGGTCGACAACATCGCGGATAAAATGGTGCTCAAAACAGCAGGGCTGCATAATCAGGTTCGTCTGTGGGGATCGCAGGGGGCCTTGAACATGCTGCTGAAGAAACTGTACGATACGGGGTTTTCCGTTTACCTGACTGCGGACCATGGGAATGTATCGGCAAGGGGTGTCGGCAATCCTCAAGAGGGAATCCTCGTGGAAACCAAGGGGCGACGAGCCCGCACTTATGCGCGTCGCGAGTTCCTGGAAGACGTGCAGGGAAAGTTTCCGAGCTCGATTCCCTGGGCGAACTATGGACTTCCTGAAGACCGATACGTGCTGCTTGCGGGGGGGCTGACCGCGTTTGCGAATCCAGGTGAGGAAGTTGTGGCGCATGGTGGTATCTCGCTGGAAGAGGTGATGGTTCCCTTCGTGAGCCTGACGAGGGAGGGTGAATGAGGCAAATTGTCGGAATTGATCGCAAGATCAAACGAGCGTGGCTCGATGCGTTGCTCGATCAATTGGCGAACACCGATGACGAGGGGACGTTGCGCGCGTTTTTGGATCAGCTGTTGAAGGACGAATTGCCTGCGACCTCATCCCGGGCGAAAACGGCAGGAATTCTGCTGCGCATCTGGCGGTGCATTCCTGCTGACCGAATTCCCTTGCGTGATCGAGCGGTCGCACTGCTGCCACGCATCACGGGGGCTGAACGAACCTGGCTGCACTGGGGAATGACAGCACTCGCCTATCCCTTTTTTCGCGATACCGTCGAGGTTGTCGGTCGGCTGCTTGCGCTGCAGGATGACCTGACTTCGGGGCAGATTCAAAGTCGCTTATTGACCACGTGGGGTGATCGCTCGACCAGTAAGGAAGCGGCACAAAAACTGGTGAACACCCTGGTCGATTGGGAGGTATTGCGGGTTCCGAAAACGCGGGGCCATTTTCTGCCAGCGCGAAAGCAGCAGGCGAGTCTGACCGAGCTGGAACTGTGGCTGATGGAAGCGTGGCTGCAGTCCAGTAGTGCGGACGAGATCGAAGCGCAGCAGTTGCTGCGATTGCCCGGAATGTTTCCCTTCACCATCAATGCCGGTGTTGGGGACTTGCGGCGACATTTCCGCTTCGATCTTCACCGACAAGGTCTTGACATGGATATGGTCGCATTAGTGAAAGTGCGACCGGTCACCGTAGTAAAGACGCCGCGGATCCGAAAAGCGAAACCGACGCTCGCAACGAAAACCGTTCCCGCAACCAAAGCAACCAGCGTGGCGAAATCGCCTGAGAGATCGCCTGACAAGGTGATGGTGACGGCGGCGATTGGCAAGTCGGCGACGGACCCCACGACCGTCAGTTCGCTGCCGGTACCGGCAAAACCGGCAACGCGAAAACCGCCAGCGAAAACCGTCAAAAAAGGGGCAGAGGGGACCATCGTCGATGTAACGCCTGCAGCCGGTGCTTGGCGACAATTAGCCTTCCCGCCCGAAACCCTGGGTATGACCGAGGCCGCGACAGCAACCGCCACAGCAGCTTCAGCAACCGTACCGACAGGCATCCCAGTCGCAGCAACCCGAATCCCCGCAGCCAAACCAGACCGATGTGATCCCTATGCGTCCCCATTATTCGAGTGTGCCGAGCACTTCCGCAGGGGGCATTATTTTGGCTGTATCGCACTGGCCCAGTCGTTGGTGGAAGGGGTGGTGCAGTCCCTGTCGGTAGCAACGTTCAAGAAGAAGCGGGATCGCCGGTCAAGTTTTGAAAGTACCGTTTCGGCACTGTACAAACAGCAAGTGTTGAGTGACGATTGGAAGTCACGGATCGAGCAGATGTGGTCAACTCGCCATCATTTTCATGAATGGAATCCCGTAAGAAGCGTCGATCTGCAGCAGTTAGAAACGATGGCCACCGAAACGATGACGCTCGCGAACGATCTCGACCGCGAGTTTGTGATCAAGGTTTCATCGACTGCGCTGAAGTCGCAGGCGGATTAGCAGCAGGGAATTGCGGATAAAACGAGGAGGCAGCTCATCAAATTGCATTGACCAACAATAGGGACTTCGTAAACATCATGAGTGAAACAAATGACTTCAATGAAGACGACGCTTATGTGTTCTCTGCCGCAGACCGCGTCATTGTTTCTGCGACGAAATAATTAAGCGGCAAGTCCGTCAGCACTGTGGACCATAAACAAACCGCATCCTCAGTTCCTCATTAACCGATTTCAATTAAGACAAAATCCATGAAATTCTTTCGATATCGCCGTCCCTCTTGGAAAACCATCCTTGGAATCACAGCGGCGAAAAAGCGTATCAAGAAAGACTTGGGGATTACAGCATTACTCAAACCATTCCGCTGGTGGGGCAATCAGAAGAGGAAGATCAAACGGGCGGTTGGTTACGAGTCCGATGCTGGTCGCCTGATTCGCAATGGGCTGCCGAAGCCAGTTGGATGTCTGGTCATCCTGGTTAGCGGCGTTCTGCTGGTCGGGTTGAGTGTGGCATGGGTAATGGTGTGACCAGAATCCTCCGCTTGACGGGAATGTCGCCGTGACAAACCTGCGTGAACCTGCGTGAACCAGTGTGAACCATCGACATGAAGACCTCCTGCTGATTGATTGATATGGCGAGCAGTACCGTGATTACATCGCAAAAACGGGTCGATTCATCCCTCGATTGTCGAGACATTCGAAAAAAACGGCATGTAAGTAGGCAAAGTAAGTAAAGGCGTCGATTTACAGATGCAGAAAGAAAACCAAATGACAGGTCACTTACCCCCGAGGCCAGAGAGAAATCAATTCGAGACGGAGGAGGAGTATCAGGAAGCTCTCAGCGGGTGGAATCACCGAATAAGACCGTTGCTGACGATAAACCGCTCACCGGACGTTCAATCCAAGTACAAATACCAGGAATCGGAAGACTCAAAGCAGAAGAACTTCGAAGGGGACGCGGATCATTAAATTGATACTTTCCTGCTCCTGGATTGACGTTTTGGTGCTGGATCAGTGGTTGTTATCCCATCCCGTTCGAAGAGGGGGGATGAAAACCGACCCGCCTGCGCCGCGACCAGAAAACGAGGATACGTCCCAATAATAATTGACAGGAGACGTTTTCTTGGATGAAAAAAACGGGGGGGGGGGCACGGGCCTCGCCCTGCGTATCATTCATGTCGGTTTTTGTCTAGAAAAAATGTGGAGGCGTAAAATCAATGAGGGTTTACAGCCGATCGACGGAACCGATTCCTGAACCCTTGGATTTCTCTGCCGGCTCAGGGGGTAACAATTTTGAAAGTTCTTTCTCAACGTGTGGATGTTTGGTCTCGCGGCACGGTCGTGTATTTGTAGAATCACCAACCGCGTCGGAAGATCGGGGACAGGCACCGCGGACGGAGCCAGTCCCCGTTCTTCCTCAATCGGCTTGGTGGATCGGGCGTCGTAAGAACAGGGACAGGCACCGCGGACGGAGCCAGTCCCCGTTCTTACGGTCACGCCGGATGTTGTGTGAATCTGATGTTGATCAGGAAATATCGCAGGTGATTTCGATGTTTGGGAATCGGTCTGTTGTTCAAGAAAACTCTCAGAGGGATTGGCCACGGGCTGGCCAATTGGCCAACCCGTGGCCAGCCGCTTGGCCAGTCCCATGTCCTGCAATCATTTGGGTTTAGGGATTTGTGGGCAGGACTGGCCCGGCTGGCCAAGGATTTCGCGAAGGATGCCCTGTCTGGCAATGGCACTTGGGCTGGTGATTGCCGAATTCATGCTCTGCCGTGGACTGTTCTGGCGTGGGCTGTTCAGTGCGATGATCACGAGTTTGTCACCTACAAGAACCGAAGATCAAATTCGAGTCGCTGATGAATACGATCGATGAACTCTTGATCTTGAACGCTACGGAACCCGAGTTTGAACTGGCTTTACCGGACGTGCTGGGCGAGTCCCGATCATGATGGCAAAAACAGGGGATGCGGCGCGCTGATTTCCTCGGAAATTTTCGTTATCATCAGGAAAAGGCCCAAGCCAAAAATCTCAGGAGCTTTACAGCATGCAAATACGATACGGATTCCAGGTTCCTCGTTCGGGTTCGTCCAATCAGGATGCGTCTGGTCATCGGGACGCGTCTGGTGCTCAGTCATCTGGTGCTCAGTCGTCTCGTCAAGGGGGACGAGTCGCGTTCCTGCTGCTGCTGGGGTCGATGTTTGCCTCTGGGTTTTCGAACCAAGCGGCGGCGGATGTTGATTTTGTGCATGACGTCGCTCCGATTCTGCGAGAACAGTGCGGCAAGTGTCATTTGGGGGCGAACAAAAAAGGGGGATTGTCCTTCAATACCCGAGCCAGTTTGCTGGCCGGGGGGGATGATGGGAAGGTGATCCAACCGGGCCGCAGTGCGGAAAGTCGGTTGCTCACCGTGATTCGTTCAACGGATCCGGATCTGCAGATGCCGCCACAAGGGGCGCGACTCACCGAAAAACAGGTGGGGCTGATTCGGGACTGGATCGATGCCGGGGCGACTTGGGACGAGGGATTCGTGTTCCAAAAACCGAGTTATGAACCACCACTCAAGCCCCGCCGGCCCGAGTTACCACCGGTTGTGGACGGGCGCTTGCATCCGATCGATCGATTGCTGGATGCCGATTTGGCGAAACATCAGCGACCACGACCCGCACGACTCGACGATGCCGCGTTCGCTCGTCGAACCGCTTTGGATTTGACGGGGCTGCTCCCTTCGGTTGAATCCCTGCAGGAATTTCTGGTCGACCCGCGTCCTGAACGTCGCCAGCTTTGGATCCGCCGATTACTGGCGGATGAGACCGCTTATGCGGAACATTGGCTGACGTTTTGGAACGATCTGTTGCGGAACGATTATGGAGGGACCGGGTTTATTACCGGTGGCCGCAAGCAGATCAGCAAGTGGCTCTATCAGGCGCTGATCGAGAATCAGCCGTATGATCAGATGGCACGTGAGTTGATTTCTCCGAATCCCGAGTCGGCAGGTTTTGGTGAGGGGATTCGTTGGCGGGGTACAGTCAGTGCAGGACAAACGGTGGAAATTCAGTTTGCCCAATCGGTCGGGCAGGCCTTTCTGGGGATCAATCTGAAGTGTGCTTCCTGTCATGACAGTTTTGTTGATCGCTGGAAACTGGACGAGGCGTACGGTCTGGCGGCGATTTATTCGAATCAGCCACTCGATATCCATCGGTGCGATAAGCCGATTGGGCGTCAGGCTCAGGCGAGTTGGCTCTTTCCGGAATTGGGGCAGGTTGATGCTGCGGCTCCGCAACCGGAACGGTTGAAGCAGTTGGCAACTTTGATGACGCATCCCGAAAATGGGAGGTTTACTCGGACCATGGTCAATCGTTTGTGGCACCGCCTGATGGGGCACGGGATTGTCCATCCGGTCGACGCCATGCAATCCGAGCCTTGGAACGCGGACTTGCTGGATTATCTCGCCGTCGATTTTGCCGATCATCACTATAATCTCAAGTACACGCTGGAACAGATTGCGTTGTCCGAGGCTTATCAATCGCAGGCGGAGATTGTTGATCCACAAGTGGACCAGGATACGTACGTCTATTCGGGGCCGCGAGCCAAGCGGATGACTGCCGAGCAATTCATCGATGCGGTCTGGCAGGTTACGGGGACCGCTCCGAAAAACATGGATGCCCCGTTTGTTCGTGGGAAGCCCGATGCGGGGGAAGTGGCGGGGTTCAAACAACTCACAGGCCAGTGGATCTGGTCCACTGCGGAAGGTTCGTCAGCGGTTCCCAAAGCGGGCGAGGCGATCTCGGTTCGCAAACGGTTTTCGCTCGCGGCAGCACCCGTTCGAGCGGGGGCTGTGGTGAGTTGTGACAATTCGTGCGAATGTTTCGTCAACGGAAAAAAGGTGTTTGCCTCGGCCAACTGGGAACGGATTGAAGGGATTTCGCTGGAATCAGCGCTGCGAAGTGGCGAAAACGAAGTTTTGATTGTGGGCCGGAACGGAGGGAGCGACCCCAACCCGGCGGCAATTTATTGCGAGATTTTGGCGCGATTGCCGGATGGCTCGTTGGTGAATGTTGGGTCTGATGCGAGCTGGGAATGGACGTCTGCGTTGCCAGGGGGGAATGGAAAGTTCGCTCAGCAGCCAGCAGATTGGGCGCCTGCGGCGGTGACCGCCGATCAGAATCTGTGGGGCTCACGCGTCCGTGGCGACCTGCTGTCGCAGTTGACGCACGTCGCCTTGAAGCCGCAACTGATGGTTCGAGCGGGGTTACTCAAGAGTGATTTCCTGCAGCGAACGCTGGGGCGGCCGAATCGTGACCAGATTGTGACCACACGGCCAAATGAACTGAGTACACTCGAAGCGATTGACCTCAATAATGCTCAGGTACTCGCCGATGGCTTGGCTGCGGGGGGGAATCTCTGGTTGCAGCGTTATCCGGATTCGTCACTTGATCTGATCGATCAAGTTTACCTGTCGATGCTGTCGCGTGAGCCGACAAACGAAGAGCGATCCTTTGCGATCGAGGCGCTCGGTTCCCGTCCTGATTCACAAACCATCCAGGATTTGCTGTGGGCAATCCTGATGCTTCCCGAGTTTCAATTGGTCCGTTGATTTCGTTGGAAAGTCAAATTCATGAGCTTCTCTGCAAAGAAAATTGATCACGAAACGATTGCCCGTCGCGAGTTTCTACAGCAGCTTTCGGCTGCCGGTCTGGCGACACTCGCACTGCGTGAACCTCGGCTGTTAGGGGCGGAAGCGATCGAGCAACCCCGGCCGACGGCGGATGCCTGTATTCTGCTGTGGATGGGTGGGGGGATGGCGGCCCCGGATACGTTTGACCCCAAAAAATATATTCCGTTTGAGGTCGGGGTTCCGGTGAAGGAGATTGGTAGCACGTTCCCCGCGATTGATACCGTGGTGGATCCGATCAAGATCACCAAGGGGCTGGAAAACATCGCGAGCATCATGGATCGTGCGACGTTGATTCGGTCACATGTGCTGCCAGATTTGGGGAGCATTCTGCATTCACGTCACCAGTACCACTGGCATACGGGGTATGTTCCTCCGCAGACGGTGGCGTGTCCCCATTTGGGGGCCTGGATGGCTCGTGTACTGGGGCCCAATAACCCGGTTATGCCGCCGTTTATCACGATTGGACAACGACTGGAGGGGGTTGGAGAATCGGAAGAATTGAAGGCCTTCACGACGGGGGGCTTTTTTGGGAGTGAGTTTGGTCCGATGGTCCTCCCCTTCCCTGACCTGGCGGCGCAGTCGGTTCGTCCGCCGAAAGGGATGGAACCGGGTCGGTTTGAAAATCGTCAACGTCTGTATCAAAAGCTGCTGAAACAATCGCCGCTGCAGGAACGGATGAGTGACTTTCAGCAGCAATCGTTTGTCCGGTCGCTGGATGGGGCGCATCGCCTGCTCAGTTCCAAAGATCGGGCGGCGTTTGATCTGGAACTGGAACCGAAAGAGAGTGCCGAGCGGTATGGGGCGAGTCACTTTGGACGGGGGTGTCTGTTGGCCCGGCGGCTGGTCGAGTCGGGAGCTCGGTTTGTCGAAGTGACGACCGAATACGTGCCGTTCCTGAATTGGGACACGCATGCCAACGGTCACGAAACGTTGGTGCGGATGAAGCAGGAAATTGATCAGCCGATTGCACGGCTGATTCTGGATCTCGAGTCACGTGGGCTATTGGATCGGACGCTGGTGATTCTGGCCAGCGAATTCAGCCGTGACATGATCATGGAAGGGAAGCCGGGGTCGAATGCGGGTGACCAGACAACATTCCCGGTCGAAAAATTGACGGAAATGAAGCATTACGGTCAGCATCGCCACTTCACGGGAGGGGCGAATGTGCTGATGTTCGGGGGTGGTTTGAAGAAGGGGCAGCTCTATGGGGCCTCGGCGGTGGAACGCCCGTTTGTTGCCGTTGAAAATCCGGTGAGTGTGATGGATCTGCACGCCACGATCTTCAATGCGATGGGGGTCAGTCCGAAAACAACCTTCGAGGTCGAAGGGCGTCCGTTCTATCCCACCGAAGATGGAAAAGGGAAACCGATCACGGAACTGTTTGCTTCCAGGGGGTAAGGACTCAAGGGGACAGTGCATTTCCTCAGGTGCAATTCTATCCGGGAGAATTTCATTCGGGGGAGTTCTGCTTGATGATCAGCCCTTTTTGAACGGGGCTTGGTCGTATCGGGGATTCATCGGCAAGCTCACAAGAATGGCGATCATGAATCGAAGACTTTTTCTGCAAACCGGGATGGCGGGGACTCTTGCGACACCCCTGTTGGCTGCCCTGCAGCGGGAACAGATCGAGGATGCGTCAGCGGTGTTGGCGAAGGGGATCGCCAGCGGGCCGCTGAAGTCAGCGGTGTTGCATGTGAGAAAGCGGACGACGTCGATCACGCGGAGTTTTGGTGGGGTGGCTGATGACGCGATGTTTTTGCTGGGGTCGATCTCGAAGCCAATCTGTATCACCGCGTTGATGACACTGTTTGATCGGGGCGATTTTCAGCTCGATGATCCCGTGAAAACGTGGATACCCGAGTTTACGGGGGATGGCCGGGAGCGGGTGACGATTCGACATTTGCTGACACACGTTTCAGGACTCCCCGATCAGTTGTCTGACAATGACACGCTGCGCCGTGAGCATGCGGGATTGCCGGTCTTTGTCGAGCATGCGATTCGGACACGGCTGCAGTTTGTCCCTGGGTCCAAGTATCAGTATTCGAGCATGGGGATTCTGCTGGCGCTGGAAGTGGGCCAGCGGATCAGTGGAATTGCGATGCTGAAATTGGTCGATCAGACGGTCTTTCAACCGTTGGGGTTAAAGCATGCTGCGTTAGGGATGGGGCGATTTGGGATGGAGGATCTGGTTCCCTGTCAGACTGAATTTGCGGCACCCGAGGCGGGTGGTGGTGCCGAGTCGGCCAGGGGTTGGGATTGGAATAGTCTTTATTGGAGAAAGCTCGGTTCACCGTGGGGGGGTGTGCATGCCTCGGCGCCCGACATCGGCCGGTTTCTGGACGAGTTTCTGTATGAACGAGGAGCGGTGGTCAAACCGGCTACCGCACGGTTGATGGTGAGTAATCAGAATCCGCAGGGGTTGCCACCACGGGGACTTGGTTTTGATACCGCGATGGCTGCTGGGCCGAAAGGCTCGTCAAGGACTTTTGGACATAGTGGTTCCACGGGAACCCTGGCGTGGGCGGATCCTCGGACGGAAACGATTTGTGTGGTGCTGACATCGCTACCGTCTCGGGCGATGAATCCTCATCCGCGCGATGAGGCTGCCGGAAAAGTGGCGGCGGCGGTTTCCTGAACGGCGGTTTTCTGGGCCGAAGCGAAGGTGGCCTGAGACTTTGTCGGTTTTTTCTGCAATTGGCCGGAACAATCGAAATGTCTCGGTTCTCGGGTGCAATCGCACGTTGCGTTGACTCGACGCACGGCGAATTCATCACCGGTGAATTTTGGATTTGTCCGGATTGAAAACCGGGGATTTGAACAAAAGTTAACGAAGGAAACGAAGGGGAGGTCGGGCGTTCAAGACGGATCAGACTGGAATTTGCAGCATGGGCAAGCGAAGAGAATCGCGATCAGGTTGCTTGGGCGATGTTGCCTAAAAGTCCACAGCCCCCTTTTCCGTCTTTCCTCGTTAACAGAGTGACCTGATGTCGAATGTCTTCGGTTCAATCTCTGTTCGAGAAAGCCTGTTGAAAACGGCGATCATCGAGAATAGGCAACTCGAAACGAATTTCCGATAACAGGTTTTGAATTTTTCCTTTTCCCGTAGAAATTGGGGTTGTTGTTGATCACACCGCTCGCGTGGTCCCCTGTGACTTGGAATCGAGAATCCAGAATCCAGTAATCAAACGCTTCCAGCAATCGGGTGCAAAGTCCCCCCAAATTACCTGATCGGTATTTTCGTTACGTTGCGCGTTTTAGGCATTCAATGCATAACCCGAATCGCGAATTGACTGGAAATGGAGTTTTGTCAAAGCCGATAGCGATATTCGAGGGAGCGTGAGGATCGGTGGGCGATCCACTATTTGCGTGAAGGAGGAAGCCGTGATGCGATTTGTGCCGCTTGTTGCCCTGCTGAGTTTGAGCTGGTTTTCAGTCGGCTGCATCACGATTCAAACGGAATCGAGCCAATTCACGACGATGCGACAAATCGATCCCGTCGAGACCCGCTCCAGAGCGATCGGGGATTCGACGGACTGTCAGCATTGCAATTCGGAATACTGTGGTGGCGGGCGATTTATGCGGTGTCTTTACGGCGAAATGGTCAGCGACGGAAACGGAGGGACTTATCGTCGGTACGGATATCCCCGCTTTGGCTGTCGCGATGCGCAATCTTGCCAACCGACGAGTTACTGATTACTGAAATTTGAATCGTCGTGATCTCGGTTCCATGATGCGGGGACCCGCGCGGGGATGGGTCGCCCCGCCGTCCCGAGTCAGTCCCCTCCCCTCACCCGCCGTCCCGCTGATTGCGAGGTTGCCTGCAGAAAACGTTTTCTGCTGGAGATCGGCAGGTCTAAAATGGGGACATACCAGCCAGTGTCGAAACCAGGGTTGCTACGGGCCCAGGGGCGTCGTTTCCGGTCCACATCGTCGCAATGCCACCCCATAAAAGGGCTGATGTCGCGAGCATCACTAATGCCGAAATGGCGATGGGAGCAACGGCAACCATGCCCCATTCCGGTTCCTTCGGACCTTTTTTGACTTTTGCGACCGGAGCTGCGAGCTCATCGTCGCTGAACATCTCATCATCCACCGCGACTTCGGCTTCGCTGAAGTCATCGTCCGAGGCCTCAAAAACTTCTTCGTCTTCTTCCACGGCTGCAAATTCGTCACTCAGATCGCTGTTGATGGCTCCTTCGAGATCATCAGAAATATCGAGATCTTCGACTTCGAGCGGTTCGTCCAGCTTGAATGCTTCGCTGAGCGACTGAGGCTGGGGCTTTTTGGGGACGGGTTTTTTGGGAACAAGGGGGGGCGGGGGGATGACTGCATCCTCATCCAGATCATCGAAGTTCAGTTCGATGGTTCTCCCTTCGGCGGAAACATCGAGATCGAATGCCGAGTCGGGCATGATTTCGTCTGATAAGAGTTCGTCTGAGAGATCAATCTCGTGCGTTTCAGTATCTTGCTTTTTGCGGGAACTGCTTTCCGAGGAGGTCTTGTGTTTCTTGAGTGGTGGGACATTGCGGCCCGTTTGTTCGGCAAGCGTTTGATTTGGGGCCTTGGCGTCACTTTTCAGGGTGATGTCGCTATCGCCACCATCCAGGCGGATGCCACTGTCGTCCCCCAAGAGACTGATTCCACTGTCGTCCCCGAGGAGGCTGATGCCGCTATCGTCTCCCAGGAGGGTAATGCCGCTATCGTCTGCTGCCAAGCTGATCCCGCTGTCCGCATCTGCAAAACTGATCCCACTGTCAGCACTTGCCAGACTGATTCCGCTATCGGCATTGGCCAAGCTGATTCCGCTGTCGTTATCCGAGGCGAACAAGCGGATACCACTGTCGTCATTGAAGGTCAATTCCCCGCTGCTGCTTCCCTCTGTTGGAGCGTTGACTGCGGCATCGTCCCGATCGAGTCCCTCGGCTGACAACCGGACATCGCTATCGCTATCGCCATCGCTATCCGAGATGGTCGCCATCTCGGACGAAGGGAAGGCCAGAACAACATCGCTGTCGCTATCAAGGTCGGCTGAACGGGAATTACCAGCAGGACCCGACGACTCTGACAGAACTGGCTCATCATGGGCCGTCAGGGGTGCCTGGTTTGAGTTTCTGTGGGATTCCGACTGAATATCGATGCTCACAATCCGGACATCACTATCGCTGTCTTCCAGCGCGGTCTGTTGCGGTTCGGTTTCGGGAGTCTTTTTCGTTGGCGATTGATTCGTTGGCGATTGAGTCGTGTTGAAAACGGTTGTCGCGGATTCCATGGTCTCGATGGAATCGTCAGAGATCACCATTTCGGCCAGGGACCCATCGGAATCGCCAAGCCAATTTTCCAGCGATTGGGGTTTTTGCGAGCGATCGGGGTTGGCCTGTTCGTTCAGTGCGTCTTCATCCAACTCCAAAAAGGAAAGCTGCTCACTTCCTGCTGCGGATTTCGGTTCGGGGCTGACGTCAAAAAAGGAGAGCTGATCGTCCGAGTCGCTGAGAACTGATTCGTTCACGATTGCGGACTTCAGAAATCCCTGTTTCAGGAGCGCGGTGAAGTCGTCGCTGGCGTATTTGAGTGATCCTTGATCGGTCAGGGCCTTGACGGCTCCCGATTTGACCAGGTCTTTTAGCGCAGTCTCGTCGACGCCAAACATCTGCAACACGTCTTGGGCAGTCAGGAATTGCTTCTGTTCCATGGATCGTTTCTTCCGGGTTCCAGTTTGCCTGACAACCAGGCCTTATCAAACAAGTATTTCCAGCCACTCCTCGAAATTCAAGGAGAGCGCGATAACAACTTTCCATCCCGTCTTCGACGGTTTGCCCGTCAGGACGGGAAGGTGGTGCAGTGTTCTTCAGGTTCCCGATCAGTCCGTCGCCAGCCAACCAGCCAGCTCGTCGTGAGTCTGGCCCAACCTCCCTGAGAAACTTTTCTCGAATCGACTTTTTGCGCAATACCAGACATCCATGGTAGCATCGGCTGGAACTGCCGAAGTGGATGCATCAACTTGAGGATTTTCAGATATAAACGGAAAGCGAACCGTTTGCCAGCAGATTTCTGCCGATCTTTCCATTTCGTCGGGCAATGCCAGCCGGATTTGCGGGTATTCCCCCGAATCCGTCCCTGATGGATGGACGCGAAACGATTTGGTACAACACCGTCTGAATTCGTGTTGCTAGGGCAAAACGAGTCGCTTTTGATCTTGATGATCTGGTGTAGACGGTCAGCTCGACCGCGAAATGCCGATGTTTTTTTGTTTTAAGGAATTTGGAAAATGAGTGTGGCGATCTCTGCCGTGCATGCCAGAGAAATTCTGGACAGTCGTGGCAATCCAACCGTTGAAGTCGAAGTGGAACTGGAAGATGGAACTCTTGGCCGAGCTGCTGTTCCCAGTGGAGCGAGCACGGGGGCCCATGAGGCGAGCGAACTTCGCGACACCGCAGATAAGAATCGGTATCTCGGAAAAGGGGTTCGACAGGCGGTTGAACATGCCAATGAAACGCTGGCCGATGCGATTATTGACATGAATGTCACGGATCAAGCGGCGATCGACAGGGCCTTGATCGATGCCGATGGAACACCAAACAAATCCCGTCTTGGTGCAAATTCAATCCTCGCCGTTTCTCTGGCGTGTGCCCATGCGGCCGCTCGCGTTAGCTTTCTCCCCTTGTTCCGTTATCTGGGAGGAGTTGGAGCCAATACGCTCCCTGTCCCGCTGATGAACATCATCAACGGGGGAGCCCACGCGAACAATGGGATCGACCTGCAAGAATTTATGATTGTGCCGGTCGGATTTGATACGTTCCGTGAAGGCTTGCGTGCCGGCGTCGAGACTTTCCATCAGCTGAAGAAAGTGCTCAACGATCAGGGAATGAGTACCGCCGTTGGGGATGAAGGGGGATTCGCACCGAATTTGGCCAGCAACGAAGCCGCCATTCATGTGATTCTCACCGCCATTGAAAAAGCGGGTTATAAGCCCGGCGAGCAGATCAAATTGGCACTGGATTGCGCCTCGACCGAATTCTATGACGCCAAAACTGGCCTCTATGAAATGGATGGTAAAAAGGTCAACGTCGACGAATTGGTGGGGATCTGGAAGACCTGGTCAGAAAAGTATCCCATCTGTTCGATCGAAGATGGTTGTGCTGAAGATGACTGGGATGGCTGGAAAAAACTGACCAATGCGATTGGCGAGAAGGTTCAGCTTGTCGGGGACGACTTGTTCGTCACGAATACCCGCCGATTGCGTGAAGGGATTTCTCGAGGGGTTGCCAACAGCATTCTGGTCAAAGTGAATCAGATCGGAACGCTCACCGAAACCATCGACGCTGTGCAGACCGCCTACCGTCACGGGTATACCGCGGTCATGAGTCATCGTTCGGGTGAGACCGAGGATACCACGATCGCCGATCTGGCGGTGGCCTTGAATACCGGACAGATCAAGACCGGTTCGGCCAGCCGTACGGACCGGATCTGCAAGTACAATCAGTTATTGCGGATTGAAGAGATTCTTGGTGCCGATGCCCGTTACGGCGGAACGCTGTAAGCGGACGGTTGTCACTGTGAAAAAATAGAAAACACTTCGCCAGACTCGTAAGAATCTGGCGGAGTTTTGATATCGACAGTGGGTCACAAATGGCTTGGGAGGTCACCACTGGTTTTGGCGGCAGACACCCCGGTCCGAATGGGAAATCTAGTTTGCTGCGACGGTTGCGGCGGCGAGGGTATCCAGGAATCCTTTGAGTTGTTTGCTGCGGACGGGGTGTTGCAACTTTCGCACCGCCTTGGCTTCAATCTGCCGCACCCGTTCGCGTGTGACTTTGAAGATTCGGCCCACTTCCTCCAGGGTATACGTGTAGCCATCCCCCAGGCCATACCTGAGCTTGATGATTTCCCGTTCTCGATAGGTCAGCGTCTTCAGGACAATATCGATTTTGTCTTTCAGCATCTCTTGTGTGGCGGAATTGACAGGGCTTTCGGTGTTATCATCTTCGATGAAGTCGCCGAAGTAGCTGTCTTCGCTTTCTCCGACCGGTCGATCAAGACTGATCGGATGTCGTGAAATCTTCAGCACCCGCCGCGTTTCTTCGAGGCTGACCCCCGCCGCTTCGGCAGTCTCTTCGATGGTTGGCTCACGCCCTTTTTCCTGGAGCAAGCGTTTGCTGACCTTGCGTAATTTCGACATCGTTTCAATCATGTGAACCGGAATGCGAATTGTGCGGGCTTGATCGGCGATGGCGCGGGTGATGGCCTGTCGAATCCACCAGGTGGCATAAGTCGAGAACTTATAGCCACGACGATACTCGTACTTGTCAACGGCCCGCATCAGGCCGGTATTTCCTTCCTGAATCAAATCCAGAAAACTGAGACCCCGGTTGCGATACTTTTTGGCGATGGAAACCACCAGCCGCAAGTTGCCGCCGGAAAGCTCACGCATCGATTGTTCGTAGGCACCAAAGCGTTCCCGAACATCGTCCAGACGCTGGCGCAGTGTCTGGGGGGTTTCCAGTGTCATCTGCATCAGGTCATTGAGCTCTTTTTGCAGATTGGCTCGTTCGTCCCGCGCAGATTTCAGGTGCTTCATCCCGTCGATTTGTCGCTGCAGTTGATCCATGCGATTCGAGATCTGTTCGAGTCGCCGCATCGTGGGCTGTAAACGCTGGGTTCGCAGGCTGAGTTCTTCCAGCAGTGTGACCATTTTTCGGCGGCGAGCGTTCAGCCGACTATGGATCGCCTTAGTCTCAGCTGCCGTCGTGCCAGGAACAAGGCTTAGATCAAAATCCTGGATGCTCTTTTCACGCAGGCTATCGAGTGATTGCAGGTTATGCGGCATGCGGCCCAGGATCTGATTTTTTTCCAGACCTTCGGTGACCGAGACTTTAATGGTCCGATCAAATGGGAGTTCGCCGCAATTGACCTTCTTCAGGATATCAATCGACTGCTTGAGGGCATAATCGCTTTCGAGCAGGTGGCGACGAAACCGCTTGCGAGTGATCTCGATTTTTTTTGCGAGCGAGATCTCTTGTTCTCGGGTCAGCAGGGGAATTTCGCCCATCTGCGTGAGATACATGCGGACCGGATCATCAATTTTCCGGGATTTGTCTTCGGCCTTTTCCGGTTTAACGGCCCTTGCCTTTCCTCCACGGCGTTTGAGGAAAACATCCGGAGTGGTGGGAAGCTTTTCGTCAGCGACGATCTGCAGGCCCAATTCGTCGAGCGACATCAGCAGATTATCGAGTTTTTCGGGATTAACCGCTTCGTCAGGAAGGTAGGAGTTCACCTGAGAAAACGTCAAAAACCCTTGTTGACGACCCATTTCGATTAACTGGTTCAAACTCGAATCAAGTCTGTACACGGTCGACTCCTCGAAAGGACACTGAAATCTGTGTAAATCTTACTTTAACGGTTACGATGGTCAATCTGACTCTGTTCAATCCGCCGGTATTCAATCTGACGGTGATCAACCATCAAGAAGTCTCTTGACAGACGATCCCATCACGTTCCTGTGATCTGTTTACTTTGCCGTACGTTCTCGATGAAAACGCATGGCTTGTTCCAATAACTGACGAGTTTCTGCCGTTGGCTTTGCCGTCTCTGCCGGACTTTCGATTAAAAGGCTTTTGGATGCCTGATTCGCATCCACATTTCTTCGCCATCGCATGCTGTCAATCACACGACTCACTGCATCATCAGCAGATTCTGTTCCCATGGTTCGTGCGTCGGTCAACGATTTCGTGGCGTGCCGGTGACGAGCCTGCTCTTCAACCCAGACAATCAGCCGTTTACTCTCGACGCATTCGATTTTGGACAGCAATTTCTCAAAAGTCGGTTCCAGACCTTCCTCGACCATATCGCACCAGATCGCAAAGGTCTCTTGCAGCGAGTCGTGCCGAAAATCATCCGTCCCAATGGATTTGCGCACCTTGTCTGTCATCTCAGGAGAGGCAAAAAGAATTTGCAGTAATTCGCACTCCAGCAGATCGTCTCTACTGGCGAATCGCTGCAGAGAATCAATCGATTGCTTTCGTCGTCGCTGATTCTCGTCGTCGGCGGGAGTACCTGCACCGACTTTCCGTTCCCTGACTGGAAAACTGGGGGCGGGGGATTGACCACGAAGCTGTTTCAGTCGCCGCCGTACTTCAATCTCAGACAATCCCAGCCGCTGCGGCAATCGCCCCAGCAATAAATCTTCTTTGACCGTGCCAACGATCCCCGGCGATAAAGTCAGCAAATTCAGCATCCCATCCAGTACACGCTGGCGGTTATCGAGGGTCGTCGTTCCATGCCGATTTAACACCAGGCGAAGGTAGTACTCAAACGCTTCGGGTGCCTCATCAGCCAGTGCCAACAGGGCGTCACCACCCCGTTGATCGATAAATTCGTCGGGATCGAGCTCATCGGGGACCGTCAGAATTCGCAAATCGACATCTTGCGCCAGAAAGCGAGGAATCGCCTTTTCTGCAGCGAGGATTCCTGCCTGGTCTCCATCGAACACCAGCACGACTTTTTTGGCCAAACGTTTCAAGATCGTGACATGGGATTCGGTGAGTGCTGTCCCCAGTGTGGCAACAGCATTCAGAATACCACCCTGATGGGCTTTGACACAGTCGGCGTATCCCTCCATCACCAAGGCGGTCCCCGTTTTTTTGATGGCATCCCGAGCGACATCGAGTGCGTAACAGATCCGACTTTTCGAGAAGACAACGGTTTCGGAACTATTCAAGTATTTGGCGTTGGGCTTGGCGGTCGAGTCCGGCAGAATCCGTCCTCCAAACGCCACAGTCCGTCCCCGTTCGTCGTGAATTGGAAACATGATCCTGTCAACGAATTGATCGTAATAACCGTCACTCCCCTCACGTTGTTTCGCCAGTGAGGCCCGAACGAGCAGTTCGGGGTCGAAGCGCCCTTTGGCACGCTGCAAGAGCCATTCCCAGTTCTCGGGGTGAAACCCCAGTTGAAACTTTGCAATCATGGTGTGATTGAAGCCGCGGGATTGCAGGTAATTGCGAGCCCGTTCGGCGATCGCGGTCGCGAGCAAACACTGGTGAAACTCGTGCTTGGCCCATTCCAGTACGTCGTACAAATGGGGATTGTCTTTGGCTTCGCCTGGTCCACGGCGAAGATTCGTAGGCATTTCCAGCCCCGCCCGCTTGGCCAGCATTTCCAGGGTTTCGCGGAAGTTAATGCCGTCCTGTTTCATCACGAACGAATAGCAATCTCCCCCTTCCTGACAGGACCAGCACTTGTAGGTTTGACGATCAGGATTCACCGTAAACGACGGATTGTGGTCATCGTGGAATGGGCAAAGTCCCTTAAAAACTCGTCCGTTCGGCTGCAAGGCGACATTTTCCCCGATCAGACGCACGATATCTGTTCGTGACCGAACCAGTTCTTTGAACTCATCTGAGGAACCACCCGCGACGACTGACATCCACAAATCCTCTGTACTGTAAAATCGGGTGAATCGAGTGAAAAATCGGGTGAATCGAGTGAATCGGGACGGGTAACCGTAATGGAAAAAACGCAAGAAAAAAGGCAAA
Source organism: Schlesneria paludicola DSM 18645 (assembly GCA_945869955.1). Taxonomy (GTDB): domain Bacteria; phylum Planctomycetota; class Planctomycetia; order Planctomycetales; family Planctomycetaceae; genus Schlesneria; species Schlesneria paludicola_B. The sequence continues at coordinate 21,741 of CAMBQP010000089.1, forward strand.
CGTCCAGCCGACGAAATTTCTCCAACACAACTCAGGAACAAACGCGTAGAATTACGGAGCAGGGAATGAGCTCACCAGGATCTGTTTGAGCAAAATCGTTATCCGGATCGACTTGGGGATCGCCAGTCAACACCGTTTACGTTTCAACACCGTTTCAAGGTGTCGACAATCAAACGACCGGGTCTCGTTTCATAACGCTGTGGTCTCGACTTGGGCGTGTCGGTTTAATGACCAAAACAAAGCGGAGAAAGCGAATTAACTCTTGGATTGTAGCTCAGGAAAGATCTCCGTCAAGTAGCAGCAATTGGCTTACAACCCATGTTTTTCCCGCAAATCAAGTCGGCTGTACCGGGATTCGTCCGGTTGCGAACTGGCTGACGAAATACCAGTGCAGCCCGATTCCGCACAAGACGGCGATATGCCAGACTTCATGCGGTCCGATGATTCCGGGGATCAGGATAGGATAATTCAGCATGAGTCCCATGGCGCCGACCGTGTAGGTCAGCCCGGAGAAGAGGGCGGGTCGAATAAATCGCCAGCCAAAACGTCGCCAGAGAACAAATGCCGTGATCAGGCTTCCCCAGCCAAAGACGAGAAAAAAGACAATCCCCTCGCGGCCCGGTGTGTCATTGCAAAAACGCATTCTCCACAGGACCCCACCGATTGCGAACGCCCAGATGAAAATCAAGGAACCGCTGCGAGCAAATCCCGTAAACAGAATGGCGTGAACGGGTGTCATACTCCCTGCAATCAGAAAAAATACCGCCGCCACATCCGCTCGTAACAGAATTGATCGCGTGGGACCTGGCCACGACAGGTGGTAGCTGCCACTCATGAGTAACAGCACGACCGCAGCGATCCCGAACGTCGCGAGGCTTGCGGTCCTCACCCGGTCACCCCGTCCCCGCTGGATCAAATGGAATGACAACCCCGCAAAGACCGCCGCTCCCAGGAAGTGACTCAGGCTGCAGAACGGCTCACGACAACCGAGCCAGGGGATCGCTTCAATCTGATGAATGTCAAGAGCCGGCATCAATGTTGACTCGATCTCGGAACCCGTTGCGAGTTCACTCAAATGACTGTAATGACAGCACGGTCACGACCGGCTTCGTGGTCCCCATCTCACTGAAGCGTTCAGGCAAATCCCTGGAATACGGCAGTCGATTCGCGAATCACACTCTTCTCAAAAATGCGAAGATTGTGAACCACGAATCAAA
>CAMBQP010000090.1 GCA_945869955.1 Schlesneria paludicola DSM 18645
ATCGCATAGGGGACCAGCTGTTTGACCCGCTTCTTCTCGGTTGCGATCCGCGTGCCGGACTTGGGCTGCTCGGGGACCGGCCCCAGTTCGGGGGCAAATTTGTACCATTCAAAACTGGCGGGGTGGCCATGAAAACTGTTTTCCGAGACCGCTTTCAGGCTGCAAGAACAATTCCAGGGGCCTTGGCTTTCAACATAAAACAAGGCTCCATGTTCGTCCCGTCCGATCCCGCCAGGGCTCCGCAAGCCGCTGGCGAACGCCGTCGTTTTTCCGTCGGGAGAAACCTTCATGAGCAAGCCACGGTAGAGCGCGTGAGAATAGTAAGACTCGGACAGCCCCAGTGCGATGAACTGATTCCCGTCGGCATCCAGTTTGGAACCAAACGCGTACTCATGGTAATTCGCATAACCCCACGCGTCCGAAATGGTTTCAAACCGATCGGCCACGCCGTCGTTGTCAGAATCACTGACTCGCGTCAATTCGCAGCTTTGGGTGACACGGAACGCATTGTCTTTCCAGGTGAGTCCGAAGATCTCGTCCAGCCCGGTGGCAAACAGGTGAAACGAGGGGTTTGGCTTCGCGGCATCAATGCCGTCGATCAGATAGATTTCCCCATGTCGCGTCCCGACAGCAACTCGTCCGCCCGGAAGCATCGCAAAGGCCCCCGCTTCGATCACCGTGTTGGGGGGAAGGGGAATATTCACAATCGGATAATATTCCCGTTCGCGTTCTTCGGTCCCCCAACGATCACCCACTTCCTCGGCCGCCAGAGGGGCGAGTCCGAGCGGTGCGAACCCGTGCGGGGAGAGTCCAAGGAAGGCGAAAAGTGCGATGAGAATCAGCAGCACGGGAATTCGCTGGGGACTACTTTTGAATCGGTTCATAGAGTAACTCCAACGAAGATTTGCCTTGGGGAAGTTCGAGTCGCAACAACAGTTCGGATCGTTGCGGATCAGCCGACAGCGGCCTGAGTTTGGTTTCGCGATCGGGAATTGTCAGTCGTAATGAACCGGTTTGGAACAGGCGTTCGGAAGAAGATTGGATGTCCCCGGTGAGTGCTCGAAACCAAACGGTTTGCGGCAAAGGTGAGTGCAATTGAAGAACTCGACTGAGCCCCCGTTGTTTTTCAGCCCCTGTGGCGACGGAGCGATCTTCGATCTCGATGGTACCGCAGTTGTATTGGAACGTGGGAATCGAAGATTCGCCGAGAAAGTATCCGCGAAATTGATAGCCGAGGTTTTTGGGGTACAGCGGGTTGGGGTTGACGCGCGCCTCTTTGGTCATCACCGGCATCAGGGGCCAGGGTGTGTTTTCATCCGCCAGCGAGACCAGCGAGACATCCTGGGCGAGGGTGATGGGTTCGCTGGCAGGATGGAAATCTCCTGACCCCTGGCCATTCCAGTTCACGCCAATAAAATCCCCCAGCCAGAGGGCCGACAGGGTTCCCGTTTCTGCGTTGAATGCGTAGTTCAGTTTGCCGGGTAATCCGACGGCAATTCCGCGAAAACCGGCGACACGACTGCGTCCACGAAACGTTCGGGCCGCGTTGCTGACCGAGAGCTTCGTCGAAACTCCACGGATTCCCGAGGGATCGGCTGCCGATGTCCCCAGCGACAGATAGTACCAGATCGCTTCAATCTGCAGGTCAGTGTTTCCCTCAAGAATCGTTTTGTGCGAGGCAACTCCGTTGGGCCAGGCGGTCGGCATGACGATGCGTGGACGAAAGGTACCGGGGTTGCGGACAAAGCTGCTGAACCATCCCGGCTGCAGCCGCTGATACGTGGTCATCAAGTCAATTCCCTGATTGACGGGGGCCGGTTTCCCGTTGAAATTATGGCAGGCAATACAGTTCAGGCCTTTGTCGCCGAGCAATTCTTGACCCGCTGGCCGCAGCCGTCTTTCGCGGTTTCGTTCGATTTCCGAATCGCTTTCCGGGCTGGGAATGGTCAGTTCCGGTCCAGGAAGCACGTCGAGTTGCGTGAACAGAGCGGGCAAATGTGCCAGGTTGGACGGACCGAATTGGGGCATGCGGGTGATCATGTAATGGCGGACACTTTCGCCATCGTAGAGCACCTTTTTCATCCAGGCGGGTTGTAGCTTGGCGCCGATGAGGGTGAGCGGGGGTGGGATCCGGCCATCGTCTCCGAGTTTTTGTTCGCGGGTGGAAAAGAACGGGTTGTAGGACTCGGGCACCCCACCAAAATCATCGCGCGTATGGCAGGCGATACAGTGGAAGGTGGTCAGCGTTTTCGCCACCACGAGGTGCTCGGAATCGGGTTGTGGGGTTTCTGTCAGCGCGGCACGAATGGCCTGAAGCGCAGCGTCGCCGAGGGAAAACCGGGGACTCTTCCCAACCGTTTCGGACAAACACCCACGAGAAAGATCGGCCTGCTGCAGGGAACCGATCAGCGGCGCAGGGGGGAGGCCTCCCAAGGCATGACACGCAGCACAGTTCAGATCTTGAAAGTATTTTTTCCCCCTGGCGACCAATGGCTCTTGGGGGACGAGCGCTGTTGCTGGTTGATGTGGTTCTCCAATCAGATATTCGGCGATCGCGAGCGATTCGGCGGGGGTCAGCTTCAGATCGGGCATTCGTCCCGAACTTCTAACCTTCAGTGGCTGAAACAGAAATTCACCCAGTGACTTGAGGCTGTATTTGGCCGGAACCTGTTCCAGCGGAATGGCAATCGGTTTGAAGGTCTTGCTTGCGGTCAGATTCTGGTCATCGTCATCGTCTGTTTCATTTTCCTTTTTTGTCACGAGCGGCGTGCCGTCGATCGCTGCTCGGGGGCCATGGCAGGCGACGCAGCCGACGGAATGGTAAAGCGTTTTCCCTTCCAGTAGATGACCTTGAGGTGCGAAATCCGTGGGAAAGAGCGTTTTTGATTGGGCGACGAGAAAGTGGGTCAGCGCTTCAGCGATCCGGCCTCGTTCCCCCTCGGGCTGCGCCGCGAGGAGATCCGGCATGGATGTCCCTGGATGAGTGGAGAGGGGAGATGTCAGGTATTTGATGAGGTATTCTGGGGCGATGCGTCCCCCGACTTCGCTCAAGTCGGGGGCAGTTTTTTCGGGCAGCAGGCCCCGTTCGATACCACGGTGGCATGCCGCACAGCGTAACTCGTGAATCAGCAAATCCCCTGCCTGAGGCTGGGTCAGGGGATGGTTGCCGGGTAGAGCGGGATCACCGGCTTGGGCCGAAACGTTTTCGATCCCCAGCGTCGAAATGAAGAAGCCGCAAAAAACGAGACCGATTGCCTGAGCTGCGACCCGATGCCTGGGGGAACCGACTGTTGATGGACGCTTCGTCATCATGATCTTTGCCTGTGATGGGGCTGCTGATTGATCAACACACGCACGGAGTTTTCGTGTTGATAGGCATTTTATCGTTGATAGGCTTTTCCCGGCCATTGACTCCACCACTGCTGGAACAGTTTTAGTTGAGACTCGGCAAAATGCTGTTGACTGGGTGATAGTCGATCGGATTCATTGAAGTTTAATGTGTAGTCCGTATCACCGAGCAGGACGAGCAGGTATTTATAATAGAGGACCAGGTCAGGGCCTTCGTCAAAGCGGGATAATTCGGCCAGGGCATCTTCGAGTTCTCGCGCCAGTCCTCTGGCTTCGACATCACCATCCGCTGCCCGTTTGCAAAGTGCGATCAAATGCAGCACTTCTTTGGGGAGGCAGTTTCCAATTCCGGTGATGGCACCGACCGCACCACAGCGAATGAAGCCATGGCAAACCTGGGTATCGACCCCCACCATCAGCAGCACGTGATGATCGGCTGACGTGATATGCTCCGCCGCATAGCTGAGAGAATCGGCACCGCCGAATTCCTTGAAGCCGACGAGATTGGGAAACTCGCGGCGAAGATCAAAGAACAGCTCGGCTCGGGTCTCAAAACCATAGTAAGGACTGTTATAAATCACGGCGGGAAGATTCGGAGCGGCCCCGAGGATCCCAGCGAAGTGTGCTCGCTGAGCGGCCGGCGATGTGCCGCGTGAGAGAACACGCGGGATGACCATCAATCCTTGGGCTCCGACCTGTTGTGCGTGGGCCGCATGGGCCGCAGCGAGGGCGGGATTCTGAGCACCCGTTCCGACGATGACGGGGACTTTCGCTTCCGTTAGTCGGCGGACACCTTCCTGCCGCTGTGCATCGGTGAGGAGTGGCCAGTCCCCCATGGAACCGCAATAGACAACACCGTTCATTCCTGCCGCGACCAGGGCCTGCGCTTTTTTGACTAAGGCAGGAAAATTGGGTGTCCGATCGGGTTGGCACGGCGTCATCAGGGCGGGAACACAGCCTTGGAAAATCGTTGAGTTCAATCCGTTTCCTTTCAGGTGGAATATTCAGTTGGAATAGGTATCTGGGTCGCTTGGTCTCAAGTAAGATTCCGTGAATCGCCTCGAACTCTTGTTAACTCGAACTGTTGTCAACTCGAACTGTTGTCAACTCGAACTGTTGTCAAGAGGGGGTATCAACAGAATTGACTTGGAGGACACAAAATTCACTTGGAAATCGCGAATTGGTGAGCAGCTTGCATAAACGCGCCGTGCGCTTTGTCACCATCTTGCGGGAAACCTGCGTGCTGGATCAACCAGACGGTGGCAATTCCCCGTTGATAATCGACGGTCATATTGGTAGCGAGGGCTCCGCCATGTCCGAGCCAGCCGTCACCGACGGCCCAGCCGAGTCCATAGCTTTCTTTGATTCCTTCCCCCGTCTGTCGGGTGGCCATCTCTTTCACCGCTTTTTCAGAGAGAAAGCGTTTGCCCTGAAATTCGCCCTGATTGAGAATCATCTGGCAGAAAATCCCGATGTCCGCTGCGGTGGAAAAGAGACCTCCTGCCGGCATGGGTCCGCGTCGTCGATCATTCAGGGGATATTGTAACTGACTAATTTTGATCTCACGCAGGCCTTGTTTATCTTCGGTTGGTGAATAGGCTTTGACGACTCGCGTCAGCTGTTCTTCATTGGGCCAGAAGGTGGTGTCTTTCATCCCCAGCGGGTCAAAAAAACGTTCTTGCAGAAATTCTTCAAAGGACTGTTTTTCAACCACTTCGATGATCCGGGCGGCGGTATTGATCCCCGCGTTGGAATACTGGTACTTGGTGCCAGGCTCGTAAATCAAAGGGGTCATGGCATAACTGCGGACAGCCAGTGCAAGGGGGAGGGCATCCAGCGTGGGGGTCTCGAGAACGGATTGGAACGGCATGCCGCTGGTATGTCGCAACGTATCTCGCACGGTGATGGGGCGAATGGGATGCCGCAAGACTTGATGATTGCCGTCTTGTTGTGTGATGACCCAGTTTCCTCTGAACTCGGGGAGATATTTCTCGACAGGATCATCCAACTGCACTTTTCCCTCATCGACCAGGACCATGAGGGCGGTTCCGGTAATGGGCTTACTCATGGAAGCGATCCAGAAGATTCCGTTGGCGGGAATCGGTTTCTTCGCGGCGACATCCAGGTACCCCGCCGTTTCGATCGCGAGGGTCTTTTCTTGATCCGCGACCAGCATCACGGCACCGGCTAAGGCCCCTTTTTCGACGAACGGCGCTACGGCGGAGCTCACTTTTGTTGTCTGAGACCATGCCATCGGTGAAGAAAAACCAAGCACGGCAACGAACATCAAGGAAGAGAGTTTCCCGCATGACCGCTTGAACTGGGGCATCGAACACACCTCTTGAATCGGACTGATGTTTGGCAATTTTTCCGCACGTAAGCGACGAGAGTAAACCGAGTGGAAGATTGCGTCCAGTCACTGGGGATTTTGCGAAAACTCATGCAGGTCGGGGACAGGCACATTTTTCCCGGCAGCACTATCGGTGAATGGTTTGAGTGATTTGAGGGGTCTTCACTTTGTCGCGGGAAAAATGAGCCAGCCCCCGAACTGTGAACGGTTACCCAGCAACGGACTTCAGAAATGGTGGTGGCGGGGATTGGCGCAAACACCGGTCAAAGAGGCGCGGGCCGAGTGCGGTCACGCGTGAGGGAAACCGAGCTGTTGAGGCGGGGGCCGAGGTCAGGGTGGCATCAGATGCAGGCTCAGATTCGGGAAGGATTTTTCGTGGTCCATTCTTCGTGTCGGCTTGGAATGCGGAGATTGGCCTTGTAGAATTCGTTGCCATCAAAAGCCATTCATGTTGTGATTCATGAGACAGTGAGAAACTCAAGGGAGTGAGAAACTCACCTGTCTGGCGATTTCGTTTCGTTCGTTGAATTCGCCCTGTGTTGATTGTGTTGATGTTGATTGAGTTCATGCACCGGGTCCTTCGAGGAATTTTCCCATGTCCACTCCGATTTCTGAGATTCAGGCCCTGACGGCCAAAGCCTTTCGCACCCCTGAAAAATTCACGGCTTTCTGTCGAAACGGTGGAAAACCGCTCGGCGGCATCATCAATGGTGAACAGGTCAAGGGGACGATGAACGTCACGTTTGAGACCGTCGACCCTGGTTCTCAGGAAGTTCTTGCAACCGTCTGTGAAATGGGCGAAGCCGAAGTCGCGCGGGCTGTATCGGCGGCACAACGGGCATTCCAAGGTGATGGCGGACCAGGTTGGCGTAGTGTCGATGTCGAAAAACGGATTGCCTTGTGTCAGAAACTGGTCGAACTGTGCGAACGCGATCGCGACGTGTTGCTCGCCTGTGAAGTTTTGGATGGGGGAAAGGTTTCGGAATTGGCCGAAGGGGACTTCGATCAACTCCGGAATTGCATGGAGTACTTTGCAGGGGTGGCTCGCAAGATCCCTCTGGGGGATGGTCCATCGACGATCATTTCTGAGACGGTCAATGGTTTTGCATACCGCGAACCGTGGGGGGTTGTCGCGGGGATTATTCCGTGGAACTACCCAATCGTACTGACCTCGTGGTTCATGTTCCCAGCGCTGCTTTCGGGCAACACGATTCTGATCAAGCCTGCAGAAGATACACCGCTTTCGGCACTGTATATCGGCAAATTGGCTCAGGAAGCCGGTTTTCCGCCAGGGGTCATCAACGTGTTGCCGGGCCGAGGTGAGATCACCGGTCAATGCATCGCCGAGCATCCTGGCGTGCGCTACATTGCCTTCACCGGTTCGCCGGGTGTTGGCCACTTAATCATGCGAGTTTGTGATCGACACGGAACACGGATGAAGCGTGAGATGGGTGGCAACGGTTCTGCGATCGTCTTGGCGGATGCCGATCCGAAGATGGTGGCGCGTCTGATCGGGCGGCATACGAATCAGCACTACGGACAGACCTGCTGTACGATTCACCGCATTTTCGTCGATCGTAAGATTGCCGATGATTTTATTGATGCCGAAACCGAATTCTTTAAAAACCTGAAGATTGGTTATCAGGCGGATGCAGGGACACAACTGGGGGCGGTGATTAACCCGACGCAGCGACGTCGTATTCTGCAGGCACAGCAGGAAACGGTGGCTCGTGGCGGGACCGCTCTGCTGGCCGGGGGGGAAGCTTCGGTTGCCGGGAAGACCGGTTTCTACGTCAAGCCGGCGTTGTATCGCACCGAGCCCGGTCATAATGTGAACCCGCAGGAAGTCTTCCATTGTTATGCGACGATTTGCCCGGTCTCTTCGGCTGAAGAAGCATTGCAGCTGGCGAATAGTTCACCTTATGGTTTGGGTGCCAGCATCTGGACGAAGGATGTGCAGAAGGGTGTGGCGTTAGCCAAGCAATTCCGCGATGGAACGGCACAAGTCAACTGTCACAACATGGTTTCGTACGGACTGCCGTACGGTGGCCAGGGAATCTCGGGTGGACCTGGCGGCGGTGTGAACTGTGAAGAGACTTTCACAGATTACACGCAGGTCAAGTCGGTCTACGTGGGGAACTACCCTGCTTAGGTGAACCGAGTTCGAAGGCGAGCGCAGGGCTTTTCGGCATGACCGAAGAGCCCTGTTTTTTTTTGCTGAAGGCTGGTTTTAATGAGGACTGGTTTTAATGAACTGCGGACTGCAGGAAACCGAGTCAACGCTCGTGAAGGAATTCAACGCCGAGTCATCAGCGCTCACTCATCACCACGTTACAACAAGTCGCGCAGGTGAAAGTGGTGTTTACCGAGCTTTCCGCCGTAATTCCCGGCGGTGATCATGACGACGTCGGGTTGGGCGGTTGCGGCTTGCAGGCCGCGTCGCATGGCCGACTGGATTGCGTCATAACTGAGTCCATCGATCACGATCTCGTAGACCGCCTGACACTCTGTCGGGAGTTCCGATTTTGTCATGGATCGCAAGGTCGGACAAAACGCATCGTTGGTACTGGCTTTGAGCTTTGGGTACTTCGAACCGACTTTGCTGCCCGAGCGAACAATTCCGCCGGGGAAGGGGAGCGCAATATCGACCCCTGTCCGCATTGCGTCGACGGCAGCCTCGGTCGCCTGCAGGGCGGCGCTGGTGCTGCGAGCTCCAATCAACAGGTTTCCTCCGGCAATCCCCGTGATTGTGCCGAACCAATCTTCGCAGAGAAATTCTCCATCCATGACGGGAATTCTCCAGAAACGGCGATCCTCCAGTTTTTTGGATTTCTGAAAACCATCGCCGAAATACCGTAGTGCGCCACCGATCCGGATTTGCTTTTCTTTGGGGCAACCATGGATTCCGTTATAACAGGCTGTTGTCGGACAGGTGAGGATACACTGCCCGACCCGACCTTGAATGGCTTTGGATAATCCTTCGATCGAGAAGCCAAAGACGAGGACGGCGACCCCCGGGTGTCCGTCGGGTGTCTCCTCGGCAGGAATCGATCGCTCGATGGCGGCCTCAACATCGCAGGCAATAACGCTGGTGGCATTGCCACAAAATTCGGTTGCGGCAATCAATGCCCAGCGTGGCGTGGCAGCGGTAATGACCAGTCGAGCCGCTTTGATCGGGAATGCTTCGGCGAACGTATCCACGATATCGACGTGGTTTCGTCGCAGGGGTTGTGGGATCGAACCAGGGGGAGTCGTACTCATCAGCAATTCCTCCCGGCATGATCCTGATTGATATCGCTGGATTGGTATCGGTGTGTGATGAAATTGACCTGCGGCCGGGAATGTTCGATTGGCTCTCTGTGGTAACTATCCAGGTGGTAACTATCCAGGTGGTAACTATCCAGGTGGTAACTATCCAGGTGGTAACTATCCAGGTGGCAAGAATCCAGGATCCATTTTGGCATAAAAAGAGAACGTGCCTGGTGAAGTCAACTCAATCGGCCTGAATGTCCAGGCCGATTGAGTTGTGATCTCGTCAGAGATGACTTTCGATGTGATCGATGGATCCATCGGTGTGCTGGCGGAATGCCGGGCCTGCTTCATGGGGTGGTTTGGAGTAGATCTTCAAGGTGACTTGATGGTCATCCACCAAACCTCGGATCGTCACAAATGATGAATTTCCCCCATTCAGTGCCGCGCTGACACTCCAGCGAAAGTCGTCAAGGCGGGTGAAGGATTCGGTTAATTTGGCAAAATCGAGTTCGAAACCGATGAGCTGAAAATGTCCATCGTCTTTTCCGCCAATAATTTCGGTTGACCCCAGGTAAAGACGTGCTTCCCAGCCTTCGCTCGTGAATTCGCATTGCGAGCCGACGCGACCGAAACCTCGCATCGGCTCAAAAAACGCGGCGGTCTGGTGTACGAAAACAGACAACCATTCCGGGCGTCGGTTTCGCTCACTTCGCTCACGCTGATGTTGTTCGAGTTGTTTGAGCAAATGTTGTACGAGCAAATGAGAATGGGCCAAGATGGCGGACTCCGATTGAATTGTCTTTGGATCTCAATGGGGGATTTCGTGTGCGAGATCCATCCCGCCCGAGGGCTCATGCCCAGCTTGATTGTCGGCAATGTGTTGACTAGGTTCATATCGGGTGAATTGAGTCAGAATCCAAGCAGAACTCGCAAGAGTCGGATCATGACGCCGGACATGGGAGCAATCACGCACCGTATGCAGCCGATCCGCATCCCTCGGAGGATCGGGGTTAAACCACCTTTCCAATTCCTGACGCGGATAGCGATTGTTTCCACGGTAACGGGCTCGGCACGAACGTGACTTTCCGTTGTAATCGTTACAACAACCATGGCGTTTGGGTCTTCTTCACCCGAAGGACCCTAAGGATTACAGAAACCGCAAGTCTTTAAGGATCAATCGATTGCATAAAATTTCCTCTTATCGAAAGCGAGTCGTTGGCGTTATGGCATGCCGATTGCAGAGCGAGGGGATTACCCGTCGATCGTTGGCGTAATGCCAACTTCAACCGTTCAATTCGATCTCATCCAATACTTCTCCGGAATCAGCATGGACACAATTTTCCGTGTCATTCTCGTTGTCTTCGCATTCACCGCCGTGGGTGCTGGTTTTCGTACTCCTAATTTCATGATTGAGGCCCCCACTGCCAAATTTGCCAAGGAGGTTGGCGAGGCGGCTGAAATCTATCGTCGTGAATTGGCGATCGAATGGACCGGAAAGCCACTGCCGGGAAACTGGAAGCATGCCTGCCCCATTACCGTCAAGGTGGGAAACATGGGTGCCGGAGGCGCCACCACATTCAACTTTCAGGCCGGGGAAGTTTACGGCTGGAAAATGGAGATTCAGGGATGTGAGCAGCGAATTCTCGATTCGGTGCTGCCTCATGAAATCAACCACACGATTTTCGCCAGTCATTTCCGTCGACCCTTGCCACGTTGGGCTGATGAAGGGGCGGCTTCATTAATTGAACATGACTCGGAACGGAATCGATTACGGGAAATTCATAGCCGAGTCATGGGGACCAACCGCCGAATCCCACTGCGGACTTTGCTCGATATCAAACAATATCCCCCGGATAAGCAAGATGTGCTGACACTGTATGCTGAGGGGCATTCGCTGGCCGATTTTCTGATTCAGCAGGGATCCAAGCCGCAATACCTCAAGTTGATGGAAGTGGCGTACGACCGTGGTTGGGAACCGGCTCTGGCACAACTTTATGGCTATTCGAGTGTCGAATTGCTCGAGAAAGAATGGAATCAATGGGTCATGGCGGGCAGTACCAAGCTGAATATTCCTGCGGGTTCACAAGTGGCGACCAGCGATCGTAGCAGCGATCGTAACGGCGATCGTAACAAAGCCGAGCCACCACCCATTATCCGCGGCCAGAACCCTGCTGGCTCAGCGACCCGAGGGGGTGAACCGAAGGAAGTCTTAAGGCCTGCCAGGAAAAGATCGGATCAAGAGTTGGAAGAGCTCGTCAGCAACAATGAGACCCGGAGAAGCCGCAGCGGACTGCTGCAACCACTCATGACAGTGAATGCGATCGCGAATGGTACAAACAAAATCCCTCAAGATTCCGCTCCCCCTTCTTTTGAACGTTGATCCGTGCCGCAAATTCGGACGGTTCAATTTTCTGGCGGACGATGACGGGGCAATTCGCGGATCCAGGCCGAGATCAACTCGACCGCTCGTTGATCAACGAGGTTTGTTCCCAGTTGCGGCATCTGTCCCCGACCTCGCCGGGCAATCCGGTGCAAGAGTACCGAACGTTCAGGATCTCCTGGGGCGACCAAACGTGCGTCAGCTAGCCCAAATTTGTCGTGGACCGGAATGGCATCAATCAGTTTCATTTTGTCCACGGCGGTCGTGAATTCGAGCAGCATCGGCGAATTTCCTCCCCCGGCATCAATGTGGCAAATCGCGCAATTGGAATGCAGATACGATTTCGCTCGCGCCTCGAATGACTGACTCACGTCTGCGGGACTCACCAAGCGTTCCAATTCGTCGGGTGGTTTGGGGAGCGTGACTAAACCGAGCCGTTGCAACATCGCCAATTGATTCTCGCCCGGCTCACCGGGCTGGCCAACATTCGCCGGCTCACCATTTCGGGAGGTCTGTTCCCGTGGGCGGTTCATTTGGTTTGTGCTCAGACCCAGCACAAATCCTGCGGCACGGCTGTGGCAGACCATACATTCCGCACGGCTGGGAAAATGCCACGTTTGTTGACGCTGTCCATTTGCGTGCTGAATCGTCAGTTCAAGATCCGCACCCTCTTTGCTCACGAGCGTTGCCTCGGTCTGCTCGTCATTCCATTGGTACGAGTACCCAATCCACTCGTTCTGCTGCCGGGTCAAGAACCGTGTTTCAATCCAGCGTTTTGACTGCGAGTCTCCCTCAATCATCTCCAGAGAAAACGACTTCACAATCACGGTTTCATTGGGGAAATTCCAGCCACGATTCCCGGTGATCTCAATTTTCGGATCTTCCCCGGGGATCGCGATGTACCGAGTTTTCTCGGCACCATCTGACCAGAGGGGCGAGTTTACCCGGTAGGGAATCAGAGCGGATTCCACCACGTGGCCCGCGACCGCTTGGAACAGTCCGCTGGCGCTGAGTGTTTCTGGAAAGGATGTGGTTGTGGGTTGCGGTGGTACAGGGACCAGCGTGTAGAGGGCTCCCTCTCCATTTCCCGCGTAGTCGGCGATCAGCAATTCGCCGAGAGAATTCGTTCCGAATCCCGCGAGATGATACGGAGTATCTGCCAATTCCTGATGCCACGTCACGGCGGTTCCATCATACCGGGCGCCCCAGATTTTCCCGGTCGAGTGATCACCATAAAGATAGGCTCCGCGGAGTTCGGTAAGCGGCTGTTCCTGCAGCACAATTCCCCCCGTCAGCGACCGTGCCTCGGAATGATGATGTTCGAGCATCGGTTTGACATGCGGTGCGGGCCCAAGTTCTCGGTTCAAATAGAATGGATGGCTTCCTTCATAAACCGACCAACCATAGTTCTCCCCCTTGCGAATCAAGTACACCTGCTCCCAAAGGTCCTGTCCATTATTGCCGACCCAGATGTGTCCCTGTACCCGGTCAGTGGTCATCCGCCAGGGATTTCGCAGGCCAAAAGCCCACGTTTCCGGGGCAATCCCCGGTTGATTCACAAACGGATTATCTGCGGGTATCGAATAAGGCCGTTGATCGGTTGGGTGTTCGAGATCAATCCGCAACACCTTGGCGGTGAGGTGCGACATTTCCTGTCCCCGCAGATTCGTATCGCTGTCAGAGGTTCCATCTCCCGAGGTCACATAGAACATTCCGTCGAGACCAAATGTCATGGCGACCCCATTATGTCCGTCCGATGGCCACTCGATGATCGTGGTTTCTGATTGGGGGTCACAGGCAAAAGGGGGCTGAAGACTCACCTGAAATCGGGAGATGCGAGAATATTTCTCGCCCCCCTCTTTGATGGGGCGATTATGTCCCAGATAGACGAATCCATTTTCGACAAAATTCGGATGAAACACGAGATCTGTGGTGATGCGATTGTCCGCGGCGAGCACCAATTCGGTCTCAGCGACATCCGGAGAATCGGTAAATCGCCGCAGATTTGCAGTGCCATTCGGGCCATCCAGGGTAATCACCCAAATCAGGTTGCTGCCCGGTTGATGGGCCACCGCCACGGGAAAGGTGAGCTTGAGCTGTGGATAGAGACGCTGTGCTCGATAAGGGAGAGGTGGTTCGGGAGAACCGCTGACGCGCGAGGTTGTCAGTCGGGGAAGTTTGTTGTCGGGCCAGAGTACCCCGGATCGGTCGGTTCCGGGGGAAGCCTCGGCAGACATTACAGAGCGGATGATTCCGCAGAAACTGATCACAAACGCCCATAAGAATCGGCCTCGCCGCCATTCGCCACCAATCGTCACGAGTCGCGTCATCGTTGCACCTCGGCTTGTAAACGTCGAAAAACAAGGATTTTGGAGTTTCGATTCGGTGATTTGCGGCGAGATGATGGGGAGACGTTGAGGGACGGATCCCCCGGGCATCAGCATCCGCGTGCAGCCTGCAGATTTCCGCCTGCAGGTTTCAGCCTGCAACCGGGGGGGCGATCCCGAAGTCTTCGATCGTCAGCAGCGAGCGGAACGGCAGTCCTCGCGCCGCAAAGTTGGCTGCACCCCCCTCTTTTCGATCGATAATCCCGACCACACAAACAACCTCACAACCAAATTCAACGATTCGGTCGACCGCCTGAATGGCACTTCCACCGGTGGTGACCACGTCATCAATGACGACCACCTTCGCGCCGGGCTGAACCGGCCCTTCGATATAACGCTGAGTTCCATGTCCTTTTGGCTCTTTTCGGACCAGAAATCCATCGAGTGAGCGTCCTTGTTCGGCGGCTGCGACGAGGACCCCCCCGACAATCGGATCGGCCCCGATTGTCATGCCGCCGATTGCTGAATAGTCGACATCTTTCAGCAGATCCAGCAGTCCCAGGCTCACCAGTCGCAGTCCGATGGAATGCAGCGAAATTTGTTTCCCATCGAGGTAATACGTCGATTTTTTCCCAGAAGCCAGGGTAAAATCCCCGAACTTCAGGGCGCGGGCGAGAAACAATTCGATCAACTTCTGACGGTCACTCATCGGTTTTTTCCTGGACTGAAATCGTGTCACACCCGCAAAGGCAAGTCTTCGATCACTATGTTACTGACCTGCTGCTCAACACAAAAGTCTGTGGAATGTCTGATTGAATCCTCGTACCCCGGTCGGTACAACATCCCCATGGGAAACGTATGCGAATTCGCTGATTGATTTTTACGACACAGCGACGCGTCCTGTCGTTTCGACCTGGAATACAGGGACACCACGATGAACTTATCGACACGACACATGCTCTGCTTGGTGGTGATTGCCTCGCGATTTGGTGCGGACTTATCGCTCACTGCGGCAGATCACTGGGCGTTTCAACCGATCATTCCTGCCACCATTCCCGATGTGAACGAGGCGGAAGCATGGTCGCATAACCCGATTGATGCGTTTGTGCTGGCGCGGCTGAATGCGGCAGGGTTCTCTCCGGCGAAGATGACCGATCGGACAACGCTCATTCGGCGTGTATCACTCGACTTGGTTGGATTGCCCCCTACCCGAGAAGAGCGGGATGAATTCCTGCACGAGACTCGCCCTGATGCGTATGAACGAGTGATTGATCGACTGCTCGCCTCGCCCCATTACGGAGAGCGTTGGGCTCGGCTCTGGCTCGACCTTTGCCATTACGGCGATACGGATGGGCATTTGACGGATCAACTTCGTCCGTTTGCTTGGCGCTATCGGGACTGGGTGATTCAGTCACTGAATGAGAATCTGCCGTTTGATGAATTCACGTTGTTCCAACTGGCGGGTGACCTGATCAGCCGCCGGGACGAGGGGGAACCGATCCGCGATCACGATCCGGTGCTGGGGACCGGTTTTTTGCGGCAGACGCTGAGTAACCGTGAAGGGGGGGCCGATCTCGAAGAGTATCGGGTCGAGCAGGTTGTCGACAGAACCTCGCTGGTGGGGACCACCTGGCTGGGTCTGACGGTGGGCTGTGCCCGTTGTCATGACCACAAATATGATCCGGTGACACAGGCGGAGTTCTATCAGTTATATGCGTTTTTTGACCGCGCCGAGGAAATCAATCTGGATGCGCCACTCGCAGCCGAACGTGAGGCTTACCTGAAGACGCGTCCGGAATATGAGCGTCGCCGACGTGATGCCCTGGCACCGTTTGTCGAGGCGCTTGAGGCGTTGCAGAAGCAATGGGAGCAAAAGCTACTCTACGCCATGGGGCATCCCGGTGAAGACCATGTCTGGGATCGACAGTGGGAACTGCTGGGATTGATCTGGGGCGGAGGTTTGGGTGAGGGGCAATTGGAAGGGACCGAGATCGTCAAACTTCCCTGGCTTCGCCGCTCGCCGCGGCAGCAAGATGACCTCGTCGACTATTTTCTGGAGCGTGGATCGGTGACCGACGAGAAGCAATTCACGGCAGCTCGGCTGGGTGAACTGCGTCAGCAACTGGTGGCGATCCGAAAATCGCTGCCTCAAGCGGTGGTCACACGGGCTCCGGTGATGCGGGGATCGAGTTCGCCGCGACCCACTCACGTTCATGAACGCGGGGATTTTCGCAGTCGCGGCCAAGAGGTGTCCCCGGCACCCCTTGGCGGGTTCCTTTCCCAGCAACCCGGCCTGCCACCAGCCATTGCTGATCGCAAACAGGGGGAGTGGACACGACGGGATTTGGCGGTATGGCTCATGTCACCTGGAAATCCCCTCCCTGCACGCGTCACGGTGAATCGGATGTGGCAAGAGTTTTTCGGTCGCGGAATTGTCGCGACCTCCGATGATTTTGGTACCCGCGGGGCTCGGCCATCACACCCCGAGTTGCTGGATTGGTTAGCCTCGGAGTATCTCCAGAGCGGTTGGAACACCAAATCGATCCACCGCAAGCTGGTCAGTTCTGCCTGTTATTGCCAATCATCACTCCCCCGAGCCGACTTGCAGCGGGGGGATCCCGACAATCGGTTATTGGCTCGTCAGGTGAGCTTGCGCGTCTCTGCCGAAGTGGTCCGCGATTTGACGCTTGCCACGAGCGGTCTGTTGAGTACGACTCTGGGTGGACCCGGTGTCTATCCACTGCAGGACGAACGAGTCACGAAGGAAGCCTACGGCAGTAACATCTGGAAAACGAGCCACGGTGACGATCGCTATCGGCGATCGATTTATACATTCATTCAGCGAACATCGCCGTTCGCCCAGTCGATCACGTTCGATGCTCCGTCCCCTGCACGAGTCTGTTCCCGTCGTGATCGGTCGAATACACCGCTGCAGGCCCTGACTTTGCTGAATGATCCCGCCTTCCATGAGTTGTCCCGAAATTTTGCCGAGATTTTATTGAAGCCGCCCGGTTTGACGGATCGAGAACGAGTTGAGCTGGCTGTTGAACAGGGACTGTTGCGGCAAGGCTCGCAGGACGAGATCGATCGGTTGGTCGGCTTTGTCGAGCAACACCGCACCGCAGCGGGCAACCCGATCAACGATGAATCTGAACGAGGTCTCTGGACGGATCTGGCGAGTATCCTGATGAACTTGCACGAATTCATTGTTCGCGATTGAGAGCCGCATTCCTGTCTGAAGCGAGTGACCCGATGACCCCCGTTTCCCTACCCTTTCATGAACACCAGCGTCAGGAACTTCAACGACGCTGCTTTTTGACTCAATCGACCACTGGACTGGGGGGGATTGCTCTCGCCTCATTGCTGCAGCGCGATGGGGCGGCAAGTGGTCACGGTGGAACAAGTGGTCACGGTGGAATCAGTCCGCTGGCGACGCGTCAGCCCCATTTCACGCCACGGGCGAAAAATGTAATCTTTCTCTTTATGGCGGGGGCACCGAGTCAGCTTGATTTGTTTGATCCCAAACCCGAAATGCGGCGCCTGCACCAGCAACCGGTCCCCGCTTCATTTTTACAAGGCCTGAATGATTCGCTGATCAAGGGGAGCGCCCGGGTGATGGCGTCACCCCGAACATTCACTCGACATGGTCAGTGCGGGATGGATTTTTCGGACTACCTGCCCCACATGGCGACGGTGGCGGACGATCTGTGCATGATTCGCAGCTTGCACACCGATACGTCCAATCACGACCCGGCGCAATTGCTCATGCAGTGTGGGGTACCCCGATTTGGTAGCCCCAGCATGGGTTCATGGATTACGTACGGATTGGGAAGCGAATCCCAGGAACTTCCTGGGTTTGTTGTGTTGCTCTCGAACAACGGACCTGGAGATATCGCCGGAACGTCACTTTGGGACAGCGCTTTCCTGCCGGCCCCTTATCGTGGTGTCACGTTCCGCAGTCAGGGAGATCCGATCCTGCATTTGGCCAGTCCGCAAGGATATACGCCCCGACGGCAACGGGACCGAATTGCGGCAATCAATGATCTCAATCGGTTGCGCCTTCAAAGCCAGCCGGATCCGGAAATCACATCGCGGATTGAAGCGTATGAACTCGCCTTCCGGATGCAAACTTCGGCCCCGGAGTTACTGGATTTTGCTCAAGAGACGCCGTCAACGCTCGCTGGCTATGGAATCGGCAAAGTCGAGTCTGATACGTTTGCCCGCAATTGTCTGTTGGCCCGGCGGATGGTTGAACGGGGCGTCCGGTTCGTCCAACTCTATCATTACACGTGGGACGACCACTCCGATTTGAATACGAAACTGAAAGAGAACTGCGACAAGACCGACCGTCCCGTTGCCACGTTGATTCGGGACTTGAAGCAGCGGGGGATGCTTGATGACACGCTGATTGTTTGGGGGGGCGAGTTCGGTCGGACCCCGATGAATGAAGTTCGTCGCGGAAATTCACCCGAAAAAGAGGGGCGAGATCACCATCAGGATGCCTTCACCATGCTGCTGGCGGGAGGCGGGGTACGGGGTGGGCAGGTCATCGGAGCAACCGACGATCTTGGTTTTCGCCCCATCAAAGATCCTGTGCATGTCAATGACTTACAGGCGACAATCCTGCATGCACTCGGTTTGAACCATGAACAATTGACCTTTCGCCACCAGGGTCGAGATTTTCGCCTGACGGACGTTGCCGGAAATGTCGTCCTGCAGGTCTTTGAATAGTCCCCATTCTGGTGCTTGATTCCCGATTCAGACTTGTCGTCAGCGAATTTCCAAGTCACACTCCACATCAGGAAACAGGTGACTCGAATTTGATGGACAACCGTCACGCGAAGGTCGGCAGCCGTCGGGGCACAAGGACGACCAGTCAAAATCCTCATGTCAGAAGGTGACAAGCGATATGAATGGCCATCGGCACTCGTCTGGTTCTGTCACGCGCCGTCGCGCGTTGCAGATTGGCTCGGCTGGCGTGCTGGGTTTATCGCTACCGGAATGGTTCGCCATGCGTTCCCTCGCGGCAGCAGGAGGCCCCGCACCAGCGGCCAAAAATGTTCTGGTCGTGCTGGAACAAGGGGGCTTGTCTCATCTGGATACGTGGGACCCCAAGCCGACGGCCCCGTCCGATCATCGCAGCCCTTTCAAACCGATCTCGACAAACGTCGCGGGGATTCAGTTTACGGAACTACTGGCCAACACGTCGCGCGTCGCTGACAAGCTGGCGATCGTTCGCTCGATGCGTCATCCGAAATCCGGGGCGAATGGTCACCCGGACGGCACGCAATACATGCTGTCCGGATCGCACCCCAATAACCCGTTTGAAATGCCCGACATCGGTTGTATTGCGACGCGGATTCTGGGGAGCGAGTGTCAGGATCTCCCCCCGTATGTGATGGTTCCTGGCAACGATGAACAGAATGCGGCGGCACGGACCGGCTTCCTTCCTGCCGCCTCACGCGTGTTCAAAACGGGGGGAAACGATGTTTCCGATCCCCAATGGAAAGTTGCCGACCTCTTGCCACGGAATGAGAATTCGGGGAGTCGCCTGCGGGGCCGTCGTGAGATGCTGACCGCACTGGATACTCAGTTTTCCACGAATCACAACGTCGCAGGAATGGACCGATTTTATTCACAAGCCTTCGATACGTTGACCAGTCCTGGCGTCGAAAACGCCTTTAATCTGGCGACCGAATCCGTCGCCACCCGCGAGCTGTATGGGCCGGGACACCGAGGGGCCTGTTATCTGGTTGGTCGCAAACTGATAGAAGCGGGAGTTCGGTTTGTCACCGTTGATGCTCGTTGGCCATTAACGGATGAGACGCCGGGTGGCTTTAACTTGAACTGGGACCACCACGACCTGATTTATACCCCGGGTTCTTGCGGAATCATTCGGAATAAGGCGGGTGGCGAGGGACGGTACGGGATTGGCCACTGGGTGATGATGGGAAGTACCGATCGGGCATTTGCGGCATTAATTGAAGACCTCGACCAGCGGGGATTGCTTGCCGAAACGCTGGTGTGTTTCGTCACCGAGTTTGGCCGCACCCCCAGGCTGAACCAGTTTGGGGGACGTGATCACTGGACCGATGCGTACTCGATTGTCTTTGCTGGTGCCGGTGTCCCTGGGGGACGGGTGATTGGCCGGACCGACTCGGAGGGGGGGTATGTGCTCGATGACCCGCATACTCCTGAAGAGTACGCATCCACCATTTACGAAAAACTGGGGATTGACCGCTCAAAACCACTTTACACCTCAGCCAATCGGCCTGTCTATTTCGCTCACGCCGATGATCCGATCGCTGGCGTCATGTCCTGATCGAGAAGTTGCTGGCGTATTCCTGGCAGGATTGTGGTGAGGGTGTGGACCGCTGTGCTGCGGCGTACTAGAATTTCGCTCGCAAGGTATGAACCGCTTCAGTGGAGGAAATTGTGGAACTTCGGCGAAACCCAACTCGGGCAGTCCAGATTGGCTCGATCAGTATCGGATCGGGCAACCCGATCGCAGTCCAAAGCATGACTGCGACGCATACGCAGAACATTGATGCCACGGTGGCCCAGATCGAGGATCTCTTTGCATCCGGTGCAGACGTGATTCGCGTTGCGGTTGACAGCACAAAAGATGCCGAGGCCCTGCGAGAAATTCGCCAGCAGACCAAGGCCAATCTGGTTGTCGATTTACAGGAAAATTATCGGCTGGCTGAGGTTGTTGCCCCGTTTGTCGATAAAATCCGCTACAACCCAGGCCATTTGTACCACCACGAGCGAGAAAAGCCCTGGCAGGAAAAGGTCAAGTACCTGGCACGGATTGCTCTCGAACACGACTGTGCAATTCGGGTTGGCGTCAATTGTGGTTCGGTCGATCCCGCGAAGAAAGAACAGTTTGATCCCGCTGATTCCATCACCCCCATGCTGGAAAGCGCGTGGGAACATTGTGATCTGCTGGATTCATTGGGATTTTTCCGTTACTGCGTTTCGCTGAAAGATTCTGATCCCCAAAAAGTGATCGAGGGAAACAAGCGGTTTGCGGAAAAACGCCCCGAGATCCCGTTGCATCTGGGAGTCACCGAGGCTGGTATGCCTCCCGACGGGATTGTGAAAACCCGAATTGCCTTTGAGCAACTCATCAGCCAAGGGATTGGGGATACGATTCGCGTTTCGCTAACCGTACCGAATTCTCGGAAATCCGAGGAGATCGTCGCCGGGAAAAAGATTCTGACAGACATCGCATCCGGTCGTGTCCGGTCCTTTGTCGATTATGGGCTCAAAACGCTAAACATTATCAGTTGTCCGAGTTGTTCCCGTGTCGAGAACGAAGCCTTTATCGAACTGGCCCAACAGGTCAAAGAGATGACGGCCTATGCGGAAAACCATGCGGTCACCATCGCGGTGATGGGTTGTCGCGTGAATGGTCCCGGTGAAACCGATGACGCAGACCTCGGGCTGTGGTGCGGTCCGAATTTTGTGAATTTGAAAAAGGGGCCACGCGAACTCGGGGCATTCCCCTATGATGCGATCTTGCCACGACTCAAACACGAACTCGATCTGGTCATCGCAGAAAAGTCTAACGTTGGAAAGTGAACGTGAAGACATCGGTAATGGCGGAAAAAAAGGGCGAAGCGTTGATCCGGACGTAGCGCCGGTCACCTGAAACGGTCGCCAGGGCACTCATCCAAACCCCCTCACTGACTGGCGAGATCACGGGGGTGTAACCAATCGCACCTCCCCGTTGCCCCCCCTGCCCTGCACCTCCTCCTGGCCCCAGTTGAGCCAGGATCGAGGGAGTCCGGCCTGTGTTTTTCCCGACATTCAGATCGCCAATGCGCTGTTCCAGACTTCCGGGTTTCCGTCGGCCACCGCTTAACGAAAACCGGATGGTCTGGTCCACTGGCCCCAAGAGAATGGTTTCCGTCAGCGATTCTTCTTTGGCTGTCCCCCGATCGCGAACAATGGTGAGTCGGGCACGTTTGCCGACAATCTCGCCGGACGCATGTTTGACGACGATTTGATAGTCGCCAGACAAACCCTGCGGGCAAAGATACTCTTCGTAACAATGTTCTTGAATCGGACCAAATCCATCGTGGATAAAAATTCCACCTGAAGTCGTCATTGGCTGAATTGACGAGCAGACGGTTCCGGCTGGCTCACGGATCTGCAGATCCAGATCTCCTCGGCCGTTCCACTCGAGTCGAACCGCCAGATCCAGGCGCCGGGCATTCCGCATTTCGTTCTGTAACTGAATGGCGCGGGCGAAGTCACCGTTTTTTTGAAATGCGGCTTCCGCTTCTGACGCAGCTTGTTCGGCTTGACGATTTAACTGCTCTCGTCCCTTGCTCCAGGAAAAGGAGAGGACTTCGGGAGCAGACCAGGCAATGGCGGGATAATTTCGGGTTCGAGCTGCCAATTCTAATGCCAGGACGTACGCCTCCGGGCGAGAAGGGTCCAGAGCCGCCGCTTGACGGTAGAGTTCCAGAGCGCGATCGAATCGATCAAACCGAACCAGGTATGCAGCCAGATGCATCATCGAGCGAGGGTCATTCAGAATCACATCCTGACTCGACAGCAGCACACGTTCAATTTGGGTTTTGGGACGACCCGTCGCCTGCATCGCGAGAGCCAGGACTTGATACATCCATGGTTGGATCTGACTATGAAGAATCGCCTGTTCAATACAAGAGATTGCGTCCTCGTACTTTTTGTTGTCGATGAGGTCCGAAACAACTTCATGCACAACCTCGGGCCGGATCTCGTTCTCGAAGAACTGTTGCCAATAATCCCGACGCTCTTGCGGAGTTGCCACCGCAGGAATCGTCAATTTTTGTCGAACCTTACCACCGGAAGCCGGAACGGCGGAATCCGTCAAATTTGACGAATTCCGCCGTTTTAAATCGGTTGGATTTTCTCCAGCTTTCCCAGACTCTTCAGTTTGAGCCAGCTGAATTACTTGTTCCGTTTTTTTTTCAGACTTTGGATGGCGTTATTATCGAGCTGTTGCGGCTCTGGATTTTTCAGGGCGTTAACCTTGGGTTGGATCTTTTCGGCGGGAATGTTAAAGAAACCACCACCAAATCCACCACCACCCATGCCACCACCCATACCACCACCCCCCATACCGCCACCACCCATTCCACCGCCGCCCATACC
>CAMBQP010000091.1 GCA_945869955.1 Schlesneria paludicola DSM 18645
ACACCTTGATCTATAGGGCAATCAGCTGATGCTCGCTGAAACACGGATTGCCGACGCCGACCCACGGCTGGTTTTGCCAAAGGTGTTCGCGAACATCACGGTGATCATCCATCGGGCGAGTGAGACTGACCTGCGAATACGTAGGGAGACCGTGAACGGCGATGTCGAATTCCCCTTCGCCGAGGAATCCGCCGACGTTCCCCTCGCGTACCGCGATCGTCAGCACTTTCTCGCGGTGATCGGATACCGGGACGCTCACAGCAGGACTGGTCTTGTTTGAACGCCTGCTGAGACACGCATCTTGCAAACTCCTAAAGCATCCAATCCCGATCATTCTTTTCGCCTTTCTCGCCGGTCTCGCCGTCGATCAGTTGGCCCGGGGTAACCGGTTGGGAGCAGGCTTGGTGCTCGACCCCCTTCAACCCGCGCAAGATCTGTCCGGCAGCCTCGGAACGCACGCGGTCGAAGTGCACGCCCTCGCTGGATCCACGACCGGAGGATCCACGATCTGATCGCTGGAAATGAACGGAAAATTTCACGCAAAGTCGCCAAGCCGCAGGGGCGCAAGGAAGAAGGAAAGGCAAAATTCGACCTTCTTTTTTGTATTGATCGCGTCCCTACATCCCCGCGTCCCTACGTCTTTGCGTTTGAATCGCCGCATTCAATCGCCGCTGGCAACGGCCACATACCAATCGCGGTACCTTGATAAATCATTGAGTCCGAGAGGCATCCATCAGAGGTGCATGAACCGTCCGATCAAATGTACCCAGAAAGATCACGTCACCGCGATCGTGGTTCAGGCGGCGATGATGCCATGACGGTGCTTTTCCCTGACCCCAAAATCAACTCTCTTTTTGCCGGTAGCGTGTCGCTCCATAGCCACTAACACCAAACGCATGATACACTTCCTGCTGAATCAGACCGATTGTCCTGATCAAATGGTTTGCAATACTCTGAGCATCAGGCCGAGTTCGCCACGTTTTTCAACCCGAACATGTTACCCTCGCACTTGGTTCGTCGTTGAGTCCCTTTCTCATAGACTGTCGTCATGAAATTTCTGGGTCCACGATTTAGTCTCGATATTCACGAGCGACAGCTTCGTCCGGAATGGATGGATCAGCCAGGGCTTGACGTCAATCTCCATCGCACCGCATTGAGAGCACTTGACCGGGTCAATGCGATTTCTCTCATTCATCGCCACTTCTGGCCCGCGATCCGACGACTGGCAAGAAAATATCCTGCTCGCGAAATCCGTGTGCTGGATGTCGCCTGCGGCGGTGGCGATGTCGCGGTGAGATTGGCTCGCGCTGCACAGCGCGAGAAGTTGCGAGTGACCGTCGAAGGCTGTGATCTGAGCCCGACCGCCGTTTCCTTTGCTCAAGAGCGCGCCAGGAAGGCCGGAGTCGACTGTCGCTTTTTTGAATTTGACGTACTGAGCCACGAGTGGTCGACAGACTACGACGTCATCGGCACGTCCTTGTTTTTGCACCATTTGACGAATGACGATGCGGTCAAGGTCCTTGCGAAGATGGCGACGGCGACGCGTCATTCGGTGATCGTCAACGATCTGGTTCGCAGTCGCTATGGATACCTGCTGGCTCGATTCGTCGCGCGATTGTTGACTCGTTCGCCGATCGTGCACGCCGACGGGCCCGATTCGGTCGCGGGGGCATTCACCGTTGGTGAGTTACGAGACATAGCGAGTCGCGCCGGAATGACGGGGGCGACCGTGTCCCGCTCCTGGCCCGCGCGGATGCTGCTAAACTGGAACAAGCCGTGACTCTTGCCGAAACGCGATCACTATCCGATCTCCAGGCGACCCTCTGGGATGTCGTCGTCATCGGAGCCGGTGTCGCGGGATCCGTGGCCGCTCGGGAAGCAGCCCGGGCGGGACATCGTGTGCTGCTGGTCGACAAGCGTCACTTTCCGCGCCGCAAAGTTTGTGGTGCCTGCTTGAATGAAGTTGCTCTCGACGTGCTCGACCAGATCGGGCTGAGAGAAGCGATCACGTCACTCGCCGGCCCGCGTCTGACGGGCTTTCACTTGCGCTGCGGATCGCGATCGATCCACGTTCCGCTCCCGGGCGGACTGGCCATCTCACGCGAGATATTGGATGCCACGCTGATCCGCGCGGCCATTGCCGAGGGAGTCGAATTTCTTCCCGATGTGATTGCCAGAATCGGACCCGATCATCCAACGACGCGTGTGGTCCGTCTGCAGCGTAAAGGCCACGAAAGCGCAGTTCATGCGCGGGCGATCATCGTCGCCTCGGGTCTGGATGGACTGAGCTTATCCGAATCGGGCGAGTGGACGACCCGCGTGGTCGCTTCGTCCCGAGTAGGTGCGGGCTGTGTGATCGAAGAGAGCAGCGCCGACTATGCGCCCGGGACAATCTGGATGGGGACGGGATCTGGAGGTTATGCTGGTCTGGTGCGGGTCGAAGACGGACGGCTGAACGTCGCGGGAGCCTTCGATCGCGAATACTTGCGCCGTCACGGCTCACCCGGCGTCGCCACGCAATGCCTGTTGGAAAAATCGGGGTTTCCGGTTCCGAAGCAACTGCTCACAGCAGAATGGCAGGGGACAGTGCCGTTGACACGTACCACGACACCGGTGGCGAGTCGTCGAGTTTTTTTAATCGGCGATGCGGCGGGCTACGTGGAACCGTTCACGGGTGAAGGGATGGCGTGGGGACTGCTCACGGCCCGGCAGGTGACTCACTGGGTTGGGCAAGCGGTCTCTCAAAGCCAGTGGTCTCCGGAGATGGAAATCGGCTGGAAGCGGGACTATCGGCGACTGGTCCAGACGCGACAACGGTTTTGTCGCGTCTGGACGCGGATGCTCCGATCACAATCATTGACTTCAATGGCGATGTCCGCATTCGCGGCATGGCCCTGGCTGACCCGGCAAATCATCGAACGGGTCAATTCTCATCGCGAACAGGGAAAGTTGGCTGACGAATGCAAGTCGTGATTTCAGGTATCGGTACCGCAGTCCCCGCACATCACCTCGCACAGGAGGAGGCGGGTGAAGTGGCCGCCCAGTTCTGTTCGGCGACATCGGAACAGGCTCATATGCTGAGCGTCCTGTATCGCATGTCGGGTGTGAACACACGCGGCAGCGTGATCTTCGATCGGGCCGAAGGACCGGTGACCGAGCGACAATCCTTTTATCCTCCACTTTCCGAAGAGTTTCCACATGGCCCAACGACCGAAGTGCGCCTGCGACGCTTTGCGGAAGAGGCCGGGCCCTTGGCGATGACCGCCTCGAGACAGGCCCTCAAGCAGAGTGGCGTTTCCGCAGCAGCGGTCACGCACCTGATCACGGTGACTTGCAGCGGGTTCGCGGCACCGGGCTTCGATTTTACGCTGATCAACGAACTTCCCTTGCGTCCGACCGTCGCCAGAACGCAAGTCGGCTTTATGGGCTGCCACGCCGCCTTGAACGCCCTGCGTGTGGCACGCGCTTTTGTTGCCGCCGATCCGCAAGCGATCGTGCTGATCTGTTGCGTCGAAATTTGCAGTCTGCACTTCCAATATGGCTGGGACCCGGAACAGATTGTCGCGAATTCGCTGTTTGCCGACGGCAGCGCGGCCTGTGTCGTTCAAGCGGACCCGAGTCCCTCCACAGGTTCCAGCGGAGTCAGTCCGCAACATCATCCGGGATCGCTCTCACGGCTGATCGACAATGGTTCGATGATGCTGCCCGATTCGGCCGATGCGATGACCTGGCGAGTCGGCGATCACGGTTTCCGGATGACGCTCTCATCCCGCGTGCCGGGATTACTCGGATTGCACCTGCGCGACTGGATGACGACCTGGCTGGCGAGCAACGGCCTGACTCCCGACGAGATTGTCACGTGGGCCGTGCATCCCGGTGGCCCGCGAATTCTCAACGCGTTCGCCGAAGCGATGTCGATCCCACCCGCAGCGCTGAGCGTCTCACGCGAGATCATGCAGACTCACGGCAATATGTCATCCCCCACGGTCCTGTTTGTGCTCGATTGTTTACGTGAACGAGGGGCAATCGGCCCCTGCGTAGCGATCGGTTTCGGGCCAGGATTGGTCGCGGAAGCCGCCTTGATTCAATGAGCCAGCAAGCGAAAACGGGGTCTGGCTCCGTCCGCGCACCCTGTCCCCGTTTTCGCTTTCCGAAATGGATATCCAGCATGGTGGCGAGAAGTTTTGGACCGCCCGGTAACAAACCAGGATCAGCGATGGTGACTCGGGGCGATTCCTGCAGACGCTGACAATGACGCAGGTGAGACGCTGGCCGCTGAATCATCACTCGGGAGTCCTCAGTGAAGAAGTGCTCTCAGTCGCTCAGGAATCCTCTGGCGACGCGAGACGTACGGAAAAGACGAGAAGTCCAATTAACGTCAATCACTCGTGTAGAGAAAACGTGACATTGAACATTTGACGCTGAGATTGTCAGAACAAGTAACAAATCGCAAAAACAAAGGGACCGAACAGCGCATTCAACACGGACGGCGAGTGCGCCGCCGGTTCATTTTGACGTTCGGGTGAGGAGAGAAAACATGAGTGACGTCAATTCAGATCCTGATCATCTCGAAGCGACCGACGATAGAAAACACCTAGGGGGACATTCGACTGTATTAACACCATATCGACAGGCCGGTTTTTGTTGAGTGGTGACTGACGATGTCACTGAGGTGACGGGGGCTAGTCCCCGCGCCCCGGTACTCCGGGGAGAGGGTTATAGGGTGAGGGGTCTTCTCTGCCTCGTGTTGTCTGCGGTTATTATCTCCAGATTGGCCGCCTCAAAACAAAGTAGCGTGCTGCCCCCTGCTTCCCACCTCGCCATACCACCCACCCTGTGCTAACCCCGACCGAGATACGCCTGATCGCGAGGGAGGACAATCGCTTCCAGAAAATTGACATCTGCCGGCAGTGTCACCATGGCGAGCGCCGCACGCGCAATCGATTCGGGCTGCATCATCGGCTCTTCATCGGAATTTTTCCCCGACTCGATTCGCCGTTCAACCAACACATTTCCGGGATGCAGACAGGAACACGTAATCCCGTACGGGCGACCATCCAGTGCCGTCGCTTGAGTCAACCCCCAGACGCCGAACTTGGCGGCCGAATAGGGACTGCTCCCTTCACGTGGTCGCTGGGCACTGATCGAACCGATATTCAAAATTCGTCCGGATCGTCGTGGTTTCATCATACGAAACGCTGCACGACTGCATAAAAACGTGCCGGTCAGGCAGGAGCCGATCACATTGTTCCAAGCCGCGAGCGAAACCTCATCGAGTCCCCCCCCGTCAAAGGCTCCTGCATTGTTCACGAGAATATCCACCTGCCCAAACCGCTCATTCACCGCAGCAAAAAACGATTCGACCTCGTTTTCCGCCGAAACATCACACGTTTGCGCCAGTACGGCGGTCCCCTGGGACTGCAATTCGTCTGCAACTCGCTTCAGCGATTCACCGCTGCGGGCACACAAGGCCAGCGATGCCCCGTGGGAGGCAAACATCACGGCAATCGCTTTCCCAATCCCTCGATTGGCACCCGTGACCACCACGACCTGATTTGCAAGTTCGTTCATCGTGACCTGATTATGAAAAGAGAAGATTATGAAAAGAGAAGATTATGAAAAGAGAAACTGATGAAGAGAGAAACTGATGAAGAGAGCATCGTCCGCGAACCAATGTTTTCATCGCCAGCAAAATTCCGGAACGGCGACGGTCGGGCCGCGTCCTATTTTCTTCGATCGGATTTAAAGCTTTTGGCCTCACGCAACTTGGGACTGGCCGCCTCTTTGGGGTCTGGCTTCGGCACTTTGGCCGGTTTGGCCTGAAGTTGTTCCTGCGCCAACGGACGACGGGTAATCTCTTGCCAATGACGGATATCAATCTCGTACGGACCATTCGGCTGGCCATAGTCGCCGTAGTCGGCGAGATATTTTTCCAGTCGACGAATCTTTTGTGTCGCTTCCAGTTCACCTGGATGATCATTGTCAGGGGGCCGTCCCCAGACCACGCGCGAACCATCCCGTCCGACCAGCGCCAGAATCACGTCATTGACATCGGTCGCCGCATCGATGTCGCTGGGAATCGAGATCGCGGCGAGTTTCAAGGATTTCCAATGGTCCCCTAATAACGCAGCCAGCCGGGCGGCGGCGAGGATTCCCGGATCATTCCAGACATTTCCAGGTCGAATCTTGGGTTTTGCTTCGACTGGCTGAATCAAGGGAAAGCCATCGCTATCGCTGCTTGCAAAATCGGCGGTGGGCAAGAGGATTCCAGCGGCATCCAGTGGGATCCGCCCCCCGGGCACCTGAGCCATCACCACCGGCTTGCGATACTCGACCGACACTTCAATCGCGGCGGGAAACGACTTACGAACCTGTATTACCCTGGCGATCCAGGGGTGGCGACGGAAGGCGTGGGCAATATCCACCGTCAGATTCTCGTTCAAGAGCGAGAGTTCCTGCGGCATCCCTGATAGCTCGGCGACCTGTTCAATCAGGTTTGAAGGGACGGGATGTTCCGGTGGAGGGGTCACCTGGATTTGCGAGAACGCGATCCGGTATTCGGGCCGTGTGCCTAGTGACGGAAGTTTCTGGGCGGCGTACGGCCAGAGAGCGAACACACCCGCCACGAGCGACATGCGGAACAGCATGGCAGGACGAAAGAACCACTGGATCAACGACGCGTCCTCGACCGCCGAACGCTGCGGTACCGCCGCAACCGCTGTTTTTCCAGTACGAGTCATAATCCCAGTACGAGCCATAATCGAGGTGCAATCCTATCCGTGTATCTTGTAAGGGTTCAATCAACTTGCCGCGACCAGCCCGTGACCCGATTTGCAGGGACTTGGCCCTTGCGAGTCGATTTCACTGACGAACACGTTTCTTCGCCGGCCAACAACTGGCGAACACTTTTCCGATTGCGCTGCATCATGACGTACGAACAAGATCGGATTGGAGCGTACCGGCAGATGATGCCGATTGAGATTGAGAACCTTTGAAACAGATGAAATCCGGGAAAGGGATGTTCTAATCCCTTTTTACGTGACATAATTGCAGTTGTTGAGCGGCGGTCTGTGACATTTCGGTGAATGATGTGTCTGACCGGATCTGCTCGAACCTGTGGAAGCGGTCGATTCTTTTCGAGAGCGTTGGGGTACGATCATGCTGAAAAATTGGATCGTTGGTGTTGTGGTGGTTTTGACGGCGGGGATTTCGTTTGCCAAAGAAGAAATTCCGGCCAACGTGATTGCCGGAAAGCAAGTCGAGGCCAACGCGAAGTTAACGGTCGGAACCAAGCTGGTCGGGATCTGGGATAAAAAGAATTATCTGGTCGAAGTGATCGAGATCAAGAAGGGGGACGAGATTCGGATCCACTGGATTGGTTTCGAGAAAAGCGATGATGTCGACGTGGCCCCCTCGACGCTGTATTACATTGCGGACACTTCGACCACGACGCGAAAGTCACGCACATCGCCGTTACCGAAAGACTACCAGCCCTTCGACAAAAATGGGGATGGCCAAATTGGCTTGTATGAATGGGACCGGGCGCGGTATGCCGAGTTCAAAAAACTCGACAAGAACCGGGACGGGTTTCTGACTCCCCAGGAATTGAATGTCAAAGCGGTAGTACCCGTGGCCGTAGCCGGAGCGACGCCGGCAACACCTGCCACGACTGCTGTCACCACTGAAACCAAAGAACCACTTCCCAATCCAGGGACACTCGAAGCTTACAACGAAATGATCGAGAAAACGTTTACGTTCTCGGTCACAGGAAAAGCGGGGGGTAACGTCATCGGAGCAGGAATCTATTCCAATCAAAGCGACCTGGCTGCCGCAGCCGTTCATGCGGGCGTGTTAAAAGAAGGGGTCACTGGCAACGTGACCGTGACGATTGTGGCCGCCCCCGCTGAATTCAAGGGGACTATGGCCAACGGCGTCACCAGCCGAGACGGTGCCACCTTCGCGGCCGCCTATACGATCAAGTAAGCTTGAACGGAAAATCGGACGGAGGTCATAGTGCTGAGGTCATAGTGCTGATGAAACAGTTCTTCGGGATTTTGGTACTGGTGGCAATGTCTGTTGATCAACATCATTTCTCTTCGTTCGGACAGCGAAATTGATGCTGCGGTGTCACGCCAGTTGGTGGACGGCCACCTTTGTTAATTGGTTTTCGTTCCATGAGGACAACCATATTGGTTGACAGAAAACTCGTCAATCACGACCGTTTTTGGGGAGCAACGTTCTGGTTCTGGATCAGGAGTGCGCCAGACAGGCTTGCATGAATTGAGTCGCCCAAGCCAAGCGGCCGTGCCACGGCATCCGCAACTTTCTCTGCCCCTCGCGTTCACTTGGGGGATTTGCCGTTCTACGATACCATCCCCTCGGACATCAGCGGTGTCGGGCAATAGCCTAATTTGGCTTGGTGATCTGTACTTCAACTTCAATCTTTCGACAGGAATTCGGCTTCGATGACGATTTCAACGTTTCCGCAGACATGGGACCTGATCTCGCTGGCACCGGCACCTGCGGATCCGCAGTTTCGTCAGCAACTGGATCTGTTCAAAGTGCGACTCAAAAAACTCGCCGCCGCCTCGAATTCGTTGCCCGCCGTCAACGCTCAGCCCCAGAATATTGCCCAGTGGGTCGAGGTGATGACCGAGTACGAATTTGTTGAGGCGACCGCGGCCGATTTTCGTGCGCTCGCAGATTGCTACGCTGCAGCCGATGCTGAAAATAAGGCGTATCGTCAGTTGCAGGCGGAACTCGCCTCGATCACTCCTGATCGGGAACAGATTGCAACCAATTTCGAATTTGGCCTGCGTGATGCCAGTGAAGCCGATTTTCTAGCGTTCGTGGGGGCCGCTGCCGTGCTGCAGCGAAATCAGTACTTTCTGGTGACTCGCCGACGAAATGCCGAATTTCGCTTGCCGAAGAGTCAAGAAATGTTGGCGGCTGATCTGGCGGTTGATGGCCTGCATGGCTGGGGCCGGCTCTATGACCGAATCTCGTCGTCACTCAAGGTTCAGGTCCAAGAGAAAGGTCAACTGGTGACACGTTCACCGGGACAAGTGCAATTTGATTCCGCACAGCGAACCGTACGCGAAAACAATTTTTATGCACTGGATGGGGCCTGGTCCACCATCGCCGATACCTGTGCGGATGCGATCAATCACATTGCCGGGACGCGGCTCACGACCTATCGCCATATCGGACTGCAAGACCATCTGGAAGCACCGCTGCGAGCGAACCGGATGACCCGAGAAACGCTCGATACCATGTGGTCGACGATTTCAGCGAACAAGTCGGTGCTGAACCAATATCTGACCAAAAAAGCCGAGCTGATGGGAATTGATCAGCTCGCCTGGTACGACCAGTGGGCACCGCTCCCTCAATTGCCGGGAGCGGGGAACGCCGATGACATTTCGTATGATCAGGCCTGCGAATGGATTGTCGATGCCTTTCAGACGTTCAGTCCCGAATTCGGTGATTTCGCCCGCATGTCATTAAACGACCGCTGGGTCGAAGCGGAAAATCGTTCGGGGAAGCAGCAGGGGGGATTTTGTACTGGCTTTCCCACGGCACGCCAGTCTCGCATTTTTATGACGTACACCAATAGTGCGGATAGCATGAGCACCCTGGCGCATGAACTGGGGCACGCGTATCACTCGTGGGTCCTGCGGGATGAACCCGTGTTTCTCCAGGATTATCCGATGAATCTGGCGGAAACGGCGTCGACCTTTGCCGAGGCGGTGTTGGGTGAACAGCGATTGAAGCGGGCCAAGTCAGACTATGAGCGGCTGCAGATTCTGGATGGGATGCTGGGAGACGCGGTCGCCTTCCTGATGAATATCCACGCTCGATTCCTCTTTGAAGACGCCTTTCATCAGCAGCGCAGTCAAGGGGAACTGACGGCGGATCAGCTGAATCAGCTCATGGAACAAGCCCAGCGCGAGGCGTATGTGAACGGACTGGCTGATGGGGGCTGGAACCCGCGATTCTGGGTTTCGAAGCTCCATTTCTACATCACTTCGGTCCCGTTTTATAACTTTCCTTACACGTTTGGGTATTTGCTGTCGCTCGGGATTTATGCCATCGGAAAAGAATCTGGAGCGGATTTTCCGCAGTCGTACCGGCAGCTGTTGTTGGCGACCGGGTGCAAGGATGCCGAAGAGGCGGTTCAGTCGACGATGGGGTTTGATTTGCGGAAGCCCGACTTCTGGCAGAAAAGTCTGACCATTATCGCCGATCGCGTTCATCAGTTTGTCACCTTGGCGGACGAGATACTCGCCAAAACCCGCTCGGCCTGATGCGTGCTTGCCTGATGCATCCCGACGAATGGGGTGTCTGGTTCACGACCGGTCGATGGTCGTGAACCAGGAGGCCTCACAAGAATGCTTCTCAAGCAGGGATCGAGGATCAGAACAGCGGATAAATAAACGGGGCCGCTGCGGTCCCCCCCAAGACCACCAGGCCCGCCAGCACCAGCAGCACCAGCACCAGTGGGGTCACCCACCAGACCTTATAGTCGATCAGGAATTCGATGAATTCACGGACCAGTGACGGAGCGGCCGAATTCGCCGCTTCAACAAACGATTTCGCCTCATCCCGGTTTGCTGTCTGGGGAGGGATCGAATGGCCCCCGACTGGGGTCGGTATCGGGGCTGGTTCAGCCAATTCGTTCGGGGGAGTTTTCCCAGCCATATTGTCAATTTCCTGTCCAAAAAAGGCTTTGGTCTCTCAACCGAGAAATTAAAACGGACGAAAGTAGCGGCCAGGTGCGGGGGACGGTCCGCGGCGAACCCAGTACGATTGGGTGTTCGGTTCAAAACGGCGCGATAAGGGATCGATCCGCAGACATTTTAGCAAAAGCCCCAGAGGGATCAGCACCAAGCCAAATACTGCGGTCAGTAATGCATACGATACGATCCAGCCAATCGGAAAGACCGCCATCATCCAGGCGGAATAAATCCAGCCGATCCGCGCAGGCCAGATCAGCCCAATCAGACCGACCAGCAGCGAGACAGTCAGCAAGATCCCGACAAGCAGATGCGGGGGATTCGCGGTGATCTGACGGCCCATCAGGATCATGCAGAGCAGCCACTGCCCGGCGGCGAAGATCCGCAGATCCCGATTCGAGGGTTTCCAGTTGACGTGTATCATCGTGATCTCAATCGGGGGAAAATCGACGCGCAGCCGCATCGGTGACAACTTGGGGGATCCCAGGTTGCTCGTCGCGCAGTAACAAACACCGCTCCATCACCAGCACGTCGATGTTCGTATTCACAAAACAACGATAAGCATCCTCGGGCGTACACACAATCGGCTCACCCCGCACATTGAAACTGGTGTTAATCAGCAGGGGAGACCCGGTCAGCGACGCAAATGCCGCCAAGAGTCGATGGAACCGGCCATGAGTCTGTGCATTCACCGTTTGCACGCGAGCCGAGTAATCCAGATGAGTGACCGCAGGAATGGTGGAACGAGGGGTGTTGATCGCAGCAATCCCCTGGGTAGGAAGTTCCGCAGTGGGGGCAATTCGATGTTCCGGTCGGACACTGGCCACCGTCAGCATGTACGGCCCCAGATCCTTAAGCTTGGCATCAAAAAATTCGGTGGCTCGTTCTTCGAGAACCACGGGCGCGAAAGGCCGGAAGGACTCGCGGAATTTGATTTTTTGGTTCATCACTGATTGCAGTCGAGGACTGCGTGCATCGCCAAGAATACTCCGCGCTCCCAATGCTCGCGGCCCGAACTCCATCCGGCCTGCAAACCAACCGACGACTTTTTCTTCCGCCAGCAGTTTGGCCACCGAGTGACACAGCGCGTTTTCGTCCTCGATGAAGTGATATTTGGCTCCTGCTTGGTCGAGCATTTTTCGGATGGTTCCGTCATCATATTGGGGACCCAGCAGCGATCCGAACTGGGCATCGGGTTGACGAGGGATTCGAGGCTGATTCAGCAACTGGTGCCAGATCATGAGGGCCACTCCCAAAGCCCCGCCGGCATCTCCGGCAGCAGGTTGGATCCAGATCTGATCGAACGGCCCCTCGCGTGCCAATCGACCATTGGCCACGCAATTCAATGCAACTCCACCCGCCAGACAAAGCTGACGACAACCGGTAACCGCATGAACATGACGAGCCATCCGCAAGAGGATTTCTTCGGTAACCACCTGGATCGATGCGGCCAGGTCGAGTTCCCGTTGTGTCAGCGGCGATTCTGGCTGACGGGGTGGCCCACCGAACAACCGATGAAATTTGCCCGAGGTCATCGTCAAGCCGCGGTGATAGTTGAAGTACGTCAGGTCGAGTCGGAACGAACCATCGTCTTTGAGATCGAGCAGTTTGGTGCGGATCGTCTCGACATACCGGGGTTCGCCATACGGAGCCAGTCCCATGAGTTTGTATTCGCCCGAGTTCACCCGGAATCCGCAGAACGAGGTAAAGGCGGAATAGAGGAGTCCCAGTGAGTGCGGAAACCGCAGCTCGCCCAACAGTTCCAGCCGGTTTCCACGCCCCACACCGTAGCTGGAGGTAGCCCATTCACCGACACCATCGATGGTCAGGATCGCCGATTCCTCGAAGGGTGAGGGGAAAAAAGCGCTCGCCGCGTGGGATTCATGATGTTCACAGTAAACCAGTCGCTTTTGATACTGGCCGGACAAGCCGAGCCGAATCTCGCGATCCAGAAACAGTTTCTGGTTGAGCCAGACGGGTATCGCGGTCAGAAACGACTGAAAGCCGAACGGGGCCGCGGCGACAAAGGTTTCTAACAGACGACCAAACTTCCGCAGGGGCTTTTCGTAATAACCGACATAATCGAGTTGCGAGGGAGTCATGCCTGCTTCAGTGAGGCAGTATTCAATGGCATGCGCGGGGAACGAGGCATCATGTCGCTCTCGGGTGAATCGTTCTTCCTGGGCTGCGGCAATGACCTGACCATCCACGATCAAGGCGGCAGCCGAATCGTGATAGAACGCAGAGATTCCAAGGATGGCGGTCATTGAAGCCTTATGGATCCGTATTATCGAGCAGCGTTATCGAAAGGGGGGCGAAGCCGAGTGCCATCGGGTTCGATGGATTCAGCGATCTCTCGGTTTCTTGCGGAAATTTCTGCTTTAGAGACTACAGGCAATCTGGAAACCGACGCTTTTGGTGAAGAGAATCAGAAAAAATGGGCTTTGAACAGTCACAATGAGGGTAAAAACCCTGAACTCGAACAAAATTCCGAGAATCCGGCCACTCTCCAATTGTGATTTTGCTCGGACGTGCGTATCCTAGCAGATCGAACGCGGCGCAGTTGCTGCATCGATCCCTCTGCTTCTTGCAGAGGGTGGCTGCATCCGTTGATGCAGTGCCAGAGGTTTTTTCAGGAGGCCCCTTCATGGGCAAGAAACTGTACGTCGGGAATTTGGCCTACGGAGTTACCGACAGCCAGTTGGAACAACTGTTCTCAGCACACGGTGCTGTTCAGTCGGCACAAGTGATCATGGATCGCGACACCGGTCGCTCCAAGGGTTTTGGATTCGTTGAGATGAGTAACTCAGCCGAAGCCGAAGCTGCGATCAGTGCTTTGAACGGTGTTGAGAAGGAAGGTCGCGCGATGACCGTCAACGAAGCACGTCCGAAAGCCGAAGGCGGCGGCGGCGGCGGGGGTGGTCGCGGTCGTAGTGATTACGGCGGTGGCGGCGGTGGTGGTGGTCGCGGTCGCTACTAAATCATAGCATTCCGCAAGTAAAACAAGAGCCCGGCTTCTTTTCGAAGCCGGGCTTTTTTCATGGCCCTCGGAGGATACATCCCTGTTCTTGAGGGGTTGTTTTTTCACAGGCGATGAAATCACTTTCAAGCGGGGATTTCGATTCTATTCCCCATCAAGGGGGAATCCGAAAGTTTGATCACCGTCTACGGATTCCGCTAAGAGATCCGATTCTTGCCATCCGTCGTCGGTATGCAGAAACGGCAATGCCAATCCCAAGCAAGGCAAAGGGGGACGACTCCGGTAACGTACTTGAGCTGTTAACAGGATTCAACCAGAAACGATCGATAGGCTCGCTGGTAAGATGCCCAGTTTCTACGGAGTGATGATTCCGATGCCAGCGTCTCACATGCGTCGTTGTCACCCGCTGCAGGAATCGCTCTGAAAGTCTATTGAAAAACAGGGACTGGGTGCGACCGAAATCAAAAATCCACTGGAATGATACGCAGTGCGAGCTGGCTGTCCCTCTTTTTCAACAGACTGCTAAGTCAACATCCCTGCGCGGCCACAGCACAAGAGGCCAACAATTCGGCAAGACTGCGAATGATTGTCTCTCGTCAGTCAGGCTTATCTTGCGAGAAAACTAAGACGCTGTACGACCCAATGCGAATTGTTCCGACGGCAGGAAATCCATCTCGTTCGATGTGCGTCCCATTTTGCGGATCCTCCTGATGTTCCGTCCCCGCGACAACATCAGAACAGGCTTCGTTTCCGAAAGCGCGGCTATAGCCATTCCAATCACTATTTATTCGCAATCGCCACGTTCCTGGCGAGGGAAAACCGAGTTGGTAGTTTTCGTGAGCAAGATGCGACAGATTCACGACGACGATCACGTCATCTCCGGGGCCCCCTTGATGCCAACGATGATAAGCGATGATATTTTCGGCCTGATTCTGATGAAATGTATTCAGTCCAGAACCTGTCAGACCTCGCGTCGTGCCGAGCCGGTTCAACCGCAGCTGAATCAAATCCCGATACATCCGTACCAAGCCGACGAACTCTTCGGACTTATGCCAGTCGAGCGGCACGGAATCTTGAAACCACCCGTCTTCGAGAAATTCCTGCCCCTGAAACAGCATGGGGATCCCTGGCGC
The DNA here is from genome assembly GCA_945869955.1 of Schlesneria paludicola DSM 18645. Taxonomy (GTDB): domain Bacteria; phylum Planctomycetota; class Planctomycetia; order Planctomycetales; family Planctomycetaceae; genus Schlesneria; species Schlesneria paludicola_B. The sequence continues at coordinate 14,847 of CAMBQP010000091.1, forward strand.
CGTGAACATCAAAGCCGCTGCCAACGTGGTCCGTTTTTGCGCGGCCCAACTGTCGGGATGGTCAGGATCGATTTCTGAAGCGACTCGGGATTTACCGTTCGCGACTTCGTCATGCGATTCACTGTAGATGACGCGTTGAAATGGGTTTCCGTTGTAGCGGCCTTCAATCGCCATTCGAACACTGTCCAACGATCGCTGTTCGTCATGGGATGTCGTCACTGACGCCCGAATCGGATGCACAAAACGTGCGCCCCATTGTGCCGTAAAGCCCGCCCCCCCCTGATCCGTTGGCTTCGTGATTCGATCGTCGTTCTGCAAATCCTCGGCGATCGTGATTCGTCCGGGATAATTCTGCTGCAGCTCTCGATTGATCCATTGGACAACGCTCCATCCATCGGGCAGATCGCCACCGGGATCTCCATTTCCCCGCACGTTGTGCATAAATAACGTCATGTCAAGTCGCAGGCCGTCGACGTGGTACTCTTCCAGCCACATCATTGCGTTATCGCGAATGAATTGACGCACTTCCTTCCGACCATAATCGGGTCGCGTCGAGCCCCAAGGGGTTTCGGCGTGCCAATCATTGTAGAAGTAGATACCCCCCTGGCCGTTCTCGCTCCATCCGTCAAACTGCCACAGATCAAGGTCGGTCGGCCCAAAGTGGTTGTAGACAACGTCGAGGATCACCCCAAAGCCCGCTCGATGCACTTCTTTGACAAACCGCTTGAACCCCGTGGGACCGCCGTAGTTGGTTTCCACCGCGAAAATGCAAGAGGGGTTGTAGCCCCAAGACAAATTACCAGCGAACTGTGCCAAGGGCATCACTTCGATGACATTTACGCCCAATCGCTGCAGATGGTCCAGTTTTTGGACGGCTTCTCCAAACTTGTCTGACGTTCCATCCTCTTTGTCATGGAACGTTCCTAAGTGCATCTCATACAGCACGAGTTCATTGACGGCGGGGAGGTGAAAATCATCCCCCTCCCAGTCAAAGCCTGGATCATAGACCACGGCATTTCCCACGGTACTGGTGACCTGTCGTGCATAGGGATCGATCCGCAACAATTGTTGATCGCCATTCATGATGCGATACCGATATTCGCAGCCGATTGTGGCTGTCGTAATGTCCGCGTACCAGTATCCTTCTGCTTCCCGTGTCATGGGATGAGCATCTGGCGACCATTGATTAAATGAACCTGTCACGAACACGGCATCGGCGTGGGGAGCCCAGACCCGAAAGGCAACGCCGGTTTCATGTGGGAGAGATCCCATTCCGCCCCGAATGTTTTTGGATGTGGTCGTTGACATGAAAGTCCCCTTCTCTTTATCGGTCATTTATCAAACTCTCTTCGTCGGTCAATCATGTAACCGTTCACAGCGAAGTGAGGGGGGCAGGCACAGTTTTTCCGGCAAAACGATGAGTGAATGGATTGAGCGATTTGGCGGATCTTCACTTTGTCGCGGGAAAATTGCGCCTGTCCCCGAACTGTGAGCGGTTACGTCAATCATTTCAACCATATCGACGTGAGCTCAACAAATTGAGGATCGCGACAAACAACGCGGCACCAATGATAGACCAGACAATCGGAAACGATCGACCACCGACTTGGATGGCGAGAATTTCTCCGAGCCCTAACTGTTGTGCGATCCAAGTACCCAGTATCGCTCCAATAAAACCGAGTACAATCGAGACCAGGCAGCCACCATGAGAATATCCCGCAATCGCCTGAGCGAGACTGCCGCAGAGACCTGCAATCAACATGAGCAACAGAAATCCGCCAAGTGTCATCGTTCAATTCTCACTTTCTCAAAGCATTTTTTATTTGAATATCACACCTTAGTAGCCTGTTGAAAAACAAGGACTGGCTCCGACCGAAATCAAAAATCTACTTGAATGATACGCAGCGCGAGTTGACTGTCCCCCTTTTTCAACAGACTGCTAACGCCCAAGCAGCAGCAAAACACCGGCTACCAACGCCAATGCCTGAAAGAACAGACTCATATTTGGAAAGGTGACATGCAATATTGGCAACAAGCCCGTCAGAATGAGCCAGATAGACAACAGGAGCATGCCCAAGTTATTCGTTCCCAGCCATCTCATTTTGAATTTCCTTTTTTTCAACGCGAACTTTTCATGCGTGTGAAAGCGGCTCGACTTTTCACAAGACTTTTTAGAGCGAAGCACAAGATTTGCACCCTGCCCCCCCTTGTGAATCCATCAACATTTACGCCAGTCGTCAGCTCGCATTCTCTAAGCTCGAGCATCCTCTGAACTTCGACCGAATAAGAAGTACAACCCCATTCCCAGGAATGGCAACAACAGAATGATCGCAAACCAGAGGATCTTGCGCATGCTGCTGGAACGCCCCAACAAAACACTGAAAATGGCGAAGACATCTAAAATGAGTATGATCGTGCCGACGAGGCTGATCGTAGAGGGAATCACGAAACAGTCTCCTGATCGTTCGAGTATGGAATTCCGTGGGAATCGACGGTTGTCAAATACGTCCCATCAAGAGCAGAATGGCCAGAATCAGCACAACCAGCCCCAGGCCGCCGCTGGGGCCATATCCCCAGCTTTGGCTGTGAGACCAGGCAGGAAATGCTCCCAGAAGCATCAGGATCAGGATCACCAGTAGAACTGTACCAAGCATTTCATTTCTCCGATTCAGTTAAAAACCGACTCTCATCAATCACGAATACATTCTTTATCGTTAACGATCTTCTTTGGTAATATCAGACCCCGGTACATCCGCGATTTGCGAATGGCGGAATGAAGACATCAAGGGGCGGACACGGATACGATTTGACTTAATGCTTGAGGTCCTCCATGAACAGATTGAGCTCCTTTTCCACTACTTCTTTGGCATAACCGTAGCGCTGCTGAAGGATGCCCGCCAGCTGGTCTCGTTTCCCGGCAATCATCGTCAGATCATCATCAGTGAGCTTACCCCACTTCTCTTTGACCTGACCTGTCATTTGCTTCCAGTTGCCTTGAATTTGATCCCAATTCATGATCATGCTTCCTTGTAAGAGCGAATTTCTTGTTAAAACGTTTTTTGAGAACGAACACTTTCTGTCACCGCGATGCGAAGGCGTTGAGCCGCTTCCGATGACTGTTTCTGCGTGCGGGAACTTTGTGGTTCACCCAAATTTTCCGCAGGGTTGGTCGGAGTACCGACCCAATTGTCCATCACTTGATCGAGGATGCGGGGCACGATTTGAGCGACAACGATCGGCACCGTAGCCATCAGCGAGCGCATTGCAATGTCCCTCAACTGATCCCAGTAAGACCCTTTCTGACTTGGATGGCGAGTGGCCTCGATGGCGGTCGCGTTCTCAGTGGACTCAAGAATGCGCGTCGCGTTTTTCTGACTCGCATCGCTTGCGGCGGAGTCTGGTACAGAACTGCTTGTCTCGGCCCCTTCCAAATTCAAATTTTTCGGCCCTTTCAAGAGATCAACGGCCACATAGCCCACGAGGATGGCGCCACCCAGAACCAACCAGGGGTGTCGATCGATCTGCCGTCGAATATCGAGGGCGTTGCTGAGAGTATGTGTTGCCTGCTCAACCGCTTGGATGGTCGAATTCACTGCCGTGCCCGTAGACTGAATCGCGTCAGAGAACTGCTGTTCCAGAGACTCTAACTTCTCGGAGAGTTGCGCTTTGGTTTCCTGCATCTGTTTGCGTAGGAAATCGGGAGTATCGTTCATGATTTTTGCTCCTCAAAAATTTCCGTGACGGGATTCTGACACCGCTCAACAGACCCAAATTTTGTTCGGCCAACATGCGTCAAGATTCCGCCGACGACCGCAAGTGCTACTGCGATCACCCCGTGACAGGCCCACAGCGGAAACCAAGCCGGATCAGCCCCCGCTGGGGAGCTGAACCAGTGCAACAAGTGAGCGAACGCGAGGCAAAAGCCGCCGGCAGCGAGAAATAAGATTCCGATGCCAATCGCAACGATCATCGCGTCCGCTGATCGCTGGCGCAGCTCGTCTTCCATCTCTCGCCTCGTCAATTGCAATTGCTGTTCAACGAGATGTTCGAGATCGACGAGAATACCCCTCACGAGCGATATGCTGGACTGCGCTGGCCTGTCCTTGGCATTTGTTGACATGACTCAACCTTTCCGTTTTCGTCCCAGAAACCAGCCGACGCCCATCGCGATCAGGATCGAAGGGATGGGATTTCGCCGAATCACATGAGCGATATCTGCGGTGATCCCGGTCAGCTTGGCATCCTGGAGATATTCGCCGCTCTCTTTGACGGCTCCGGCGACCGCTTGTGACGCGTTTCCCAATATTCCCGATTGGGGTCCGTTTTTGCTAAATCGATCACCGAGTTCCTCAATACAGACGCCGGCCTTGGCCGTGAGATGATCCGCTTCTTGGCCGATATCGCCGACCGCATTTCTCGCCATCGCACCGACCGCCGATACCGAATGGCTGGCCATTTCCCCTACAGATTCCACCGCCACTTTGGCGCTCCGTTCGGCCTGTGCCCACTCCTGCTGGTCGACACACGGCGTCGCTTTGGAATTCGACATGATCAGATCCCTTTGGTTGGAGTTCTTTGTGGACCGCCTAAAGAACAGATTTTCGGTCCGTTTGACGGCTTCCCACTCAAGGCGTTGTCCCTGGCGGAAGTTCGCCGGGCTTTCTTTAGTTCCTCTTCGGTGGTGATCGTTGTCGTTTCACCGGGAGTCGAGATTTGTGTTTCCTGTTTAGCCGATGACGTGGTCGCGTCGTTTCACCCGAGAATGCTGATCGAAACCAAACTCATCACCAGAATTGCGGTCATGGTGAGTTTCATCCCAGTTTCTTTCACTCCATGGGTCGACGATGCGAAGCCAAACCTCCACGTGAGTCTCGCTCTGAGTCGCGACTGACCGCGACGTCGCTCACCACGCAACCTCCTCAACCTGCTGCGGCAACACTTCTCAATTCGGCCTTTGTGTGGCTGCAATACGATCGGTGAACCATTTAAACTCTTTTTCAGCCTCTTCTTTTTTACGGTGACATGTTTCCCGCAGGACGTTGACCAGTTGATCTCGCTTCTTCGCGATGATCATGAATTCGTCATCGATGAGATTGTTCGAGTCCTCCCTTTTGAACATCCTGCGGACTCGCTTCCATCGACCCTTGATCTGTTCCCAGTACATGGCCGCCTCTTCTTTCTCACACGATGTTTCCACTCAGCACAAACTTCCAATTCAATGTCTGATCAATTTTGATTGTCAATTCAAATTTCGCGCCGCCGTCACGAGTCGCTTGCCAGCTCTCAGAATCATCACCGGATCGATTGGTATGACGGCTGGTGCGGCAGCAATTGCAGGCTGTGCCTGCGTCTGCTCTTTGGTCGCAACCGACTGTCCAGGAATTGGTTTTGCGATCAACTTCAGTACGTTTGCCGCTGTTTGGTTATATTCAGATCGGGACGCATCAATAACAACGGCAACAGTGAATCCGATCCCCGACAATAAGACGGCATACCTCCATAGCAACGTGAGCTTTCGATTCATCATGGGATCCTCGCCAGTAGCCCACCCGCAGACAAAAAAGATATCGCCAGAGGTGCGGTTGATGACTTTGACGCCTTTTGTATGCCGATGCGCGACGAAGCAAAGTCGATCGGATCCGTTCTCCGAGTCGCGCGGTCCAACTCGAAGAGTTCAGCGACAATTGCGGGTGTAAACCGCAGTCCATGGCAAACCGCAATGTAGCGCCGTATTCAGCACACTGTTCATGAGAGACATTGGCAGTTTCCATGCCAAGACGACCCGCAATCGGGATCTCGTCGTGGATTTCATCAATTGATCTGTACAATACCAATGAAATCCGCACCAATGAAATCGGCGATGCGATGTCAAAAGCTCTGCAGGCTTCCTGTATGACTGGAAATGAGACCACAATGATATCTCATCCGCACGTCAACCTTCCCGAAACGACATGCGTTAGAGTCCAAATTCCGCTTTGTTTTCGGTTTGCGAGTGGCGAAAAACAATCAACTGCAAAGATTCCGACTTTGGGTTGCGATCTGATTTTATACCCGCAGCGCAGAGACGGATTGCAGTGGTTGCCTTCGCAAAAATCCCGGCGGTCGAGGAGAGAAAAGGGCTATTCTGGAGGACACTCAAATTTTTTCAGCTGGCGGACCCAATGAGTCGGATGATTGTTCCACGGTACTTCCGATTCGCGATGAATCGGTCAATTTAGAGATTTTTCTGGACGGTCGTCGAGCAATTTGTTGCCGCCGCATGAGATCTCTTTTTTGATCTGATGCTCTTTAATTTCGCCTCGCTCGGCGTGGCTGACGATTGCCTGGCGGAAGTCCTGTGTTGTATCACCGGCCAGGATTCAACGGAAACATCACAAAGTTGTCAGGAACCGTTTCAATAGATTTTTGGTCGTTCACGTGGTCGGGTCGTGATTTCCAGGCTAAGAGCTCTTGTCGCTTCGGCAAACCAGAAACCGCCTCCGAACGGGCCGCCGCGATCGATGCTGCGTTGGATCACGGAAAGCTGCTTGTCAGTTTGAGGGGAACTGACGTGTTCTACCCATCCAGCCCATCGCCCAACTCGCCCAACTCGCGAGCAGGGATTTTTGTTCCGGTTCCCACGGTGCGAGCAGTAGCGACCGCTCAACCGCCAGACTTCGGCTCGCGCGACCCAATTCGCCCGCACGAGGTTTCGTTGAGCGTACCGGCAGACCGTCAGTAATTGATCATCGTTCTGCCTGGGAAGGGATTTGAATGTCCTTGATCGCAGCTCCGCGGACCCTCAGCCCATCAGACTGGCGATGAGCATGCCAGCACTGAGTCTGCGTTCACGTCAGCCAACCGACAAGCTTCGAAAGCGAACCATCCACATAACTACCTACTATTTGACCCACGTCATTGATCCCAAATAACGACGTTCCGTATTCACCGAGCGGATTATCAATTGTTGTATAAACACCGTTTCGATAAATGAATCCATAAAAGGAATTATTCTCATCCGCATAGCCACCGACAATGTCACCCAGGTTATTCAATCCTAACGCGACCGTTCCCAGCAAACCGGGAGGATCGAGCGGAGACGGAGTAGAACCAGTCCCTAGCGGATTGTCGATCGTCAAATAGGAACTACCATCGAAGAAAAAACCATGAACCCGTCCATCCAGATCATGATAAAAACCAGCGTATTGCCCACTATCATTGATCGAGTAGGGACTGACAGAAGGGACATTCGAGCCTAAATCATCATTGACACTCCGGAAATTCACTCCGTCAAAAACAAACCCATGCCAGTCCCCATTGGATTCGACAAAGCTACCAACCATCTGACCGGAATTGTTGATGCCGTTGAGTTGAGTCCCGATCCCATCAGACTCAAGCGGGTCATCCACAGTTGTAAAGACTCCATTCGCATAAATATAGCCATGCTCTTTACCGCTGGAATCTGTGTATTCGCCAACGACATGCCCGAAATCGTTAATCCCCGTAACAGCAGAACC